>DASTCK010000116.1:0-25571 GCA_035711225.1 Casimicrobiaceae bacterium
CTCGCGACGCGCCTCGCCGAGCTCGAGCACCTGCTCGCCGCGCCGGAGACGGCGAGCGACATGGAGCGATTCCGAGCGTATGCGAAGGAGCACGCCGAGGTGACACCGGTCGTCGAGCGCTTCCGCGCCTGGCGCGATGCCGAAGCGGACGTCGCCGCCGCCGACGAGATGGCGGCGGACCCTTCGATGAGGGCCTATGCCGACGACGAGCGCGCGGCCGCGCGCGCGCGCATGGAGGCGCTCGAGCGAGAGTTGCAGGCGGCTCTGCTGCCGAAGGACGCGAACGATACGCGCAACGTGTTCCTCGAGATCCGGGCCGGCACCGGCGGCGACGAGAGCGCGCTGTTCGCGGGCGACCTCCTGCGCATGTACGCGCGCTACGCCGAACGGCAGGGCTGGAAGGTCGAGGTGGTCTCGTCGTCGCCGTCCGAGCTCGGGGGCTACCGCGAGGTGATCGTGCGGGTCGCGGGCGACGGGGCGTACGCGAAGCTCAAGTTCGAGTCGGGCGGGCACCGCGTGCAGCGCGTGCCGGCCACCGAGGCCCAGGGCCGCATCCACACGTCCGCGTGCACCGTCGCCGTGATGCCGGAGGCCGATCCGATCGCCGACATCCAGATCAACCCGGCCGACCTGCGCATCGACACGTTCCGCTCCTCCGGCGCGGGCGGGCAGCACGTCAACAAGACCGATTCCGCGGTGCGCATCACCCACCTGCCGAGCGGGCTTGTCGTCGAATGCCAGGACGACCGCTCGCAGCACCGCAACCGCGCGCAGGCGATGGCGGTGCTCGCCTCGCGGCTGCTCGACCGCGAGCGCAGCGAGCGCCAGCGCAGGGAGGCGGCGACGCGCAAGGGCCTGATCGGCTCGGGCGACCGCAGCGAGCGCGTCCGCACCTACAATTTCCCGCAGGGACGCGTGACCGACCACCGCATCAACCTGACGCTCTACCGGATCGACGCGATCATGGACGGCGAGCTCGACGAGATCGTCGCCGCGCTCCAGCACGAGTTCCAGGCCGAGCAGCTCGCGTCGCTGGCGGGGGAGACGGCGTGAGGAGGTCCGCGTCCGCGTCGGCGGGGAGCGGGACGCGGGGGCGGGACCGCGAAGACCGGGGTAAAGACCGGGGTCGGACCCAGCGCGAAAACCGGGGTCAGAGCCCAGGCAGGCAGAACCGGGGTCTGACCCCGAAGCAGAACCCGGGTCTGACCCCTAACCCATGGCTGCAGACGCTGCGCCTCGACTTCCGCGAGTTCGCGCCCGGCGACGTCGAGGACATCGTGCGCCTCGACGGCGATCCGCGCGTCATGAAGTACATCGGCGACGGTCGCGTGCACACGCGCGACGAGGTCGTCCGCTTCTGGTTCCCGCGCATGAGGCGCCTGCCGCGGCTGTACGCGGATCTGGGCGTCTGGCACGCCTCGCGCCGCGACACCGGCGCGTTCGTCGGGTGGTTCTCGCTCAAGTACGCGGGCAAGTCCAGCGACATCGAGATCGGCTACCGGCTCGTGCCCGAGGCGTGGGGCCGGGGTTTCGCGACCGAGGGGGCGGCGGCGATGCGCGACTACGGCTTCGACGACGTCGGCCTCGCGCGCATCATCGGCATCACGCATCCGGGCAACCGCGCCTCCCAGCGCGTGCTGGCGAAGATCGGCATGGTCGACGAAGGCTGGGGCGACTACTACGAGCAGCGGCTTCGCCTGTTCGCGATCTACGCGGCCGAGTGAATGGACGCGATGACGGTCCGCCGCGCGCTCGCGCAGTCGGGCCTCGTGCCGATCGACGCGCAGGTGCTGCTCGCGCACGCGCTTCGCGTCGACCGCGCGTGGCTCGTCGCGCACGCGACCGACGAGCTGCCGCGCGAGCGCGTCGACGCGTTCTTCGCGCTGGCGAAGCGCCGCCGCGACGGCGAGCCGGTCGCCTACCTGACCGGGCGCCGCGAGTTCCACGGGCTCGACCTCGTCGTCACGCCCGCGGTCCTGATTCCGCGCCCCGAGACCGAGACGCTGGTCGATTGCGTCCTCGAGCGGCTGCCCGCCGACCGCGCGGTTCGCGTGGCTGATCTGGGCACCGGCTCGGGCGCCATCGCGCTGGCCATCGCGAACGCGCGCCCGCTCGCGCAGGTGGTGGCGACCGACATGTCGGAGGACGCGCTCGCGGTCGCGCGGTCGAACGGCGATCGACTGGGCATCGGGAACGTGTCGTACGCGCGGGGGGACTGGTACGGCGCGCTCGCGAACGAGCGTGCGCCGTTCGACGCGATCGTCGCCAATCCGCCCTACGTCGCGGCGGGCGACGCGCACCTGGGCGAGGGCGACCTGCGGCACGAGCCGCCGGTCGCGTTGACGCCAGGCGACGATGGGCTCGGGGCGTTGCGCACGATCGTCGAGGGCGCCCCGGCGAAGCTCGCGCCGGCAGGATGGCTCGCCGTCGAGCACGGCTACGACCAGTCGGCGGCGGTGACCGCGCTGTTCGCGGAGGCCGGATTCGCAGCGATCGAGATCCGGCGCGATCTGGCCGGCATCCGGCGCGTTGTCGCGGGGCGCCTCGGGTAGGCTCCGACCCTCCGACGCGGAAGGCCCACGCAGCGATTGCCGAGCGCCCGCCATCCGAGATGGCGGGCGCGCCGTGAACGCCCGCTGATCCGGGACCCCGGCACTCACCCGGTCCCCCGTCGAAGGGGCCCGCGCGAAAGGTGAGCGGCGCGCGAAGCGCGTCCGCTCGACCGTAGCCTGCGCGACCTGTCCCGCTCCACCGACTTTCGTCGGTGGAACCCGCGCCCTCGTCGCATCGGTGCCCCATCCGTCAGCCCGCCCGCGGACAATGTCGGGCATGGACTCGAACGACGCCCCGACGAACGCCCGCCGCGCGCCCGTCGCGCTGAACCGGCTCGTAGACTGGACCGATCCCGCGTTGTGGGCGTGGGCGGTCGTCGTGGTGATGCTCGCGGTGCCGGCAATGGTGACGCTCGCCTGAGCATCCCGCTGTCGGGCACGTTCCTGACCCCCGACGGTCGAGCGACCGTGGCCCTCTCCCCGCTCCCGGGGAGAGCGGCGGGATGAGGACCTAGAGCGGCGCAGGCACGGGCACGCCGAGCTTCTCGCCCCAGGGCACGAGCGAGGGCATGATCGACGGATGCAGCTCGAGGCCCTGCGCAAGCTGCTCGCGCATCAGCGCGAGACCGCGCTCGCCGGGCAGGCGCACGCGCTCGACGCCGGGACGCGGCGTCGCGCCGTGGCACGCGTCGACGAGCCAGTCCATCTGCCGGAGGAAGGCGTCGACCCCCCCGAACGCGCGCGGGTCGAGCACCTGCACGAACACGGTCGCCCCCCAGCCTTCCTTCGGGTCCGCGCGACCGAACCCGGCGAGCGCCGCGGTCATCGCCTCGATCAGGAGCGCGAGCGCGTAGCCCTTGTGCCCGGCGTCGAGCCCGCCGAGCGGCAGCAGCGTCCCCTTCGGCTCCTCGAACAGCACGCGCGGATCGTCGGTCGCGTTGCCGCGCGCGTCCTGGACCCACCGATGCGGCAGCTTCTGCCCGGCCTTGTGCAGCCTCACCGTGAGGCCGTTGGTCGTGTAGCTCGACGACACGTCCAGCAGGATCGGGTCGCCCGAGGTCGGGATGCCCGCGGCCAGCGGATTGGGCGTGAACACGGGGCTCACCGCGCCGAACGGCGCGACGCTCGCCGCGACCGGGTCGGAGCTGTAGACGAGTGCCATCTTGCCGCGATCGGTCGCGCGCTTGAGGTACGCGGCGAGGCACGCGATGTGGTGCGAGCGGCGGATGACGACGGTGCCGGTGCCCTGCGTCGACGCCATCAGCATCGCCGCGTCGAGCGCGCGCAGCGTGAGCCACGGCCCGGGCAGGCGCCCGCCGTCCCAGGTCTGTGCCGCGAGCGCAGCGTTGACGACGGCGGGCTCGCCCGCCCCCTTCATGCTGCCCTTCGCGAGCTCGTCGAGGTAGAGGGCGGCGAGCGCGAGGCCGTGCGTCGTGTGGCCGAGCAGATCGCCTTCGACGAGCACGTCGGCGACGTCGCGCGCCATGTCGTCGCGCATGCCGCCGCGAACGAACAGCGCGCGCGCGAACGCCGCGAGCGCGCGGGCGTCGTGGCGCACCCGCGCCTGCGGCATCGGCGCGCCGCTCATCGCTTCACCGCCGACGCGTAGAGGTCGAGGCCTTCCTTCGCCGCGCGGCCGACCGCCCAGGTGTCGGTGCCGTAGAGGAGCACGTTCACGCCCTGTCCCGCGAGCCGCGCGGTCTGGATGCGGTTCATCGCGGTGGTGCCGATCGCCTTGCCCGCGCCGCGCACGATGCGCGCCGAACGCTCGATGAACGACTGCACGCGCGGGTCCTCGACCTGGCCGGGAATGCCGATCGCGACCGAGTAGTCGTAGATGCCGAGGTAGACGAAATCGAGCGACGGGTGCTCGACGATGCGCTCGAGGTGCAGCGCGGCGGCGGGCGACTCGACCATCACGCACGAGAACGGGTAGCCCGCCGCGAGCTTCGGCTGCGGGGCGATTCCATAGCGGCCGCCGCGCGTGAACGGGTTGTAGCCGCGCGTGCCCGCCGGCGCGAAATGCATCATCGCGATCGCGCGCGTCGCCGCGTCCGCGTCGGCGACCTGCGGCACGACGACGCCGTCGGCGCCGAGGTCGAGCGCGCGCTGGATGAAGAACGCGTCGGCGCCCGGCGTGCGCACGAGCGGCGAGGCGCCGCCGTCCTCGCAGGCGGTGATCGCGGCGTCGAGCGTCGCGAAGTCGTACGCGCCGTGCTCGGCGTCCAGGATCACGAAGTCGAAGCCGGACGCGGCGAGCGTGCCGACCAGCGGCGCCGACGGGATCAGCGACCAGATGCCGGCGAGCGTGCGTCCGGCCGCGAGCTTCGCGCGCAGCGGATGGGCGTCCTGGGACATTCGCGGGGCCTCGAGACGACAGGCGGCGCGCGAGTTGACGCCGCATGCGATTCGCCGGATTCTAGCGCACCCGACTTCGCTCCAGACGGCGCGCCGACGCCGCGACCGTCCGACCCGTGGCCTCCCCTCCCGACGACGACAGCGGCGTGCCGCTGGTCTACGAAACCGTCGTCCCGTCGTCGCTGCAGGTGTCGATCGTCACGTACCGCCCCGACTGGCAGTTGCTCGAGCGCTGCCTGCGCAAGCTCGCGCTCGCGGTCGGCGCCGCGCGCGAGTCCGGCGTCGTGCGCACGGTCAACGTCGCGCTGATCGACAACAGCGCGGACCGCGGCATCGCGACCAAGGTGATCGAGCTCGGCAAGACGCGCTTCGCCGACTCGGGCGTCCAGATGACCTACCTGCACGGGCACGCGAACATCGGCTACGGCGCCGCGCACAACCTGGTGCTGCACGGGAGCGGCGCCGACTACCATCTCGTGCTCAATCCCGACGTGGAGCTCGCGGCCGACGCGATCGTCAACGGCGTGCGCTGGATGAACGCGCATCCCGACGTCGGCGCGATTGCGCCGCAGGTGCACCGGCGCGATGGCGCGCGCGAATACCTGGTCAAGCGCAAGCCCGCGGTGCTCGACCTGGCGCTGCGCGGCTTCCTGCCGACGCTCGGCCGCACGCTGTTCCGCCGGCGCCTCGAGCGCTACGAGATGCGCGACGTCGTCGACGCGGATCCCGCGCGGGAGATCGTCGACATCCCGGCGATGTCCGGGGCGTGCATGCTGGTGCGGCGCAAGGCGATCGACCAGACCGGCGGCTTCGACCCGCGCTTCTTCCTGTACTTCGAGGACTTCGACTGGACGGTGCGGCTCAACAAGGTCGCCCGGACCGCCTACGTCCCGTCGTTCGAGGTCGTGCACCATGGCGGCGGCGCGGCGCGCAAGGGCGTGAAGCACATCGGGCATTTCGTTCGCGGCGGCTGGCGCTACTACCGCAAGCACGGGTGGAAATGGCTATGAGCGACCTCGTGGCGGTCACCGGGGCGGCGGGATTCGTCGGCCGCGCGCTGGTCGCTCGGCTGCGCGCCGCGGGGCGAACGGTGCGGGAGATCGTCCGCGACGCCGACGACGAGATCCCCGACGCGATCGCGGTGGGCGCGCTCGAGGCCGCCACGCCAGCGGCGCTCGCGCAGGCGCTGGAAGGCGTCTCCGCTGTCGTGCACCTCGCCGCGCGCGTCCATGCGACGCCGCTGCGCGCTGCCGAGGACGAGCGCGCGTTCCGTGCGGCGAACGTCGATGCGACCGCGGCGCTCGCCCGTGCGGCCGTGGCGGCCGGCGTCACGCGCTTCGTCTTCGCGAGCAGCGTGAAGGTGAACGGCGAGGCGACGCCACCCGGCCGGCCGTTCGGTCCGCACGACGCGCCCGCGCCCCAGGACGCCTACGGGCGGAGCAAGCGCGACGCCGAGGCGATGGTCGTCGACGCCACGCGCGGCACGCCGACGATCGCCGTCCTGCTGCGCATACCGCTCGTGATCGGCCCCGGGGCCGCCGGCAACGTCGCACGCCTGGTCGACGCCGTCGCGTCGGGCCGCACGCTGCCGTTCGCGGCCATCGACAACCGGCGCAGCGTGATCGGGCTCGCGAACCTGTGCGACGCGCTGGTGGCGGCGCTGGACGCCGTGCCGCCGCCCGGCGGCGTGCACTTCGTCGCCGACGCCGCACCCGTCTCGACGCCGTCGCTGGTGCGCTCGATCGCGGCCGCCCTCGGGCGCCCGGTGCCGCTCGCCTACGTGCCGGTGCCGCTGCTCAAGCTCGCCGGGTTCTTCGCGGGCCGCCGTGCCGAGGTCGACCGCCTGGCAGGCTCGCTCGAGGTCGACACCGCGTCGTTCCGGGCCGCGACCGGCTGGCGACCGGCGCACACGCTCGACGACGAGCTTCGGCGCCTCGTCGCCGCGCGCGAGGGATAATGGAGGGGCCGCACCCCTGCCTGCCTGCCCGTTCCCGCCCCGATCCTGCCCGTGCGTACCCACGATCGCCGTCCCGACGAGCTTCGCCCGCTCGTGCTCGAGCGCGGGTGGACGAAGCACGCCGAGGGCTCGGTGCTGGTGAGCGCGGGCGATACGCGCGTCCTGTGCACCGCCAGCGTCGAGGAAGGCGTCCCGCCGTTCCTCAAGGGCAAGGGGCGCGGCTGGGTCACCGCCGAGTACGGCATGCTGCCGCGCTCCACCAACACGCGCTCGCGCCGCGAGGCTGCGGAAGGCGCGCAATCCGGGCGCACGCACGAAATCCAGCGGCTGGTCGGGCGGTCGCTGCGCGCCGTCACCGACTTCGCCGCGCTCGGCGAGCGCACGATCCGGGTCGACTGCGACGTGTTGCAGGCCGACGGCGGGACGCGCTGCGCGTCGATCACCGGCGCCTGGGTCGCGCTCGCCGATGCGATCGCGGCGCTGCGCGCGCAGGGGCTGGTCGCCGCGGACCCGCTGCGCGACCACGTCGCGGCCGTGTCGGTCGGCATCGTCGAGGGGACGCCGCTGCTCGACCTCGACTACCGCGAGGACTCGGCGTGCGATACCGACATGAACGTCGTGATGACCGGCGCGGGCGGCTTCGTCGAGGTGCAGGGCACCGCGGAAGGCGCGCCGTTCTCGCGCGAGCAGTTCGACCTGCTGCTCGAGCTCGCGTGCGGCGGGATCGCGTCGCTCGTCGCGGCGCAGCGGGCGGCGCTGGGGCGCTAGCGCGTGCGCGGCGACGAGATGCACCGGCTGGTGCTGGCCTCGGGCAACGAGGGCAAGCTGCGCGAGTTCCGACGCCTGCTCGCGCCCTACGCGATCGACGTCGTCGCGCAGGACGAGCTCAAGGTGCCCGAAGCCGAGGAGCCGCACCCGACGTTCGTCGAGAACGCGCTCGCGAAGGCCCGCAACGCGAGCCGCCACGCCGGGCTGCCCGCCCTCGCAGACGACTCCGGGATCTGCGTCGTGGCGCTCGGCGGGGCGCCCGGCGTGCAGAGCGCCCGCTACGCCGGCGACCCGCGCTCCGATGCGCGCAACAACGCCAAGCTCATCGACGCGCTCGCCGGCGTCGACGATCGCCGCGCGCACTACGCCTGCGTGCTGGTCGTCGTCACGCATCCCGACGACCCGGAGCCGGTGATCGCGGAGGGCCGCTGGCACGGCAGGGTCGTCGATCGGCCGCGCGGCAGCGGGGGCTTCGGCTACGACCCGCATTTCGAGGACCTGTCGTCGGGGCTCACCGGCGCCGAGCTGCCGCTCGAACGCAAGAACGCGCTGTCGCACCGCGGCAAGGCGATGCGCGCGCTGGTCGACCGCCTCGTCGAGCGCGGGCTGCTACCGGAGATCGGGCGATGAAGGCGACGGCGGCAAGAACAACACCGGGGTCGGATTCAAATCTGACCCCGGTTCCAGGGGTTCGCCGATGAGTCGCCCCGTGGAAACGGCGCGCGGGACCGTGCACCGCTGGCAGTGCGACCACATGGGCCACATCAACGTCCGGGCGTACGGCGAGCGCTTCGAGGAGGCCTGCTGGCAGTTCTACGCGATGCTGGGGCTGCGGCCGTCGCGACTGCGCAGCGGCGAGATCCACCTGGCCGCGGTCCAGCAGGACACCGCGTACCGCAAGGAGCTCTACGGCGGCGACGTCGTCATGGTGCGCACGACCATGCTCGAGGTGCGCGACAAGGTGATCCGCTTCGTCCACGAGATGATCAACGGCGAGACCGGCGACGTCGCGGCGACCAGCACGTTCACCGTCGTGTGCCTCGACGCGACCGAGCGGCGCTCGCGCGCCTTCCCGCCCGAGGTGCTCGAGCGCGCCCGCGCGCTCCTCGCGGGCGACTCGCTCGCCTCCACCTGACATGACGCGCATCGCGACGCCGCTGCCGCAGGCGCGACCCGCGTTCCGCGCGCTGCCGCCGCTCGCGCTGTACGTGCACCTGCCGTGGTGCCTGCGGAAGTGCCCGTACTGCGACTTCAACTCGCACGAGTGGCGCGGCGGCGGCGACGGGCCGCCCGAGGACGCGTACGTGGATGCGCTGATCGCCGACCTCGAGCTCGCGCTGCCCTCGGTATGGGGCCGGAAGGTCTCGACCGTGTTCCTCGGCGGCGGCACGCCGAGCCTCTTCTCGCCCGAGGCGATCGACCGGCTCCTCTCGGCGGTGCGCGCGCGTCTCCCGCTGTCGCCGGTCGCCGAGATCACGATGGAAGCGAACCCGGGCACGTTCGAGCGGGCGCGCTTCGAGGGGTTCCGCGAGGCCGGCGTCACGCGACTGTCGATCGGCGTGCAGAGCTTCACGCCGCGTCACCTCGTCGCGCTGGGACGCGTCCACGACGCCGCCGAGGCGCGCGCCGCCGCGGCCGCCGCGGTCGAGCTGTTCGACGAGGTGAACCTCGACCTCATGTATGGGCTGCCCGAGCAAAGCGTCGACGACGCGCTCGCCGACGTCGAGGAGGCCCTCGCGTTCCGCACGACGCACCTGTCGTGCTACCAGCTGACGCTCGAGCCGAACACGCCGTTCCACCGGCAGCCGCCGCCGCTGCCCGACGAGGACGACGTCGATGCGATGGGCAGCGCGATCGAGGCGAGGCTCGCGCGCGCAGGATTCGACCACTACGAGGTCTCCGCGTATGCGCGGCCCGGCCACCTGTGCCTGCACAACCTCAACTACTGGCGCTTCGGCGACTACCTGGGCATCGGAGCCGGCGCGCACGCCAAGCTCTCGCATCCCGACCGCGTCGTGCGCGAGGTGCGCTGGAAGCAGCCGAAGCAGTACCTCGCGCGCGTCGCGGCCGGCGAGCCGGCGATGGAGCGGCGCGAGGTGCTGGCGGGAGAGCTCGGGTTCGAGTTCATGCTGAACGCGCTGAGGCTCACCGACGGCGTGCCGGCGACGCTCTTCGCCGAGCGGACCGGCGTGCCGCTCGCATCGATCGCGCGCGAGATCGCGGCCGCGACCGCACGCGGGCTGCTCGACCCGGACCCCACGGTGCTGCGCGCCACGCCGCTCGGCCGGCGCTTCCTCAACACGCTGGTCGCGCTGTTCCTGCGCGATCCCGCGCGCGCGAAGGAGACGGCATGAGCGATCTCGCCGCGCAGGGCGTCGCCACGCTCGCTCGCGCGCTGGCAACGGGGAAGCTGACGGTGCGCACGCTCGTCGAGGCGCTGCTCGAGCGCATCGATGCGACCGACGGCACCGTGCGCGCCTGGGTGCATCTCGACGGCGCGCGCGCGCTCGCCGAGGCCGTGCACCTCGACGCCGTCCCGCCGGCGGCGCGGGGGCCCGCGTTCGGGCTGCCGCTCGGCGTCAAGGACATCATCGACACCGCCTCGCTGCCCACGTCGCTCGGGTCGGTCGTCGGGGCCGGCCGCCGGCCGGGCGAGGACGCCGAATGCGTCGCACGCTGGCGCGCGGCGGGCGGCATGGTGCTGGGCAAGACGGTGACCACCGAGTTCGCCTTCATGCATCCGGGACCGACGAGCAATCCGTGGAGCGCGAAGCACTCGCCCGGCGGATCGTCGTCGGGATCGGCGGCCGCGGTCGCGCTCGGGCAGGTGCCGGCGGCGATCGGGACGCAGACCAACGGCTCGGTGATCCGGCCCGCGGCCTTCTGCGGCGTGGTCGGCTTCAAGCCCACGCTGGACCTCGTGCCGTTTCGCGGCGCCAACGTGTTCAGCCCGACGTTCGACACGCTCGGCACGTTCACGCGCTCGGTGGCCGACGCGGCGATCGTCGCGCATGCGCTCGCGCCGTCGATCGCGCGCGACGTCGCGCCGCGCGCGAGGCCGCCGCGACTCGCCGTCCTGTCGCGATTTCCGTGGAATGCGTCGGTCGACGACGGCGGTGCGCTCGACGCCGCGGTCGAGACGCTTCGTGCGTCCGGCGCCGAAGCCGTGGCGGTCTCGCTGCCCGACGCGCTCGAGGCGACCTGCGACGTCCAGCGCCGCATCATGCTCGCGGAGGGCGCGAAGGCGCTCGGCGCGCTGCAGGAGCGCGAGCGCGGGCGCCTGTCGGCGACGCTGAATGCCGGCCTCGACGCTGGCCGCGCGGTCGGCGCCGACGCGCTCGCGCGCGACTACGCGTCGCGCCGGGCGATGATCGCCGCGGCGATCGCATGGCTGTCGTCGTACGACGCGCTGGTCGCGCTCCCCGCGACCGGTCCTGCGCCCGCGGGCCTCGACACGACAGGCGACCCGTCGTGCTGCACGCTCGCGTCGCTGCTCGGGTTCCCGGCGATCACCCTGCCGATCGCGCAGTCGGCGGGGGGCCTTCCGCTGGGCATGCAGCTCGTCGCCCCCGCCGGCGCCGACGACGCGCTGCTGTCGGTCGCCGCCTGGTGCGAAGCCGCGCTTCCCCGCTGGCGCGGCCTCGTCTAGGGTCGGACGCTGCTCGTTGCCTGGGCAGCGTCACCCTCGCCGCCGCCCGGCGGCGAAACGTTGCCGGCGCGGCGGCGTTCGGCGATCATCGACGCCCATGAAGCGCGCCAAGCTCCACGCCCCGCCGAAGCAGCGCGATCCGGTCGCCCGCTCGCCGCTGCTGGGGAAAGGCGGACCGCACGGCAAGACGACGGCCGCGAAGCGCCGCGCCGGCGCGATGTCGCTCGCGAAGCTCAGGCGCGACCCGTCGCTCGGCGAGTGACGCGATGACGCTCTCGCGCCGCGACCTCGAGCTCGGCCGCATGCGCGAGGTCTACCTGTCGGCGCCCGGCGCCGCGCACGCGCTCGACGACGAGGCGCTGTCGGCGTCGCTCGCGGCGACGCTCGAGGCCAAGCCGAAGGGCGCGGGCTGGTGGATCTTCGGCTACGGGTCGCTGTTGTGGAACCCGATCTTCCCGATCGCCGAATCGCGGCCCGCGCTCGTGCACGGCCTCCACCGCCGCTTCTGCCTGCGCTCGTTCGCGTCGCGGGGAACTCGCGAGCGGCCCGGGCTCGTTCTCGCACTCGAGCCGGGCGGCTCGTGCAAGGGCGTCGTCTTCCGGTTGCCGTCGCCGCTGGCGCTCGACGAGCTGCACCTGCTGTGGCGGCGGGAAATGGTCGTCGGGGCGTATCGGCCACTGTGGGTGCGCGCGCGAAGCGGCGACCGGCATATCGTCGCGCTCGCGTTCGCCGTGCGCCGCGACCACCCGCAGTACGCCGCGCTCTCGCTCGGCGAGCAGGCTGACACGATCGCGGACGCGTGCGGCGCATTCGGCAGCTCGTGCGAGTACCTGATGAAGACGCGCGAGGCGCTCGCCGCGCACGGCGTCGCCGATCGCTACCTCGACACGCTCGCTAGCGCGGTGACGAAGCGCCAGCGCGTGACGTCGGCGCGCTAGCACGTTACATCGCGATGTGCCGGCCGCCGTCGACGTTGATCGTCTCGCCGGTGACGTAGGGCGCGTCGGCGATCAGGAAATGCACGGCGCGCGCGATGTCGTCGGGCGTGCCCTCGCGTCGCAGCGGCGTGTGCGAGATGATCCGCTGGCGCGAGACCTCGTCGAACTGGTCGTCGTCGTCGGGCCACAGGATCGGGCCCGGAGCGATCGCGTTGACGCGCACGTCCGGCGCGAGCTCGCGCGCGAGCGAGCGCGTGAGGCCGGTCAGCGCCGCCTTGGCGACCGAGTAGACGACGTAGTTGCGCAGCGGCCGCTCGGCGTGGATGTCGCTGATGTTCACGATCGCGCCCTGCGTCTTCTTGAGCGCCGCCGCGGCGGCCTGCGACAGGAACAGCGGCGCGCGGACGTTGGTGCCCATCAGGTCGTCCCACTGCGCCGGCTGGATCTCGCCCATCGGGGTCGTGAAGAACGACGAGGCGTTGTTGACGAGCGCGTCGAGCCGCCCGAAGCGCATCACGGTCTGGTCGACGAGCGACGGCAGCTTCGCGAGGTCGAGCAGGTCGGCCTGGATCAGCGCGACGGAGTCGGCGCGCACGCGGTTGAGCTCGGCCTGCAGGAGCCGCGCCTCGCCTGCGGAGGCGCGGTAGTGGAGCATGAGCTTCGCGCCCGCCGCGTGCAGCCGCCGGCAGATCGCCGCGCCCACGCGCTTCGCGCCGCCGGTGATCAGCACGACCTTGTCCTGCACCTCGCGCTCCCGCGGTGTCGCCGCGACTCGTTACACTAGCACAGTCGCTCCGCGGCGAGACCGCCTCACGATGTCCCGACACCTCGCGGCCGAGGCCGCGCTTCCCGAGCCCGGCGCCGACGCGCGGGCGCATTCGGCGCGCGTGCGCGACGCGGTGGTGGCGGCGATCGGGCGCGGCGGCGGCTTCCTCGCGCTCCGCGACTACATCGCGCTGGCGCTGTACGCGCCGGGGCTCGGCTACTACGCGGCCGGTGCGCGCAAGCTCGGCCCCGGCGGCGATTTCACGACGGCCCCGGAGATGTCGCCATTGTTCGGCGCGACGCTCGCCGGGGTGGTCGCGGAAATCCTGGCGACGGCGCCGTCGCGCGACGTGGTCGAGCTCGGCGCGGGCAGCGGACGCCTCGCCATCGACCTCTTGCGGGCCCTCGACGCCGCGGACGCGGCGCCGGCGCACTACGCGATCGTCGAGACCAGCCCGGACCTGCGGCAGCGGCAGCAAGAGGCGATCGCGCGCGAGCTTCCGGCATGGCGCGATCGCGTGAGCTGGCGCGATGCACCGCCGGCGCGCATCGAGGGCGCGATCGTGATGAACGAGGTGCTCGACGCGATTCCGCCACACGTGCTCGCGCGTCTCGGCGGACGGTGGCACGAGCGCGGCGTGACGCTCGCGCCGGACGGATCGCTCGTGCTGGCCGACCGTCCTCTCGACCAGGGGCGCCACCTCGCGGCGGCTAAGGAGCGCTTCCCGCCGGAGATCGACTACGCGAGCGAAGTCAATCTCGCGGCGGAGTCGCTGGTGGAGGACCTCGGGCGCCGACTCGCGCGCGGCGCGATCGTCGCGATCGACTACGGCTTCCCGCGCCGCGAGTACTACCATCCGGACCGCCGTACGGGCACCCTGATGGCGCACTACCGGCATCGGGCGACGCCCGATCCCTTCGTCTGGCCGGGGCTCGCCGACCTGACCGCGCACGTCGACTTCACGGCGGTCGCCGAGGCGGGGGCGCGTGCGGGCCTCGGCGTGGCGGGGTACGCTTCGCAGGCGGCGTTCCTGATCGGCGGCGGCATCCTGGATCGTCTCGCCGCGACCGGTGAGCCAGGGTCGACCGCCTACCTCCGCGCGGCGGGGGCGGTCCAGGCGTTGCTGTCGCCCGCGGAAATGGGCGAGCTGTTCAAGGTGATCGCGCTCGAGCGCGGCGAACATGCGCGCTGGCCGGCGTTCGCGGCCGGCGACGCGAGCCACAGGCTTTGAAGGGGACGAGGATGGACACGAAAATCGCGCACGATGCGCTGGCGCTCGGGCGCCTGCTCGAGCGCCACGCGAGATACCGTCCGCGGCACACGGCGGTGGTCGCGCCGTCGGGCGACCGCGAGATCCGCCTCGACTGGCGCGAGTTCGACGCGTATGTCAACCGGTGGGCGAACGCGCTCGCCGCGCTCGGCGTCGCGCGCGGCGATCGCGTCGCGACGGTGCTGGGGAACGCGGTCGAGCTGGTGGCGACCTACTGGGCGTGCTTCAAGCTGGGCGCCGCCGCGGTGCCGCTGTCGCCGCTGCTCAACGCGCCCGGCCTCGCCGCGCTGCTCGGCGACGCGACGCCCAGGGTGATCCTGTCGTCGAGCGAGATGCGCCGCATGCTGGACGCGGCGCGCGCGTCGGGAGCCGGCGCGGGGGCCGCGTGGGTGCTGGTCGACGGAGACGACGACGACGAGCGCAACGGCTACCGCACGTACGCGACGCTGTGGGCGGAAGCGTCGGCGCATGCGCCCGCCGCCGACGTCGCGGCGGACGACCTCGCCACCATCATGTACACGAGCGGCACCACCGGGCTGCCGAAGGGCATCTGCCACACGCACTACATCCGCGCGATGTACTCGACGCTGATGGCGAACGCGTGGCGCATGACCCCCTCGTCGGTCGTGCTGCACGCGGGCGCGATCGTGTTCAACGGCGCGATGGTCACGCTGTTCCCGGCCTTCATGAGCGGCGCGACCTACATCGTGCACCGCGCGTTCGACGCCGAGGCGTTCATCGACACCGTCGAGCGCGAGCGCGTCACGCACTCGATGCTGGTCCCCGCGCAGATCATCGCGATCCTGAACGCGCGCGGCTTCGAGCCGGCGCGCCTCTCGTCGCTCGAATGCATCCTGTCGCTCGGCGCGCCGCTGCACGTCGAGCACAAGGAACGCCTCACGCGGCTGTTGCCCGACCGCTTCTACGAGCTCTACGGCCTCACCGAAGGGTTCGTCACGATCCTCGACCGCGACGACGCGCTGCGCAAGGCGGGCAGCGTCGGCGTGCCGCCGCCGTTCTACGACATGCGCATCGAGGATCCCGACGGCAACGAGCTGCCGGCGGGGGAGGTCGGCGAGATCGTGGGCCGCGGCCCGATCACGATGGCCGGCTACTACGGCCACCCGGAGAAGACCGCCGACGCGCTGCGCGGCGGCTGGCTGCACAGCGGCGACCTGGGCTACGTCGACGACGAGGGCTACCTGCACCTCGTCGACCGCATGAAGGACATGATCGACTCGGGCGGCGTCAAGGTCTACCCGAAGGATGTCGAGGAGGTGGTCGCACGCCACCCCGACGTCCGCGAGGTCGCGGTGTTCGGCATCCCGCACGACAAGTGGGGCGAGACGCCGGTGGCGGCCGTCGTGCTGAAGAGCGGTGCGTCGTGCGATGCGGCGATGCTGCGCGACTGGATCAATGCGCGCGTGGCCGCCAAGTACCAGCGCGTCGATCGCGTGCTCGTGCTCGACGAGTTCCCGCGCAACGCGGCGGGCAAGACGCTCAAGCGCGAGCTGCGCGCGCCGTTCTGGGAAGCGAAGGGGCGGGCGATCTAGCGGACCGTTCGCCTGTCGCTCGTGGGATCAGACCCTGCGGGGTTCTTGCGCAGCGTCTGACCCCACGGGCAGGCGGCGACGCAGGTAGACCGTCTTCGCATTCGCGCCCAGCACGGCGTCGCGCTCGCCTGCGTCCAGCGCACGCAGCGCGGCGAGCGAGATCGCTCGCCACCGGTCGTAGCCGCCGGCCAGGTTGACGACCGGCCAGTCGCTTCCCCATACCAGGCGGCCGGCACCGAAAAGCCCGAGCAACGCGTCGATCCACGGCGCGAGTTCCGCGGCGTCGTCGCCGGGGCCGGCCTCGGTCAGCAGCCCCGACAGCTTGCACGTGACCGCGGGGTGCGCGGCGACGACCGCGAGGTCGCGGCGCCACGGTTCGACGACGCGATCGCGGATGCACGGCTTGGCACCGTGGTCGACGACGACGCGCAGCGCGGGATGACGCTCGATCACGTGCGCGAGCCTGGGCAGGTGGCGCGGCAGCACGAGCGCGTCGAGCGCGAGGTCGTGCGCGATCATCGCCTCGAACACCGGCGCGTGCGAGGGCCGCGCGAGCCAATCGTCGTCGGCGATGTCCTGGACCATCGGGCGCACGCCGACGAGCTTCCGGTCGCGCGCGAGGGCGTCGATCGCATCGGGCGCGTCGCCGGCGTCGAAGTCGACCCAGCCGACGACGCCCGCGACGAACGGCGTGCGGTGCGCGAGGTCGAGCAGCCAATGCGTCTCGGCGAGCGTCGGCGCCGCCTGCACGAGGATCGTCGACGCGATGCCATGCCGGGCGAGGAGCGGCGCGAGATCGTCGGGGCCGAAATCGCGATGGATCGCGCCGAGCGCCGGCGTGAGCCAGCCGTAGTCGCCGCGGTCGAGACGCCAGAAGTGCTGGTGCGCGTCGATCATGCGGGCGTCGGGGCGTCGTCGCGCAGGAGCCGCTCGGCCTTGAGGTCGCGCCACAGCGCCGGCGGCACCGGCCGGTCGAGCATCGCGACGTTGCGCCCGACCTCGTCGGGCGACACCGCGCCGAGCACGACGCTCGACACGCTGTCGTGGCCGAGCACGAAGGCGAGCGCGGCGTGCGGCAGCGCGACCGCGTGCGCGGCGCAGACGCGCTCGATCGCCGCCACGCGCCCCGCCACATCGGGTGGCGCCACCCGGTAGTTGTAGCGGGCGCCGGGCACGGCGCCGGTCGCGAGGATGCCCGAGTTGAACACGCCGCCCAGCATCACGCCGATGCCGCGCGAGCGCGCGAGCGGCAGGAAGGCGTCCAGCGCGGGCTGCTCGAGCAGCGAATAGCGGCCGGCGAGGAGCACGCAATCGATGTCGGCCTCCTGCGCGAAGCGCACGCAGACCTCCGCATCGTTGACGCCGATGCCGATCGCCCGCACGAGTCCCTGGGCGCGCAGGTCGACGAGGGCGCGCAGCGCGCCGCCGAGCGCCTCGCGCTGGCGGGCGCCGGCCGCGTCGCCGTGCGTCCACGGGTCGACGTCGTGCACCAGCGCGATGTCGACCGAGGCGACGCCAAGGCGCAGCAGCGACTGCTCGAGCGAGCGAAGCGCGCCGTCGTACGAGTAGTCGAAACGGCCCTCGTGCGGCAGGCCGCCCGCGTAGCCCTCGGAGTCCCGCACGCCGCGCGGCGCGGCGGCGAACAAGCGGCCGACCTTGGTGGACAGCACCACCGACGATCGCGAACGCCGCCTCAGCGCCGTGCCGATCCGGTGCTCGGAGAGGCCGCGCCCGTACAGCGGCGACGTGTCGACGAGCGCGATGCCGGCGGCGAGCGCGGCTTCGACGGTCGCGATCGCCGTCCGGTCGTCGAGCGGCGCGTACAGGTCCCCGAGCGGCGCGCCGCCGAATCCCAGCACGGTGACCTCGGGCCCGCGCGCACCGAGGCTGCGCCACGGGACGCGGCCGGGCGGCGTCGCGTGCGAGGGGTCTTGCGCGACCATCGAGTACACACTAACATGTCAGCATGCCGCAGTCCACCGGCTCGCCTTCGCTGGCCGCCTCCGCGCCGCCTGCCTTGCGCGACCCCGCCCGCCGCTTCGGCCTGGGCGTCGCGCTGGTCACGCCGTTCTCGCGCGACGGCAGCGTCGACCTCGCACGAGTGGCCGCGCACGCGCGACGCTGCCTCGACGAGGGCTGCTCGTCGGTGACGCTGTTCGGCACGACCGGCGAAGGCGCATCGCTCGGCAGCGGGCAGCGCGCGTCGATGCTGGAGGCGCTCGACGACGCCGGGTTCGACCTTCCCACGCAGGTGCTCGCCGGCGTCGCCGCCTCGTCGGTCGAGGACGCGGCCGCCCAGGCGAACCAGCTGTACGACGCCGGCGGCCGCGGGATCCTGCTCGCGCCGCCGTTCTACTTCAAGGGCGTCGGCGACGAGGGCGTGTTCCGTTGGTTCGCGTCGGTGATCGAGCGCTGCCGCTCGCCGCGCGAGGTCGTCGTCTACCACATCCCGTCGGTGACCGGCGTGCCGCTCTCCTCGTCGCTCGTCGGGCGGATCAAGCGCGCGTTCCCCGGCGTCGTCACCGCGGTCAAGGACTCGAGCGGCGAATGGGCGTCCACCGAGCGTCTCCTCGCCGATCACCCCGACCTGCACATCCTCGTCGGCGACGAGCGCCTGCTCGCGCGCGCGATCCGGCACGGCGGCTCCGGCGCGATCAACGGCTTCTCGAACTTCTGCGCGCGCGCGATCGCGCCGATGATCGAACGCGGCGAGGAGGCGCCCGGGATCTCGGCGCTGGTCGACCTGCTGCTGCGACACCCGGTCACGCCGGGCGTCAAGGCGCTGGTCGCCCACCGGTTCCGCGACGACGCGTTCCTCGCCGTCGCGCCGCCGCTCGTCCCGGTCGACGCGGCGACGCGGGCGGAGCTCGCGGCCGCATTCGATCGCCTGGTGCCCGGCGCCCGATGAGCGCGACGCTGCCATGAAGCTCCGCGACCAGGCCTACCAGCGGTTCACCCGGGGCCTGCTCGCGCGCGAGATCCGCGCCGGCCAGTTCGTCTCGCAGCGCGAGCTCGTCGAGCTCACCGGGATGCCGCTCGGCGCGATCCGCGAGCTCATCCCCCGCCTCGAGGCCGACGGGCTGATCCGCACGGTGCCGCAGCGCGGCATGCAGGTCGCGCAGGTCGACGTGCGGCTGATCCGCGACGCGTTCGGCTTCCGCATGATGATCGAGCGCGAGGCGGCGGCGCGTTTTGCGCTTCGCGCGGGCGACGACGCGTTCCGCCGCCTGCGCGACGAGCACGAGGCGGTGCTGGCGGCTGCCGCGAAGGGCGTCACGCCCGCGCTCATCGCGAAGGCCCAGGCGGTGGACGACGGCATGCACGCGACGATCGTCGACGCGCTCGGCAACGGCATCGTCAGCAACGCCTGGCGCGTCAACCAGCTCAAGATCCGGCTGATCCGGCAGAGCGAGACGCGCCTCGACGCCGACCTCGTCGCGCCGGTCATGCGCGTGCACCTCGGCGTCATCGACGCGATCGCCTCGCGGGACCCGGCGCGCGCTGCGGACGCGATGGAAGCGCACATCGCGGCATCGCGCGATCGCGCGCTCGGGCTCGGCGAATCGACGCCGGCGCACGCCGCGGCCAACGCGGAGGCGCTCGTCGCCTTCAACGCCATTCCCGGCGGGACGCAGGCGTCCCGCCAGGACCCATCACGCGCGACGGCACCGCGCGCCATCCGAGGAGGAAGACGATGAGACGATTGACGATCGCGTGCGCGGTCGCGGCGGCGCTGTCCGCGCCCGCGGCGAGCGCGCAGCAGGTGACGATTCGCTGGGGCGACGTGGTCGGCGGCACGCACCCGTCGGTCCAGATGATCGACCGCATCGCCGCCGAAGCGAAGGAGAAGTCCGGCGGGCGGATCGTCATCCAGTCGTTCCCCGGCGGCCAGCTCGGCGGCTCGCGCGACATGATCGACGCCGTCGCCAACGGCGCGCAGCAGATGGTGACCGAGGGCGCGGCGAACTTCGGGGCGTGGGTGCCGTCGATCTCGGTGGTCGAGGCGCCCTACATCTGGCGCGACGCCGCGCACCTCGACAAGGCGATGAACGGCCCGATCGGCGAGTCGTTCAACGATACGCTGGTCAAGGCGCGCGGCATGCGCATCCTGGGCACGACCTACTACGGCACGCGCCACATCACGACGACGTCGAAGGAAGTGCGCGGCCCCGCGGACATGGTCGGGTTCAAGCTCCGCGTCCCGGAGAACGACGTGTTCAAGGCGATGGCCGAGGCGTGGGGCGCCAAGCCGACGCCGATGAACTTCGGCGAGCTCTACCTCGCGCTCAAGCAGAACGTCGTCGACGGCCAGGAGAACCCGCTGCCGACGATCAAGTCGGGCAAGTTCGACGAGGTGCAGAAGTACCTGGTGCTCTCTGGCCACATCATCACGCCCCGGCTCGTGGTCGTGAACGAGTCGTTCTGGCAGGGCCTGTCGGCCGGCGACCGCAAGATCATCGCCGACGCGGTGCGCAACGGGATCGCCTGGCAGAACGCCGAGCTCGTCAAGCAGGAGAATTCGCTCGTCGACACGTTCAAGGCCGCGGGCATGACGGTGATCACGCCGGACCCCAGGGTGTTCCGCGACCCGGTCGTCGCGAAGGTGCCGAAGATGTTCGAGTCGAAGTGGGGCGCCGGCATGTACGACCGCATCCAGGCCGTGCGCTGACGATGGCGCCCGGGTGAAGCCCTTCGACGGCGCCCGTGACGTTCGCGTGACGGGCGCCGCGAGTCCTCGCCGTCGCGACGCCGGCCTCGATCGAAGCGCTGCGCGATGACGACGGCCCGCTGGATCGATCGCGTCGTCGACGGCGTCGCGATCGCCGCGTTCGCCGGCATGTTCGCCTGCGTCCTCGGGCAGGTTCTGTTCCGCTACTTCCTCGGCAGCCCGCTCACCTGGAGCGACGAGCTCGCGCGCTACCTGTTCGTGTGGGCGTCGTTCCTGGGCTGGATCATCGCCGCGCGCCGCCGCAGCCACCTGTCGATCGACATGGCGGCGTCGCGCGCCGGGCCGCGCGGGCGCGCCGTCCTCCGCCTCGTCGGCGCCCTCGCCGGCCTCGCGTTCGCCGGGCTGCTCGTCTTCTACGGCTGGCGCATCACGGCACGCAACCTCGACGTCGAGACCACGACGCTGTTCTTCACGATGGGCGTGGTCTACGCGATGGTGCCGGCCGCCGCGCTCGCGGTGGGCCTCTATGCGATCGCCGACGGGCTCGCCGCGTGGCGGGCCCTCGCGCGCGGCGGGGACACGACGCGATGATCGAGCTGATGCTGTGGATCCTCGCGGCGTGGTTCGTCGCGCTGTTCGCCGGGCCGGCGATCTACGCGGCGATGGGCCTTGCCGGCTTCGCGTTCCTCGCGATCGCGGGCATCCCGGGCATCGTGATCCCGCAGAAGATCGCGATGGCCGCGAACTCGTTCCCGCTGCTCGCGGCACCGCTGTTCATCCTGATGGGCAACCTGATGAACTCGGCGGGCATCAGCGTGCGCATCTTCGAGTTCGCGAAATGCGTCGTCGGCTGGATGCGCGGCGGCCTGTGCCAGGCGAACATCCTGGGGTCGGTGATTTTCGCGGGCATGAGCGGCTCGGCGGTCGCGGACGCGGCGGGCCTCGGCACCGTCGAGATCGAGATGATGAAGAAGGAGGGCTACGACGCGGAAACGGCGGGCGCGATCACCGCCGCATCGGCGACGATCGGACCGATCATCCCGCCTTCGCTGCCGATGATCGTGTACGGCGTCGCCGCGGAGACGTCGATCGGCGCGCTGTTCCTCGCCGGCGTGATCCCCGGGCTCCTGATGGCGGGCGCGCTGATGCTGATGGTGCGCGCGCTGGCCATCCGCCGCAACCTGCCCCGGCATCCGTTCGAAGGCGCGGGCGTGCTGTGGCGCGCCTTCAGGGGCGCGTTCTGGGCGCTGATGGCGCCGGTCGTGCTCTTCGGCGGCCTCTTCTCCGGGATCTTCACGCCGACCGAGGCCGCCGCGGTGGCGGTCGTGTACGCGCTCGTGCTCGGCCTCGTCGTCTACCGCGAGTTCCGGCTCGCCGACCTCCCGCGCATCATCGTCGACACCGTCGAGACCTCCGGCGTCGTGATGGCGCTGGTGATGGCGGCCTCGCTGCTCGGGTACTGCATCTCCGTGTCGCGCCTGCCGCAGGAATTCGGGACCGCGCTGACGCACTTCACGACGAGCCCGTGGATCTACCTCGTGATCGTCAACCTGCTGCTGCTCGTCGTCGGATGCTTCATGGAGGCGCTCGCGGCGATGCTGGTGCTGATCCCGATCCTGGTGCCGCCCGCGCTCGCGCTCGGAATCGATCCGGTGCACTTCGGGCTGGTGTTCGTGCTGAACCTGATGATCGGCACGATCACGCCGCCGGTCGGGGTCGTGCTCTACGTGACCGCGAAGGTCGCGCAGGTGCCGTTCGATCGCATGGCGCGCGCGGTCCTGCCCTACCTCGTCCCGTTGTTCGCGGTGCTCGCGCTGTGCACGTTCTGGCCGGCGGTCACGACGTCGCTGCCGAGGTTGCTGCTCGGGCGCTGACGCGGCAGCACCCTTGCGTCGCGGCCTACGGCGCGGCTCGCCGCACACCGTCGGACGTGGCCGACGGTTCGCCCCTACGGGCGTTGACGGTCGACGCCGATATCGCCCGCTCGCCTCCGGCCCCACGCTTCCGGAATGGGCCGCGACGAGCGAAGGTCGCGCCATTTCGACAAGGAGTCCGCCATGAAGACGAAGGTCGCGGCCACCGTTTCATGCGTCGTTGCTGGAGCGCTCGCTGCTAGCTTCGCTAACGCCCAGCCGGTGTTCGTCGTCGAGACGCCGCCCGCGTACGAAGTGCTGCTTACCGAGCAGTCGCGCGACGGCGCGAATGCCGGGCGCCCGACACTGGTCGAGTTCGGCCCGGATTATGGCTTCGTGGACCGGTCGCGCGTGAACGACGCAGTGCCGGGCGAAGTCATCGTCCTGCATCACGCAGTGCCCGTTCCCCATCCGATGCGCGTCGGTCCCGCGAATGCCGGCACCAATCCGACGGGCACCGAGCTGACGGGCCAGAACAGCGGGCAGTGACGGTAGGACGCGGGCCGAGCAACGGCTCGTTCGGTCCGAGCACTCGTTGCCGCTGCACCCACCGGGCGCGGTCACGGCGATGGCGTGGCAGCCACCACCTCTGCGCCCGGGCGCTCGGCCCGCAGGCATCGCCACAGCTCCTCGGCGTACGGGCCGATCCCCAATGCCAGCGCCGAAATGGCCAGTATCGCGACGTACCAGGAGGGCAGCGCAAGCGGATTCGGGCGGAAGGTAAGGTCGGCGAGCGCTTCCCGCAGTGCATCGACCGTCGGCCAGCGGAACGCCAGCAACAGCAGCAGCGCGGCGATGGGCAGCAACTCGAGGAAGCTGTGCAGCATCTGTTCGACCGGTGCGATCCTGCGGCGGCGTTCCGCGTAGCTCAGATCGAGCCAGGCGGTCGCCTCGTGCGCGGCGATCATCAGCACACAGAAGACGACCAGGGCGCCTGTGACCTCCAAGGCAAGCGCGGCGAGGATGACCGAGCCGACCTCGCCCATCTGGACCGCGTGCAGCGCCGACTCGCGCCACCCCGACGTGGCCTCGATACGGGTCGCGCGGTGGCACAGGTAGTCGCCGAATCCCGCGACGAGCCACAATGGCAGGACGATCGCCAGCAGCAGAGTAAGGGCGGTGCTGTCCATGGACCTCCGGAGGCTGCATGGGCCATGCCCCACTGGCGCACGCCGGGGCGCCACGGACAGCTTGGACCCGCCTGACTTACGACGCTGTAGGCTGCCGCCGCATGGGCGAATCGGCCTACGCATGAGATCGCTGACGATCGGACCGCCGGTCGTTGGACATGCCCGACTGATGGCGGAGAGACAGGCTCATCCGGCAGCCCGCCCCTTCGCCCGTTGACCTCCGTCAACGCCCGGGTCTGCCGCCTCCGTAGGATCGACGGTACGACGACCTGTCGGACCCCGGGGCCAGCCGTTCGTCGTCGGCCGCCATGACGATGCCCGATGCCGCGCAAGCCGTGCTCGAGCGCACGCCCCCGGCGGGCGCGACAGACGCGCGTCTGCGCTGCGCCGGCGGCTGGACCGTCCATGGCATCGCCGCGCTCGATCGCGAGCTCGACGCGATGTCGTGGCCGACCCAGGGGGGGCTCGTGATCGACGCCAGCGGCATCTCGATGCTCGATACCGCGGGCGCATGGATCCTCCACCGCACGAGCGCGTCGCTGGGGAGTCGGGGTCGTGCCGTGCGCATCGAAGGGCTGCGGCCTGAGTTCCGCTCGCTCGTCGACCTCATCGGCTCGAAGGACCTTTCGCTCGAGGCGGTCGCTCCAGTCGAGCTCGGCTGGGTCGAAGGCGTCGGCCGCCGCTCGTGGGCGGCGTTGCAGGGTGGGACCGGGTACCTCGCGTTCGTCGGCGAGAGCTTCCTCGCGCTGCTCCGGACGCTCCTCCAGCCGCGGCGGCTGCGCTGGCGCGCGATTCTGCACAACATCCAGGCGGCGGGCGTCGAGGCGCTGCCCATCACCGGGCTGCTCTCGTTCCTGATGGGCGTCGTCATCGCCTACCAGGGCGCCGACCAGCTGCAGCGCTTCGGCGCGAACATCTTCGTCGCCGACCTCGTCGGCATCGCGATGCTGCGCGAGCTCTCGCCGATCCTGACCGCCATCATCATCGCCGGCCGCTCGGGATCGGCGTACACGGCGCAGATCGGCACGATGAAGGTCACCGAGGAGATCGATGCGCTGCGCACGATCGGCGTGCCGCCGCTCGAGCTCCTCGTGTTGCCCAAGATGATCGCCTTGGTCATCGTGATGCCGCTGTTGACCGTCTACACCGACATCACCGGCGTGCTGGGCGGCATGCTCATGGCGCAGTGGAAGCTCGGCGTCGGCGTCGAGGCGTTCGTCGACCGCCTCGACGACGCGCTGGTGCTCTCGACGTACTGGACCGGGCTTGCGAAGGCGCCGGTGTTCGCGATGATCGTCTCGCTGGTCGGCTGCTACCGGGGATTCCAGGTCACCGGCAGCGCCGAGAGCGTCGGGACGCAGACGACGATGAGCGTCGTCCAGTCGATCTTCCTCGTCATCGTCACCGACGCGCTGTTCTCGATCGTCTTCCTGTGGCTGGACCTGTGAACGCCTCCGTCGCATCCGTCGCGCGCGACGCGGTCCCGGTGATCGAGGTGCGCGGCGTGTGCACCCGCTTCGGCAAGGCGGTCGTGCACGAGAACGTCGACCTGTCGGTGCGGCCGGGCGAGATCTTCGCGCTGGTCGGCGGAAGCGGCTCCGGGAAGTCGACGCTGCTGCGCGAGATCATCATGCTCGAGCGGCCGGTCGCCGGGTCGATCCGGGTGTTCGGGCAGGAGGTCGTGAACCTCGGCGACGAGGCCGCGCTGCCGCTGCGCCGCCGCTGGGGCGTGATGTTCGAGCGCGGCGCGCTGTTCTCCGCGCTCACCGTCGCCGAGAACGTCGGCATGGTGCTCGCCGAGCACACCGACCTTCCGCCGCACTTGATCCGCGAGGTGTCGGCGGTGAAGATCGCGCTCACCGGATTGCCCGCCGACGCCGGCGCCAAGTACCCGAGCGAGCTCTCCGGCGGCATGCGCAAGCGCGCGTCGCTTGCCCGCGCGCTCGCGCTCGATCCCGAGCTGCTGTTCCTCGACGAGCCGACGGCAGGGCTCGATCCGCTGTCGGCGACCGGGATCGACGAGCTCGTGCGCAGCCTCCGCGACGGCC
>DASTCK010000117.1:0-6492 GCA_035711225.1 Casimicrobiaceae bacterium
CCCACTCCCTACTCCCGCTCCTCGCCTCCTCACGCGATCGCGACGTCGCGCACCGCCACGTCCTCGACCGCAGGCTCGCGCTTCACGCGGAACCACGCCGCATACAACGCCGGCAGGAACACGAGCGTCAGTACGGTCGCGATCACGAGGCCGCCCATCATCGCCACCGCCATCGGCCCGAAGAAGTCGCTCCGCGCGAGCGGGATCATCGCGAGCACCGCCGCGGCCGCGGTCAGCACGATCGGCCGGAACCGGCGCACCGTCGCGCCGACGATGGCCTCCCAGGTCGACGCTCCCGCCTTGACGTCCTGGTCGATCTGGTCGACCAGGATCACCGAGTTGCGCATGATGATTCCCGAGAGCGCGATCGTGCCGAGCATCGCGACGAAGCCGAACGGCTTGCCGAACGCGAGCAGCGCGGCGACGACGCCGACCAGCCCGAGCGGCGCCGTCAGCACCACCATCAGCGTGCGCGAGAAGCTCCGCAACTGGATCATCAGCAGCGTCAGGACGACGACGACGAGCAGCGGCACGCCGGCGGCGATCGACTTCTGCCCGCGCGCCGAGTCCTCGATCGCGCCGCCCATCTCGATCCGGTAGCCGAGCGGGAGGGCCTCGCGCAGCGCCGCCAGCTTCGGCTCGATGCGCTTCGCGACGTCCGGGCCCTGCGCGTCGCCGCGCACGTCCGAGCGCACCGTGATCGTCGGCAGGCGGTTGCGCCGCCAGACGATCCCTTCCTCGAGCTCGTAGCGGATGTCCGCGAGCTGCGTAATCGCCACCGGCTTGCCGGACCGTGTCGGGATCGACAGGTCCTTGAGGAACGAGACACGCGCGCGCTCCTCGGGAGCGCCGCGCAGCACGACGTCGATCAGCTTGTCGCGCTCGCGGAACTGCGTGACCGTGACGCCGGACACCGAGTTGTTGAGGTAGGCGGCGATGTCCTGCGACGAGAAGCCGAGCAGTCGCGCCTTGTCCTGGTCGACCACGAGCCGGATCGACTTCACCGGCTCGTCCCAGTCGAACTGGACGTCGCTGGTGCCGGGATCCTGCCGCATCGTCCCGGCGACCTCGCGCGCGATGCGCCGGACCTCGCCGATGTCCTCGCCCGAGACGCGGAACTGGACCGGGAAGCCGACCGGCGGGCCGTTCTCGAGGCGCGACACGCGCCCGCGGAGCTCCGGGAAATCGGCCTCGAAGCGCTCGATGATCCGCGAGCGCAGGCGCTCGCGCTCGGCATTGCTGCTCGCGACCAGAACGAATTGCGCGAAGTTCGACTGCTGCAGCTGCTGGTCGAGCGGCAGGTAGAAGCGCGGGCTGCCCGCGCCCACGTACGCGACGTAGCCGTCGATGCCCCTCTCGGCCGCGAGCACGGCCTCGAACTTCTTCGCCTGGGCCAGCGTCGCCTCGAACGAGCTGCCTTCGGGCAGGCGCAGGTCGACGATCAGCTCGGGCCGCGACGACGACGGGAAGAACTGCTGCGGCACGAGGCGGAACAGCGCGAGTCCGGCCACGAACACCGCGACGGTGGCGCCGAGCACCAGCCAGCGGTGCTCGACGCACGTGTCGATCGCGGCGCGCAGCCTGCGGTAGAACGGCGTGCGGTAGACGGCGTCGGGGTCGGACCCGTCGTGCCCGGCTGGCGCCGGGGCGGGCCGTCCGGACATGCGCGCGCGGAGCCGCGCCACCAGCGACGGGCGATGCAGCGCGGCGCCCGACGGCAGCATCCGGTAGCCGAGATAGGGGATCACGACGACCGCGGCGAGCCACGAGGCGACGAGCGCGATGGCCGACACCTCGAAGATCGAGCGCGTGTACTCGCCGGTCGAGCTCCTGGCGGTGGCGATCGGAAGGAATCCCGCGATGGTGACGAGGGTGCCGGTCAGCATCGGAAACGCGGTCGACGTGTACGCGAAGCTCGCCGCGCGAAGGCGGTCGAAGCCCTGCTCGAGCTTGATCGCCATCATCTCGACCGCGATGATCGCGTCGTCGACCAGCAGGCCCAGCGACAGGATCAGCGCGCCGAGCGAGATCTTGTGCAGCCCGATGTCGAACAGCCACATGCCGAGGAACGTCGCGGCGAGCACGAGCGGGATCGCGACCGCGACGACCAGCCCGGTGCGCAGGCCGAGGCTCACGAGCGACACCGCGAGCACGATCAGCACCGCTTCGGCGAGCGAGCGGACGAACTGGTTGACCGAGCGCTGCACCGCCGCCGGCATGCTCGTCACCTGGACGATCTCGACGCCGACCGGCAGCTGCGCCCGCAGCCGGCCGATCTCGGCGTCGAGCGCCTTGCCGAGCTCGACCACGTCGCCGCCGGAGGTCATCGTGATGCCCAGCCCGAGCGCCTCGCGCCCCTGCACGCGCATCTTCTGCTGGGGCGGGTCGACGTAGCCTCGCGAGATCGTCGCGATGTCCGAGAGGCGCAGGACGCGCCCGCCTGCGCGGATCGACAGCTCGCCGATCGCCTCGATCGAGCCGAACGCGCCCGACGGGCGCACGACGATGCGGTCGGTCGGCGTGTCGAACGTGCCCGACGCGGCGACGGCGTTCTGCGCTGCGAGCGTCGCGACGATCTCGGAGGGCGAGACGCCCAGCGTCGCGAGCTTGGCGTTCGACAGCTCGACGAACACCTTCTCCTCCTGCTCGCCGATGTAGTCGACCTTCGCGACGCCCGGGATGCGCAGCAGCTCCGCGCGGACCTTGTCGCCGTAACTCTTGAGGTCGCGGTAGCCGAACCCGTCGCCGGTGATCGCGTAGATCGAGACGTAGGTGTCGCCGAACTCGTCGTTGAAGTAGGGCCCCTGGATCCCCGACGGCAGCGTCTGGCGCATGTCGCCGACCTTCTTGCGCACCTGGTACCAGGTCCCGGGCACGTCGGCGGCCGGCACCGAGTCGCGGATCTGGAAGAACACGAGCGACTCGCCCGGCTTCGAGTAGCTGCGCACCCAGTCGACGTTGGGGACCTCCTGCAGCTTGCGCTCGATGCGGTCGGTGAGCTGCTGCTCGACCTCGCGCGCCGAGGCGCCCGGCCAGTTCGTCTTCACCACCATCGCCTTGAACGTGAACGGCGGGTCCTCGGACTGGCCGAGCCTCGAGTACGCGAGCGCGCCGAAGATCGCGCACACGACGATCAGGTAGAGCACCAGCGAGCGGTGCGAGAGCGCCCACTCGGACAGGTTGAAGCGGCCGCCGGACGGCGACGATCCCGGCGTCATGAACGGCTCGCTGACGCGCACGGGCACTCCGTCAGGCGCGGGGGGAGGCCGAGGCCGTCGGCGACGGCGCGCCGTCGCTCTCCCAGGGCTTCACCGTCTGCCCGGCGCGCAACTTGTGGACACCGGCGGCGACGATCCACTCGCCGTCGGCGAGCCCGGCCCCCACCAGCGCGCCGTCCTCGCGGAACGCATCGAGCGTGACCTCGCGCAGGCTGACCTTGCGCGTCGCCGGATCGTAGATCCACACCGCGGGCTTGCCGTCCTCGGCGTGGTAGATCGCCGACGAGGGCACCAGCGCGGTCGCCGGCTCGGTGCCGCCCTGCAGCACGACGTTGGCGGTCATCCCCCATTGCACGGCGGCGTCCGGCGCGAGGATCGACACGCGCACGGCGAAGGTGCGCGTCGCCGCGTCGACGGCGGGCGCGATTTCGCGCACCTTCGCCGGATAGAGCTTGTCCTGGTTCGCCCACAGGACGACGGCGAGGCGGCCGGCGCCCTTGAGCTCGTCGAGGCGGTTCTCCGGCACCGCGATCGCCACCTCGCGCTCCTCCTCGCGAGCGACGCGCACGACGGGCTGGCCCGCCGTCACGACCTGCCCGACCTCGGCCGACACCGCCGTGACGACGCCGTCCTGGTCGGCCACGAGCGTCGCGTAGGCCGCCTGGTTGCTCGCGACCGAGAGTTGCGCCCGCGCCTGCTCGAGCTTCGCCGCGTTGGCGTTCATCACGTTGCGCTTCTGGTCGAGCGCGCTCGCGCTCACGAACTTGAGCCGGTACAGGTTGTCGTAGCGGTCGAACTCGGCTTTCGCGAACTCGAACTCGGTCTGCGCAGCGGCGACCGCAGCCTTCGACGCCTGCGCCTGCAGCGCCACGTCCGAGGGGTCGAGGCGCGCCAGCGGCGTGCCCTTCTTCACGTGCGCGCCGACGTCGACCAGCCGCGCGACGAGCTTGCCGCCGATACGGAAGCCGAGCTCCGACTCGTGGCGCGGCTTCACCTCGCCCGCGAACACGGTGGCCGCGCCCGCCTGCCCCAGCGCGACGCGCGCGAGCTTCACCGGGCGCACCGCCTCGGCGGGAGCCTCGGGCTTTGCGCATCCGGCCAGCGTGACGAGCGCGACCAGCAGCGCGACAGCCAGCCAGGCGGGGACGAAGAACCGGGTGTTCATGACCTGCTCCCATGCACCGGCGCGGCCGGCCCGCCGACCACACCCCGCCACAGCGCCCTGAGCGCGCGGTCGAGATCGTCGGGATAGTTGAACGTGAACGCAGCCGGGATCGCGCCGGTCGCCGTCGCGGGGCACACGCCGTGCGCGCCGGCCATCTGCCACAAGCCGAGGATCAGCGCGTAGCTGTGACGGAGCAGCACGACGCCCTCGCCCGGTGCCAGCAGCGGGAAATGCTTCTCGAGGCCCGCGCCCGCGCGCTCGAGGCGCGTCGCCATGCGCTGCTTGAACGCGATCGCGGCGGTGTCGGGAATCGACTGCGCCATGAGGCCGAAGCAGCGCGCGGCCAGCGGCAGGAACAGCGGCGGGTCGACCATGTGCTCGTGCGTGAGCGCGAGCACCTTCTCGACGTTCACCTCGTCGTCGCCGTCGAGCATCGCGATCAGCGCGCGGAAGAACCCGCCGACGTTGCGCTCGTGCAGCGCGAGCAGCAGCTCTTCCTTGCTCGGGAAGTACAGGTAGACGGTGCCCTTCGCGAGGCCGGCCTCGTCGGCCACCTCGGCGACGCTGGCCATGCGGTCGGGCGAGCGCAGGAGCAGGCGCTCGGCGGCATCGAGCAGCCCCTGCTGCCGCTCTTCCTTGTCTTCCGCTCCCATCGCCCGTTGCCGGATCGCCATCGCCCGTCCTGCTTCGCCGCGGCGGACCCCGGGAGGGCCCAACTGACCACGGGTCATTTACGAAGAAGCGTAAGTGACCGCCGGTCAGTTGTCAAGCGGGGCCCTGCGCCCCGGGAAGGCCAATTGCCAGGCATGCCCATCCCACGGGCAACGCCAGCCGTGACCCTTGTCGCGCCAGCCGTCGCTTGCGCTGCTAGGCCCGCTTACTGCAGGAACCAGGTTCGGAACCTGGTTCGGAACCTGGTTCCGGATGCTCAGCGGCCGTCGGCCGCCTCTTCCGCTAACCGAACAGCGCCGTGGTCGCCTGGGTCAGCGCCGAGGCGGGGTCCGCGTGCTCGAGCACGACGTCGAAATGGTGCTTGCCCGGGACGACCAGCGGACCGCTCATGCCGGCGGGGCGGTTGCGCGGCCAGGCGTCCCACATGAGATCCGCCTGGCGAAGAAACTCGCTCGTTTCCGCGCCGCCGACGGCGATCGCGAGCGGGCCGCCGGTCGTCGGACGCAACAGTGCAGGCGACAGGCGAGCGGCTTCGCTGTCGTCGAGCTTCAGATCCACGTTGTACGAAAAGCGCGTGAGCGGGCGCAGGTCGTGAAGCCCGGAAAGCGACACGCCGCCGTGCACGGGGGACGACGCGAAGCCGTGCCCGCGCCAGTCGTGCGCCATCATCATCGCCGCCAGGTGCCCGCCCGACGAATGCCCGCCGACGACGAGGCGCGCCGCGCTCGCGCCGTGCCGCGTGCCCTCGCGCACCACCCAGGCCACCGCGCGAGCGCACTGCTCCACGATCGCCGCGATCGTGACCTGCGGGCACAGGTCGTGGTTGACGACACCGACCGCGTAGCCTTGCGCCGTGAGCGGCGGCGCGACGAACGCGTGGTCGGCCTTGTCGATGGCGCGCCAGTAGCCGCCGTGCACGAACAGGTCGAGCGTCTCCTTCGGGCCGGGTCCGTAGCGCAGGTCGCGCGCGACGCGCTCGCTCGCCAACGCCGCCACGGAGCACTCGGTCCAGCGCGCGAACCACCGCGCGTAATCGGGAACCGCGGCGCGATTGTTGTAGCCGCGCTCGACGGCCTCGGCCGTGCGCGGCGCCCCGAGCCTCATCAACGGCCTGCGACGATCTCGATCGACAGCGAGGGCAGCCCGTCGATGCGCGCGTCGAGGCGGTCGCCCCCGATCACCGCGCCGACGCCCGACGGCGTGCCGGTGTAGACCAGGTCGCCCGGCAGGAGTTCGTACATCTGCGACAGGAACGCGAGAACGTGCGCGGTGTCCCAGATCATGTCCGCGAGGTCGCCGGTCTGGCGTCGCGTGCCGTTGACGTCGAGCGTGATCGCGCCGCGCGAACGGTGCCCGCCGCGCGCCACCGGCATGATCGCGCCGATCGGCGCGGCCTGAGCGAACGACTTGCCGATGTCCCACGGCCGCTTCTTCTCG
>DASTCK010000118.1:0-13970 GCA_035711225.1 Casimicrobiaceae bacterium
CATGGCGTGCTGGACGTTGCCGCCGGCGCCGTCGCTCCGGGGCTGGGCGAGCGGATGATGCTGATTCCCGGGCATTGCGATCCGGCGGTGAATCTCTACGACTGGATCGTCGCGTATCGCGGGCGACGCGTGGAGCACGTCTGGCCGGTCGCGGCGCGGGGGGCGCTGGGCTAGGGCGAATGCGGTCGCGCGACATGCGATGGTTCGGTACCGATGACGATGGATATGCCATGGCTACGCCAGTAGGCGAAATATCGTTGCGACATCAGCAACCTATTTCTCGTTAGGCCTCGCGCCGACCACATATCGCAGGAGACTCATGTTTGATCACGTCGTATTCGGAGTTAGCGACTATGCGGCGAGCAAGGCGTTTTTCCTCAAGGCACTCGAACCGCTCGGCGTAACTGTTGTTTCGGAGGGGCCGCTCGGCGTCGAGCTTTGCCGCTCAGACAGCCATTCTTCACTGTGCATCCGCCGAATCGAGGAGAAGGCGACGCATCTCCACTTGGCCTTCGCGGCCGAGAATCGCCGGCAAGTCGAAGACTTCTACCGCGCAGCTCTCGAGGCGGGGGGCAAAGACAATGGTGCGCCAGGTCTGCGCCCGAAGTACCACGCGAACTACTACGCAGCTTTCGTCATTGGTCCGGACGGGCACAACATCGAAGCCGTTTGCCATGAACCCGAGGCCTAACCGGTCGTTCAACACGGACCCCAACCGGCGGGCCTTCGGCCCCGCCGTTGGGGCCGGTTAACTTGCTTCGTTAGACGGGAACCCGCTGGACGTGGTTGATTGGTCAACTGAAGACACCTTCAGCAGCGACGCAAGAATATCTCCATGCCCCTCATCCGTCCGCGGGACCTGAAGCCACGCTGGAAGCCATATCATGATCAGGCGTCCCTTCCTCAACGAGACGACTCAGTGATGGATCGGCGGGCATTCGTCACGCTCCTCGCCGGCCTATGCCTGTTAGAGCCATTCGCCGCTCGCGCACAGCAGTCGGGCAAGGTCTTCAGGATCGGGTTGCTCGTTCCGCGGACCGAACCGGACCGTGAGGACCAGATCAACCTGGCGTCTCTGCGCGCGGGTCTGCGCGAGCTCGGCTGGATCGAAGGCAGGAACCTGCTGATCGAAACGCGTTGGGCGGGCGTGGACCCGCAACGCCAGCGCGAGATCGCCGCCGAGCTCAAGGCGCTTCCGGTGGCGCTGATCCTGGCGTTGGGCACGACTGCCATCCGCGCGGCGCGCGATGGTGCTGCCGGTGTGCCCATCGTGATGATCAACGCCGGAGACCCGGTAGGCGCAGGGCTCGTGGCCACGCTGGCCCGGCCGGGGGGAGACCTGACCGGCACTTCGGCGGCCGGCGAACAGGTTCTTGCCAAGCAAGTGGAGCTGCTCTCCTCTGCCGTGCCGAAGCTCAAGAAGGTCGCCGTGTTGATGAACGGCGCCAACCCTGCCAACGGATTCTTCTTCGACGCGATGTCGTCGCGCGCAAGGACCCTTGGCCTGCGACTCGATCGCATCGAAATCGCGGTGGAAGGCGAACTGGAGGACGCCATCGGGCGCGCCAGAGGCGGCGCGCTCATTGTCGTGAACGACCCGATGTTCCTGGCTCGCCGCGTCCCCATCGTCCAGCTGACGCTTCGCTCCGGGTTGCCGTCCGTTTTCGGCCAACGCGAATACGTCACCGCCGGCGGCCTGATGTCCTATATTTCCTCGGTCACATGGCATTGGCGCACCGCGGCGAGTTTCGTCGACAAGATTCTCAAGGGCGCGAAGCCCGCCGACATGCCGATCGAGCAGCCGACGAAGTTCGAACTCGCGATCAACCTGAAGACCGCCAGGGCGCTCGGTATCGCCATCCCGCAAGCGCTGCTGCAGCGCGCGGACGAGGTGATCCAGTGATCGAACGTTGCCGTTTGTTCGCCGCGTTGGGTGCTGCTAGCCGCGGTCGCGGGGTGAGTCGATGCGCGACATCCACGTCGTAACCCGCTACCTGTGGGCTCTCCCGGCAACCACCGTCGGGCTGCTCTTGTCGGGGCTGGCGCTGTCCCTTGGCGCAACGATCCGTCTCGTCGATGGCGTCATCGAGGTGGCAGGCGGTCGCCTCGATCGGCTTGCTTCGCTCCTTCCTTCGTCAGCTCGAATCGTGGCGATCACCTTCGGCCACGTGATCATCGGTGTCGATCACGGCACCCTTCGCCAGGTGCGTCGCCATGAGCATGTTCACGTTCGACAGTACGAGCGCTGGGGCGTCGTTTTCTTCCCGCTCTATATCGCTTCCAGCCTCGTTCAACTCCTGCGTGGGCGCGATCCCTACAGGTGCAATTGCTTCGAGCGTGCGGCCTATGTCCAAGCTGCAAGGCATGAGGATGCCTAGCCCCGCATTCCAGGGGACACGTTGGCAAGCGGGCTCCTCGAAGACCATGCCAACGTAAGGGTATTGCTTTCTCAGGGATTGCCAAGGCTCGGCTCCACGAGCGGACTCCCGAACCGCCGCAGAATGACGGCCGGCGACGGAGGCTCGGCATGAACCCACGTCTGTCCGCGTTCATCGACGAGCTCTACGCGTTCGGCGTCGCGCACGATTCCGCGCAACCGAACCGGCTGCTCAAGCACCGCAACCTCGAGCCCGCCACCGCTCGGCTGCTGAGCCTGATGGTTCGGATCGCCGGTGCGCGCCGGGTCGTCGAGATCGGCACGGCGAACGGCTTTTCGACGATCTGGCTGGCCGACGCGGTGGGCGACGTTGACGGCCAGGTCGTGAGCGTGGACACGGCAACCCACGACGAGGCCCATGCCAACCTCAGGCGCGCCGACGCCCTTCAGCCCGGCCTCGTGACGCGCGTCGAGTTCCGTCAGGAAGACGGCGGCGCCTATCTGGCGCGACTTGCCGACAGCAGCGTCGACCTGCTCTTCCTCGACGCGGAGCGAACCGAGTATCTTGGATGGTGGCCGCACCCGGTGCGCGTGGTTCGACCCGGCGGTGCGCTCGCGATCGACAACGTCCTGTCGCACCCCGACGAGGTTGCGCCGTTCCTCGCATTCATGGCGCGCGAGGCGACGCTCGTCGGGACCACGGTGGCCATCGGCAAGGGGTTGCACCTTGCGTGGCGCCGCCCCGACGTCGGCCATGCAGAATGAAGCCTCGCGCAGACCGACTTCCCACCCAAAGCGCAGCCCACCTCGACCCTCACGCCGGCCTCCCATGCCCAAAGCCTATTGGATCTCCGCGTACCACGCGATTCACGACGCCGACGCGCTCGCCGCCTACGCGAAGCTCGCCGGCCCCGCGCTGCAGAACGCGGGCGGGCGCTTCCTCGCCCGAGGCATGCCGGCGAAGGTCTACGAGAAGGGCCTCGCCCAGCGCACCGTGATCCTCGAGTTCCCGAGCGTGGCGCAGGCGATCGCCGCGCACGACAGCCCGGCCTACCAGGAAGCGCTGCGCGTGCTCGGCAAGGCGGTCGATCGCGACCTGCGGATCATCGAGGCAGCCGACTAGCCCGCTTCCCGCCGGCTCCGCGGATGACGGCCATGCCCGCGGACCCGCCCGGTCTTCGCTAGCCCCGGGCCGCAGGTCCTGCAGCGGCCTATCGCCCGCCGGCCCGCGTTGCGGCACACTGTCGGCCAAGCGGCCCCGCGCGCCCGTCCCGTCGCGCACCCGCCGGCCCCCGGGGTCGCCCCGTGGGCGTGAGTTTTCCCGTTCCCGTTCCTACGCCTGCCGCGCATGACCTACGTGCGACGCCCTGTCCGGGCCTACGCCATCGCCTTCGCCGCCCTCGCGGCAGCGGTCCTGCTGCGCTGGGTGCTCGACCCGGCGATGGGCGACCTTTTCCCGCTGGTCACGCTGTTCGCCGCGGTCGCGATCGCCGTCTGGGCCGCCGGCTGGATCGCCGCGACGCTGGTGACGATCGTGGGCTACCTCGTCTGCGCCTACCTGTTCGTGCCGCCGCGCGGCTCGCTGGTCATCGCGGACTTGCAGACCCTTGTCGGCCTCGCCGCGTACCTCCTGACCTGCGCGCTGATCATCGTCATCGGCGAGCGAATGCTGCGCGCCCAGTCGCATGCGGCGGAGAGCGGCGAGATGCTGCGCGTCACGCTCGGCAGCATCGGCGACGGCGTCATCACGACCGACACCGAGGCGCGCATCACCTACCTGAACGCGGTCGCCGCGACGTTGACCGGGTGGACGCCGGAGGAAGCGCGCGGCCAGCCGCTCGATGCGGTGTTCCACATCATCGACGAGCAGACCCGCAAGCCCATCGAGAGTCCTGCATTGCGCGCGTTGCGCGCAGGGACCGCGGTCGGCTTCGAGAACCACGCGACGCTCGTCCACCGTCGCGGCGACGAGCATCCGATCGACGACAGCGCCGCGCCGATCGTCGACGAGCTGCGCAACGTATCGGGCTGCGTGCTGATCTTCCGCGACGTGTCGGAGCGCCGGCGCTTCGAGATCCGCGATGCCGCCCGGCTCCTCGACGCGCGGCTGCTCGCGTCGATCGTCGAATCGTCCGACGACGCGATCATCAGCAAGTCGCTCGACGGCGTCATCCGCACCTGGAACGCGGCCGCGCAGCGCCTCTTCGGCCACACCGCGGAAGCGGCCGTGGGACGGCACATCTCGCTCGTCATCCCGCCCGACCGCCTGTCGGAGGAGGACCAGATCATCGCGAGCCTCAAGGCCGGCAGGCGCGTCGAGCATTTCGAGACCGAGCGGGTGCGAAGCGACGGGAGGCGAATCTGGGTGTCGCTGACGATCTCGCCGATCCGCGACGACGCCGGCAACGTGATCGGCGCCTCGAAGATCGTGCGCGACGTCACGCGCCAGCGCGAGGCGGAGAACGAGCGGCAGAAGTTCGTGACGCTGGTCGAGAACAGCACCGACTTCATCGGCATCTGCGACCTCGCGGGCGTCCCGAGCTTCGTCAACCGCGCGGGGCTCTCGATGGTCGGGCTGGCGGACCTCGACGAGGCGAAGCGCACGCCGGTCGCCGAGTTCTTCTTCCCCGAGGATCGCTCGCGCATCGTCGACGATTTCCTGCCGCGCGTCGCGCGCGAGGGCCACGGCGAGATCGAGGTCCGGTTCCGCCATTTCCGCAGCGGTGCGGCGATCTGGATGGCCTACAAGGTGGTACGGCTCGACGACGCGACGGGGAAGCCGTTCGGCTTCGCCACCGTCAGCCAGAACGTGACCGAGCGCCGCCGCCTCGAGGACAACCTGCGCAAGCTCGCGACCGACCTCTCGGAGGTGGACCGTCGCAAGGACGAGTTCCTCGCGACGCTGTCGCACGAGCTGCGCAATCCGCTGGCGCCGATGCGCAACATGCTCGAGATCCTCAAGCGCGCGGGCAACGAGCGCGGTGCGCTGCCGGCCGCCGTCGACACGATGGAGCGGCAGCTCGGCCAGCTCGTGCGGCTGGTCGACGACCTCCTCGATCTGTCGCGCATCACGCACAACCGCATCGGGCTTCGCCGCACGGCGGTCGACCTCGGGGCGGTCATCCGCCAGGCCGTGCAGTCGGCGCAGCCGCTCGCGGACGGCGCGGGGCATGTGGTCGACGTCACGCTGCCGGAGCGGCCGATCCTGCTTCACGCCGACGCGGTGCGGCTGACGCAGATCTTCGGTAACCTGATCAACAACGCCTGCAAGTACACCCGGCCCGGCGGACGGATCCGCGTGATCGCGGAGCGCGACGGCGCGGAGGCGGTCGTGTCGGTCACCGACAACGGGATCGGCATCCCGCGCGACAAGCTCGACACGATCTTCGACATGTTCTCGCAGATCGACCGCTCGCTCGAGCGGTCGCAGGGCGGGCTGGGGATCGGGCTGACGCTGGTGAAGCGCCTGGTGCAGATGCACGGCGGCACCGTCCACGCGAGAAGCGAGGGCGAAGGGCGAGGCAGCACGTTCGTCGTGCGCCTGCCGATTCCCGCGCAGCTGCCGGACGCGGTGGAGAGCCCACCTGACATGCCTTCGAAGACCGCGGCACCGCGTCGCATCCTCGTCGTCGACGACAACCGGGACGCGGCGTCGTCGCTCGCGGTGCTGCTGCAACTCGCCGGCAACGAGACGTTCACTGCCTTCGACGGCGCGGCCGCGCTCGACGCGGTCGAGCGTCACCGGCCGGACATGGCGCTGCTCGACATCGGCATGCCGCGCGTGAACGGCTACGAGGCGTGCCGCCGCATCCGCGCAATGCCGGGAGGGAAGGACATCGTGCTGGTCGCGCTGACCGGCTGGGGACAGGAGGAGGACCGGCGCAAGTCGCGCGACGCGGGCTTCGACGCGCACCTCGTCAAGCCGGTCGCCTACGACGCGCTCGTCGCGCTGCTGGACTCGCTGGCCGAGGGCAGGCATCCGAAATGACCGTCGACGCAGGGTCAGGCCCCGCCCGCTAGCTGCGCAGGGTCGGATCCGGCTCCCGATTCGGGCGGTGTCGGGCCTGCTCAAACCTCAGGCAGGGCCTGGCCCTGCGGACCCATGCGAACCCTGTCCATACGCCTCGGCTCGCTCACGCATCCGCGGGTGCTGGCGCTGCTCGACGAGCACCTGCAGAGCATGCGCAGCCTGTCGCCGCCGGGGAGCGTGCACGCGCTGCCGATCGATGCGCTGCGGGCGCCCGGCATCACGTTCTGGACCGCGTGGTCGGGCGACGACCTGCTCGGCTGCGGGGCGCTGAAGGAGCTCGCGCCGACGCATGGCGAAGTCAAGTCGATGCGGACGGCCTCGGCGCATCGCCGCACCGGCGTGGCGCGCGCGCTGCTCGACCACATCGTCGGCGAGGCACGACGGCGCCGGTATGCGCTGCTCTCGCTCGAGACCGGCTCGATGCCGGCCTTCGAGCCCGCGCGGCGCCTCTACGAGCGCGCCGGGTTCGCCTACTGCGGCCCGTTCGGCGCCTACGTGGCCGACCCGAACAGCGTCTTCATGTCGCGTTCGCTCTAGGCGCAGGACGGGCGGGGCCGCGGAGACAGGTTCCGGAGCCGCCCCCCGACGCGGAAATCCGCTGCAACTGGTGGTACTGTCGCACCCACTTTCCGGGGGTCGTCGAGGCATCGGCGCAGGTCCGGGACGTGGAACCAGGATCGGAACCTGGTTCCGAACCGGGTTCCGGAAGGGAAATGCACGATGAAGAAGGTGGTGTGGGGCGTCATCAGCACGGCGAAGATCGGCTCGGGCCGCGTGCTGCCCGGCATGAAGAAGAGCCCGTGGTGCGACATCCGCGCGGTCGCCTCGCGCGACGCGGACGCCGCGCGCACGTTCGCCGCCGCGATGGGCATCCCGAAGCATTACGGCAGCTACGAGGCGCTCCTCGCCGACCCCGAGATCGAGGCGGTCTACAACCCGCTGCCCAACCACCTGCACGTGCCGATGACGCTGGCCGCCGCGCGCGCCGGCAAGCACGTGCTGTGCGAGAAGCCGATCGCGATGCACGCCGCCGAGGCCGCGCAACTGCGCGACGCCGCGGGGCGGGTGCTGATCGCCGAGGCGTTCATGGTGCGCTACCACCCGCAGTGGCTGCGCGCGCGCGAGCTGGTGCGCGCCGGCACGATCGGCACGCTGCGCGTGGTGCAGATGTTCTTCGGCTACAACAACCTCGACCCGAACAACGTGCGCAACAAGGCGGACATCGGCGGCGGCGGGCTCTACGACATCGGGTGCTATGCGATCGTCGCGGGACGCTGGTTCCTCGAAGGCGAGCCTTCGCGCGCCATCGCGCTGATCGACCGCGACCCGACGTTCGGGACCGACCGGCTCACCAGCGGGCTGTGCGAGTTCAGCGACGGCCGCCGGCTCGACTTCACCGTGTCGACGCAGATCGCGCCTCACCAGCGCATCCAGCTCTGCGGCACGAAGGGACGCATCGAGCTCGTGATCCCGGTCAACGCGCCGCAGGGGGCGAAGACTCGCATCCACATCGACGACTGCTCGTCGCTCGAAGGGACCGGCATCCGCACCGAGACGCTGCCCGAGAGCGACCAGTACGAGCTGCAGGGAACGGCGTTCTCGCGCGCGGTGCGCGGCGAGATCGCGCTGCCGTTCGGCGTCGACGACGCGATCGCCAACATGCGCGTGATCGACGCGCTGTTCCGCTCCGAGACGAGCGGGCGCTGGGAGGCGGTGGGAGGCGCTTGAGGCGCCGGCGCCCCGGAAGCCCGTCCCGTGAAGCTCGAGCGCGTCGACCTCGCTCCCTCGCCGGATCGCGCCGACACGGTGCGGCTCACCGGCCGCGTGCGCTACGAGGTCGCGAAGGACGGGCCCTCGGAGGAGGACTACTGGTTCGAGTTTCCCGCGTCGTACGCGGGCGAGGTCTCGGTCACCGGCAACCCCTGGCTCGCGTGCCTGCTGCCCGTGGCGGTCGAGCGGGGCGAGACGCTGTCGCTGTGCCGCCCCGTGGACGGGCGCATGCTCGATGCCGCGACCGAGCGGATGCGGATCTGGCAGTGGTGGAGCGCCGCGCACGCGCCGGTGGCGGTCGAGGCGGACGTCGTCGCGCCCGATGCGTCCGCCGGCAGGCACGCGCGAACCGTCAGCCTGTTCTCCGGCGGCATCGACTCGTTCTACACGGTGCTGCGACCGCGCGCGGCGCCGATCGACGACCTGATCGTCATCCACGGCGCCTTCGACCTGATGTACGCGAAGCGGGAGGCGTTCGAGCGCGTCCAGGCGAAGCTCGCCTCGGCGGCCGGGACGCTCGGGAAGACGCTGATCCCGTCGACGACCAACCTCCTGCACACGCGCCTCGGCAGGACCGATCTCGTCGACATCTCGCAGGGCTCGATGATGGGCGCGGTGCCGCTGGCGCTCGAGCGCCGCTTCTCGCGCGTCCTGATCCCGGCGAGCAAGGACCTCGACTGGCACGAGCCGTGGGGCATGCACCCGCTGACCGACGCGCTGCTGTCGACGACGCGAACCGCCGTGGTGGAGGACGCCTATCCCGTGCGTCGCGTGGACAAGACGGCGTTCGTGGCGCGCTCCGACGTGGCGCTCGCCGCGCTGCGCGTGTGCCTGTTCACGGGCAACGAGTCGAACTGCATGGATTGCGAGAAATGCCTCCGCACGGCGATCGCGCTGGAAGCGATGGGCGTGCTCGAACGAGCCGAGGCGTTCCATTGCAAGGCGCTCGACGTGAAGCGCGTGCGCCGCATGACCCTCGGGGACCGGCACTCGCGTCATTACCACGAGGAGCTGCGCGGCTTCTGCCGCGAGCACGGGCGGGCCGATCTCGCCGAGGCGGTCGAGCACGCGCTCGCGCGGGCCCGTCGCCACGACCCGTTCCGGCCGATGGTGCGGTGGCTGCGCAAGCTCCCGCTCGTGGGGCCCGCGACGCACTGGCTCGAGGCCCGCGTGCAGGACGTCGGCGTCACGTGGCACCGGGCGCAATGATCGCGTCGAACGACCTGTGCGCGAGCGGCGGAGGGGCGCGGTGAGGCTCGAGCACGTCGACCTCACGCCTTCGCCGGATCGCCCCGACACGGTGCGACTTACCGGCCACGTGCGCTACGACCGCGCGAAGGACGGGCCCGCCGAGGAAGACTACTGGTTCGAGTTTCCCGCGTCGTTCGCAGACGAGGTCTCGACGACCGGCAACCCGTGGCTCGCGTGCCTGCTGCCGGTCGCCGTCGAGCTGGGCGAGCCGCTCGCCCTATGCCTCCCCGTCGACGGGCGCATGCTCGACGGCGCCACCGAGCGGATGCAGACCTGGCAGTGGTGGAGCGCGAGGCACGCGCCGGTGGCGATCGAGGCGAACGTCGCCGCGCCCGACCCGTCGCCCGGTCGGCGCGGCCGAACCGTCAGCCTCTTCTCCGGCGGCACCGACTCGTTCTACACGGTGCTGCAGCCGCGCGCCGCACCGATCGACGACCTGATGCTGATCCACGGCGCCTTCGACCTGATGTACGCGAAGCGCGCGGCGTTCGAGCGCGTCCAGGCGAAGCTCGCGGCAGCGGCGGAGGCGCTCGGCAAGACGCTGATCGCGGTGGCGACCAACGTGTTGCACACGCGCCTCGGCAGGACCGACCTGATGTACATCTCGCAGGGCTCGATGATGGGCGCCGTGCCGCTGGCGCTCGAGCACCGCTTCGCGCGCGTGCTCGTTCCGGCGAGCCTCACTCCCGACTGGCACGAGCCCTTCGGCACGCATCCGCTCACCGACGCGATGCTGTCGACGTCGTGCACGCAAGTGATGGCGGACGGTTATCCGGTGAGCCGCATCGACAAGACCGCGTTCGTGGCCCGGTCCGACGTTGCGCTCGCCGCGCTGCGGGTGTGCCTGTTCACCGGCGACGAGTCGAACTGCATGGATTGCGAGAAGTGCCTGCGCGCCGCCATCACGCTGGAGGCGATGGGCGTGCTCGAGCGTGCCGAGGCGTTCCATTGCAAGGCGCTCGACGTGAAGCGGGTGCAGCGGATGACGATCGGCGACCCCCACGTGCGCCACTTCTACGAGGACCTCCGCGGACTGTGCCGGCGGCAGGGCCGCCCGGATCTCGCGGACGCGATCGAGCACGCGCTCGCGCGGGCCCGTCGCCACGACCCGTTCCGGCCGCTCGTGCGCCGGCTCCGCAAGCTTCCGGTCATCGGGCCGGCGACGCACTGGCTCGAAGCGCGCGTGCAGGACGTCGGCGTCACGTGGCACCGTCCGCAGTGAGCGGCGTGCGGCGGCCCGGCACGGGTGGAGACGGCGCGGCGTGAAGCTCGAGCGCATCGACATCGGCCCCTCGCCGGAGCGGCGTGACCACATGCGGCTGACCGGCTGGGTGAGCTACGCGCGTGCGCGCGACGGCGTCGCCCAGGAAGCCGTCTGGTACGACGTGCCGGACGCCTTCGCCGACGCGTTGACGACGTCCGGCAATCCGTGGCTCGCGGGATTGCTGCCCCTCGCCATGGTGTTCGGCGAGCCACTGGTCCTGTCGCGGCCGGTCGACGCGACGCTCCTCGACCACGCGCACGAGCTGATGGCGATCTGGAACGGGTGGCACCCCCGGCTGCCGGTGGTGCCGATCGAGGCGGACGTGTTGGACCTCGATGGTCCGGAGACCGGAGCGGATGCCGGCGTCGCGCGGAACCCGCGCACGGCGAGCTTCTTCTCCGGCGGCGTCGACTCGTTCAGCGTCGCGCTGCGCGATCGCGCCGCGCCGATCGACGACCTGCTGCTGGTGCTGGGCACGTTCGACCTCGCGGACGCGACGCCGGAAGCGCTCGAGCGCGTCCGCACGACGATGCAGCGCGCCGCCGACGTGCTCGGCAAGACGCTCGTGCCGGTGACGACCAACCAGATCCGCACGCGCATGCGGGACAGCCGTCCGCAGAGCCTGTCGGGCACCTCGATGCTGGCGGCGGTGGCCCTCGCGCTGGAGCGACGCTGGCGGCGGGTCATCCTGGCGGCGGGCGGCGATCTCGACACCATCGTCCCGACCGCGTTCAACCCGCTGCTGACGCCGCTCTCGTCGACGAGCCGCCTGCGCTTCGACGACGAGGGCGTCGCGATGTCGCGTATCGCAAAGACCGTCGCCGTCGCGCAGTCCGATGTCGCGCTGGCGTCGCTGCGCGTGTGCTTTCGCTCGGGCGACGAGAGCAACTGCATGCGCTGCGTGAAGTGCATGCGCACGGCGGTGATGCTGGAGGCGCTCGGCGTGTTGGGGAAGTCGACGCCGTTCCGGACCGCCTCGCTTGCGCCCTCGCGCGTCGCGCGGACGGCGGTGACGGAGATGATCGATCGCCACTTCTTCGGCGCGCTCCCGGCGTTCTGCCGCGAGCATGGGCGCCCCGACCTCGCGCGCGCGGTGGAGCAGGCGCTCGCGCGTGCGCGACGTCACGATCCGTTCCGGCCGCTGGTGCGGTGGCTGCGCCGCCTCCCGGTGGTCGGGAACGCGACGCATCGCCTCGAGGCGCTCGTGCAGGATGCCGATCCGGCCACGCGGGCGCGTCGCTGAGGCGACGGGACGATCCGATCGATGAAGCTCGTCGGCGTCGACATCGCTTCCTCGCCGGAGCGTGCAGGCCAGGTACGGCTCACCGGGATCGTTCGCTACGACGATGCGCGGGGCGGGCCGGCCGAGGAAGCGTACTGGCTCGAGGTGCCGGCCGCGGTCGAGCCGTCGCTGTCGACGTCGGGCAATCCGTGGCTCGCGATGCTGCTGCCGGTGGCGGTAGTCTCCGGCGAGCCGCTCGTGCTGTCGCGACCGGTCGACGCGACGCTCCTCGACAACGCGCGCGACCTCCTGCTCATGTGGCGAAGCTGGTTCCCGGGCGACGCCGTGACGCGCATCGAGGCGGACGTGTCGCCGGCGGCGGCCACGCCGGACGCAGCGATGCGGCGCACCGCGAGCTTCTTCTCGGGCGGCATCGATTCGTTCCACACGGCGCTGAGGCCGCGCGCCGCGCCGCTCGACGAATTGATCCTCGCGCTGGGATCGTTCGACCTGCTCGCGGCGGACGACGCGTCGATGGAGCGCGTGCGCTCGCGGATGGAGCGTGCGGCCGACGGGATCGGCAAGCCGCTCGTGCCGGTGACGACCAACCAGATCCGCACGCGGCTCGTGCACACCGATCCGGTGCGCCGCTCGGCGCTGTCGATGCTGGCAGCGATCGGGCTCGCGCTCGAGCGGCGGTATGCGCGCGTGCTGGTCTCGGCGTCGATCGACCAGCACTGGAAGCCGGCAGCGCGCGACGATGTCCTGAGCGTCCAGTTGCTGTCGACGCCGCACACGCGCTTCGAGATCGAGGGAGCGTCGCTCTCGCGCGTCGAGAAGACGGCGGTCGTCGCGGGCTGCGCCGCCGCGCGCGAGGCGCTGCGCGTGTGCTACCAGAGCGGCCGCGAGGACAACTGCATGACGTGCGCGAAATGCATCCGCACCGCCATCGCGCTGGAGGCGCTCGGCGGGCTCGAGCGCTGGCCCACGTTCGGCGGCGCGCCTTTGACCGCGGCGCGGGCGGCGCGTGCGACGATTGCCTGGCCGATCGAGCGCTACTACTGGAGCGAGCTGCCCGCGTTCTGCCGCGAGCACGGCCGCGAGGATCTCGCGCGCGCGGCGGAGCGCGTGCTCGCGCGCGCGAGGCGTCTCGATCCGCTCCGGGGTCTCGTGCGATGGTTGCGGCGCTTCCCGGCCCTCGCCGCGATGACGCACCGCGCCGAGTCGCTCGTGCAGGACGTCGATCCGCTGAGCCTGCCGCGCCGCTAGCGACGTTGGGGGTCAAGTTGCGAACCAGGTTCGCAACCCGTCCCCCGGATACACGGCGGCGCGCGTCGTATACTCGGCGTGACCGCCCGGCGCCGGCGCGGGACCGGCGGCACGCGAGAGGAGGCACCATGCTACGACTGCAACGATGGCTCGCCGTCGGCGTCGCGTCGCTCCTGGCATCCGCGGCGCTCGCCCAGCCGTTTCCGTCGCACCCGGTCACGCTGATCGTGCCGTGGCCCGCGGGCGGGTCGACCGACCAGGTGATGCGCGCGCTCGCGACGGCGACCGAGAAGTACCTCGGCCAGACGATCGTGATCGAGAACAAGGGCGGCGCGGGCGGCATCCTCGGCGCGACCGCGCTCGTGACCGCGAAGCCCGACGGCTACACGGTTGCGCAGATGCCGATCACGGTGTTCCGGCTGCCGCACTCGACCAAGGTCGCGTTCGACCCGCTCGCCGACTTCACGTGGCTGATCGGCATCTCCGGCTACACGTTCGGCGTGGTCGTGCGCGCCGACTCGCCGTGGAAGACCTGGCAGGAGCTGGTCGACTACGCAAAGGCGAATCCCGGCAAGCTCACCTACGGCACGCCGGGCGCGAACACGTCGCTGCACGTGACGATGGAGGACATCGCGTACCGCAACAACCTCAAGTGGACGCAAGTCCCGTTCCGCGGTAACGCCGACAACATGCAGGCGCTGCTGGGCGGGCACGTCGACATCTCGGCCGACGCCACCGGCTGGGGTCCGATGGTCGACGCCGGTAAGTTCCGACTGCTCGTCACGTG
>DASTCK010000119.1:0-5891 GCA_035711225.1 Casimicrobiaceae bacterium
CGGCAGCGTGTCGAGGAAGTGGTCCGAGTAGATCGTCTGCGGCGCGCCGGCGTAGCCGTCGACCCGATCGGGCATCAGCGCGGCGGACACGACGGTCGGGTGCAGGAACGTGCGCTTGCCGACGAGGCCGTCGGGATCGGGCAGGTTGCTCCGCATCAGCAGCGCGGGCGTGCCGATCGCGCCGCCCGCCGCGACGTAGGCCCGCGCGCGGACGGTGACGCGGCGCGCGGTCGGCGTGGTGCCGCCCGCGTCGAGCGCCACCGCGTCGAGCCGCACGATGCGATCGCCGGCGACGACCAGGCGCTCGGCACGCACGCGCGTGACGAGCTTCGCTCCGCGGGCGAGCGCCGCGGGAAGCGTGGTGATCAGCATCGACTGCTTCGCGTTGGTCGGGCAGCCCATGCCGCAGTAGCCGAGATTCCAGCACGCGCGCACGTTGCGGCGGATGGTCCCGCTGGAGATGCCGAGCTTCGCGGCGCCGCGCGCGAGCGTCGCGTTGTTGGCGTTGGGAGCGATCTCCCACGGCGCGATGCCGAGGCGCGCCTCCATCTTCGCGAACCACGGCGCGAGCGCGTCGCCCTCGAGCCCGGGGATGCCGAGCGTCCGCGTCCAGTACGCGAGCGTCGCAGGCGGCGTGCGGAACGAGCTCGTCCAGTTGACGGTGGTGCCGCCGCCGACGCAGCGACCCTGCAGGATGTTGATCGCCTTGTCGGTGGTCTTGCGCGCGGCGGATTCCTGGTAGAGCTCGGGATAGGCTTCGGCCTCGCGCATGCGGAAATCGGTCGACGAGCGCAGCGGGCCTTCCTCGAGCACGACGACCTTGAGCCCCGCTAGCGCGAGCGTCTCCGCGGCGACACCCCCTCCTGCCCCGCTGCCGACGATCGCGACGTCGGCCTCGATCGCGAGGTCGGCGGCGAGCCGCGACGCGTCGACGACGTCCCACCCGGCCGCGAGCCCGGCGCGGATCGGATCGGCGATGCGTGTCGTCGGCTCGGCCACGTTCACACCGCGAGCGACGGGGGACCGGGGTAGCCGATCGCCGGCCAGGCGCGCGGGTTCGCGTACCACGCGGCGATCACGATCTGGTGCAGCGCGTCGTACGCGGAGCGCTTGAGCGCCCACGCGCTCGACTGCCACCCGGCGAGGAACGCGTCGATCTCGCCGCGCGAGGCCTCCGGCCACGGCGACGGCACGGAGGCGAACACGCGCCGTCCGATGCCGAGCGCGAGCAACGCGAACAGCTGCCCGAGCTCGCCGCGCACCGCAGGGGGAAGCCCGGCTATCGCGCGGTCGACCGCGGCGACGGTCTCGTCGATCGCGAGCGTGCGCTCCGGGCCGTCGGCGGGCAATGCGCCCGCCAGCATCGAGGGCACGATCGCGCGCACGATGGTGCGCGCGTCGTCGTCGAGCGCGAGCGGCGATTCCGCGGCGCGACGCCGGAACCACACGATGCCGGCGCCGACGGCGAGCGCAGCCGCCCCGGCCAGGCCGGCCTGCAGCAGTCGTCGGCGGGAGAGATCGATCATCGAGGGGACGAGGCCGTGCGCACGCGGCGCGCGAGCGACACTGTGCACGCTACGGGGCAAGGCTAGAGCAATCAACCTAGTTTGCCGCCCCGCAGGGTGTCAGGCACGTGCCTGACACCGGCGGACGGTGCCGGCGCGGCAACGACGGGCGTAGACTTCGACCCCGCCGGCCTTCCGCCGTTCACGCCGCCTACGCCCGGTGCCTTTCGAGCCGACGTCCCACGCCGAGGCGCTCGTCCGCGCGCTCGAGCGCAGCCACGCGCTGCACGAGGCGCGCGCGGCCAACCCGATCCTGGGCGGCGCGCTCGAGCGCATCGCCGACTGGCAGTCGCGACGGCTCGCGCACACCTACGCCGACCTCGCGCGCGATCCGCGCTATGCGGGCGCGATCGCGTTCTTCCAGTCCGATCTCTACGGCCCGCAGGACTTCAGCCGCCGCGACGCCGACCTCTCGCGCATCGTGCCGGTGATGACGCGCATGCTGCCCGATCCCGTCATCGCGACGGTCGCCCGTGCGATGGAGCTGTCGGTCCTATCGCACGAGCTCGATGCGCGGCTGCTCGAGAACCTGCCGCGCGCGAACGGCGAGTTCACCGTCGACGAGTACTGCCGGGCGTTCCGGCGCGCGGGTCGCCTGGCCGACCGCCGCCGCCAGATCGAGCTGATCGGCGAGGTCGGCACCGCGCTCGACCGCTACGTGCGCAAGCCGCTCATCCGCAGCGCGCTCGCGCTGATGCGCGCGCCCGCGCGCGCCGCCGGGCTCGGCGAGCTGCAGACCTTCCTCGAGCGCGGGTTCGACGCGTTTCGCACGATGAACGGCGCCGACGTGTTCCTGGCGACGATCCGCACGCGCGAGAACGCGCTGATCGACTCGATATTCGACGGCGCGAGCGCACCGTTTCCCGAGCCGCCGCTGCGCAAGCGGGCGTAGCGCGCGCCGCCGGGGGGCGCAAGGGCGCGCAGGCGAGCGTGCCGTCAGCGCTTGCGCGGCGACGGCTTGTGAGCCTTCGCGGCAACCTTCGTCTCCGCCGCGGGCGGCGTGCCGACGAGCCCGTCGAGCTCCTCGTGGATCGCGCGCTCGATCGACGGCGCGACGGCGGAGAGCAGGAAGCCCAGCTTCACGTCGAGCGCGATGCGGTCCTTCTCGACGTGCATGGTCCCGGTGAGGCCGGAGCGCTCGAAGCGGCACTCGTCCCCGTCCCAGGTGCAGGCGAGGTCGAACTTCCGGTGCAGGTCCTTCGCGATCTTCTCGGCGACGGTCTTCGCCTTCGCGTGCGACAGGTGGTGCTTCTTGACGACCGAGATCGTGGCCATGGGCGCTTGGGCTCGCGGCAGCGGGAAGGCGCCGAGTATAGCGAGGCCGCGCGTGGCGTGCGGCGCGGCGATGCGTCAGAATCGCGCCGCGTGCCGCGTCCGGCGGCGCGCCCGCCGATGTCCGCCAACCTCGCGCACCTCCTTGCCCGCGCGCTCGCCGCGCCGGGACGGGCGCCCTGGCGCCACTGGACCGGCGCGCACTGGCAGGACGTGACCGCCGCCGAGGTCGCGGGGCGCGCGGCGCAGTGGCAGGCGGCGTTCCGGCGCGAGGGCTACGCGGCCGGCGACCGCGTCGCGCTGTGCGTGCGCAACGGCGTGCAATGGGTGGCGCTCGACCAGGCGGCGCTGGGGCTCGGCCTCGTCGTCGTGCCGCTGTACGTCGACGACAACCCCGACAACATCGCGTGGTGCGCGACGCACGCGGAGGCCCGGTTGCTCGTCGTCGACGGCAGTCGCATGGCCGAAGCGCTGCGCAAGCTCGCCGGACAGTACGCGCTGCCGCCGATCGTCGTGCTGCGCGCCGACGCCGACGAGCCGGGAACCCCCGCCGAGCGCTTCGTGCCGGCGGCCGATCGCCCGTTCGAGGTGCGCGAGGTCACCGGCGACACGCTGGCGACGATCTGCTTCACGTCGGGCACGTCCGGCCGTCCCAAGGGCGTCATGCTGTCGCATCGGAACATCGGCGCGAACGTCGAGGGCTGCATCGCCACCGGCATGGCGCGCGCCTCCGACCGCTTCCTGTCGATCCTGCCGCTGTCGCACATGTTCGAGCGCACCGGCGGCTACTACCTGCCGCTGGCGATCGGCGCGCAGGTGGCGTTCGCGCGCGGCGTCGCGCAGCTGCCGGACGATCTCGTCTCGCAGCGGCCGACGGCGATGTTCGCGGTGCCGCGCATCTTCGAGAAGTTCGCGCTTCGCATCGACCAGGCGCTCGCCGGCGCGCCGCGCAAGCGGCGGCTCTTCGATGCCACGGTGGCGCGCGGCTGGCGCGTCGAGCAGGGCCGGGCGCGGCTCGCGGACCGGCTGCTGCTGCGCGCGCTGCGGCGCCTGGTGGCGCGCCCGGTCCTCGCGCGGCTCGGCGGGCGCATGCGGCTCGTCGTCGTCGGCGGCGCGGCGCTCGACCCGGCGCTCGCGCGCACGTTCATCGGCCTGGGGCTGCCGATGCTGCAGGGCTACGGCATGACCGAGGCGTCGCCGGTCATCTCCGTCAACCGGCTCTCCGACAACGAGCCCGACACCGTCGGCCGGCCGCTCGACGGCGTCGAGGTGCGGATCGCGAAGAGCGGCGAGCTGCTCGCGCGCGGCGAGAACGTGATGCTGGGCTACTGGCGGAACGACGAGGCGACGCGCGCCGCCATCGACGCCGACGGCTGGCTGCATACCGGCGACGTCGCCGAGTTCCGCGACGAGCGCATCGTGATCCGCGGGCGCGTCAAGGACATCCTCGTGATGTCGAACGGCGAGAAGCTGCCGCCGCAGGACGTCGAGTTCGCGATCCTGCACGACCCGGTGTTCGAGCAGGCGATGCTCGTGGGCGAGGGCAAGCCCTACGTCGTGCTGCTCGCGGTGTCGCAGGAGACCGACGAGAAGGCGCTGTTGCGCCGGGCCAACGAGCGGCTCAGGGATTTCCCGCGCTGGATGCGCGTCCGGCGCGTCGTGGCGACGCGCGAGCCGTGGAGCGTCGACAACGGCTTGCTGACGCCGACGCTCAAGCTCAAGCGCCCGATGCTCCTCGCGCGCTTCAAGGACCGCATCGACGCGGCGTACGCGTCCGCCGCGCCCGAGTGAGTCCGGCGGGCGTCACGCCCGCCGCCCCATCGCGATCGCGACGATCACCAGGGCCGCGGCCACGAAGGTGAGCGGGTCGAGCCCCTCGCCGAGCAGCAGCGCGGAGGCGACGAGCGTCAGGAACGGCTGCAGCAGCTGCACCTGCCCGACGGCGGCGATGCCCCCCTGCGCGAGCCCGCGATACCAGGCGAAGAAGCCGAGGTACATCGACACGACGGAGACGTAGGCGAATCCCGCCCACGCGGTCCACGGCGCGTCGAGCGTGCGCGCGTCGGCCGCCATCCACGTCGGCACGACGAGCAGCGGCGCGGCGAGCAGCAGCGCCCACGAGATCACCTGCCAGCCGCCGAGCGCTCGGGAGAGCGTCGCCCCTTTCGCATAGCCGATGCCCGCCGCGACGACCGCGCCGACCAGCAGCAGGTCGGCGGCGTGCGGCGCGCCGCCCCCCTGCCACAGCGCGAACGCGACGACGACCGCGCTGCCGAAGCCGGCCCAGCGCCAGAAGCGCGGGCCGGGGCGCTCGTGCGCGAGCCACGCTGCGGCGCCGGCGGTGGCGAGCGGAAGCAATCCGGTGAGCACCGCGCCATGCGAGGCGGGGACCTGCCGCATCGCCCACGCGGACAGCAGCGGGAAGCCGACGACGACACCGAGGGCCACGATCGCGAGGTCGCGCCACTGCCGCCCGGTCGGGCGCGGCGCGTGCGCGACGGCGAGCGCGATCGCTGCAAGCGTGGCCGCCACGATCGCGCGCCCGAGCCCGACGAAGGTCGGGTCGAGGTGGCCGACGGCCGCGCGCGTCGCGGGCAGCGTCAGGCTGAAGGCGGCGACGCCGACGAAGCCCCATGCGAGACCGGCATGGCGGTCGCGAGGGTTCGGCCGCAGCGAGGTCGGCCGGGCCGCGTCGGCCCGGGTCTTCACCGATGCGGGCGGCGCATCCGGTCCGTCGCCCGCGACGTCGTTGTCGATGGGGTGCGGCATCGGGACGACTGTGCCCGAACCTGACCCGGCCGGCGAGCCTGACCGCTTTCCGCGCCTGGTAGCGCTTGGCGTCATAGTGACCACTTACACAATGGATTCTATTGCCTCTTCGCCCGGACATGCTGCAGTGCACCTTGACGCTACAACCGAACATACATAGGATTGAAACGGTCGTTTGAATGAGGGCGGCGCGCACTCGACGCGCTTCCACGACTTCCGGGAGAAGCGGCGCCATGAGCACGGTGATTCCCCTCAACGACGGTCGCGTCCCCGCGGCCACCAAGG
>DASTCK010000120.1:0-2283 GCA_035711225.1 Casimicrobiaceae bacterium
AGGCCGCCGACGCCGCGCGGCGCGCTCAGCGCCGCGCCCGGACGGGCGCCATCGACCACGCGCTGCAGCTCGCCGGCCTCTGGTTCCGCGACGTCGCGGTGCTGCGCGACGGCGCCGAGGACCTCGTCCACGCGACCGACCGGCTGCCGGAGCTGCGCGCCGACGCGGAGGACCGCGACGCGCACCGGTTGCGCGAGGCGGTCGCGCTCGTCGACGAGACGCGCGCCGCGCTCACCCTGAACCCGAGCGAGGAGCTGCAGCTCGAGGCGCTCGCGTCGCGACTCGCGCGCGCGGTCGTCGCCGGCGGCGCGCGGTGACGCGTCAGCTGATGACGTTCGCGGCGGCGAGCGCCAGGACGACGGCGCCGAGCACGATCCGGTAGGTCGCGAAGACGCCGATCGAGTGGTGGGCGACCCACCGCAGCAGCCATGCGATCGACGCGTAGCCGCTGATGAACGCCAGGATCGTGGCGAGGATCGTCGCGCCGACGGGTGCCCCGCCCCCGTCGACGATGTGGCGCATCTCGAAGAGGCCGGACAGCACGACCGCCGGCACGGACAGCAGGAACGAGTAGCGCGCGGCGGTCGTGCGCTCGAAGTCCAGGAACAACCCGGCCGTGATCGTCGCGCCCGAGCGGCTGACGCCCGGCACGAGCGCGAGCGCCTGCGCGCAGCCGATGAGCACGGCGTCGCGGACCGTCAGGTCGTCGAGCTCGCGGTCGCGCCGGCTGCGCCGCTCGGCCGCGAGCATGAAGAAGCTGAAGACGATCAGCGCGGTGCCGATGAGCTCCAGCGTGCGGAACTGGTTCTCGATCGTGTCCTTGAACGCCAGCCCGATGATCGAGATCGGGATCGTGCCGAGGATGATGTACCAGCCGAGCCGCGACTCCTCGGTCGCGCGCAGCGCCGGATCGCGCAGACCGGCAAGCCAGCCGCGCGTGATGTTCCACAGGTCGCGCCGGAAGTAGACGACGACCGCGAGCATCGTCCCGAGCTGCACGACGGCGGTGAACGCCGCGCCGGGGTCGTCCCAGCCCAGGAAGGCGGGGACGATCCGCAGGTGGGCGGTGCTCGAGATCGGCAGGAACTCGGTGAGCCCCTGGACGATGCCCAGGACTATGGCTTGCAGTGCGTCCACGAAGGGCGCGCAGGCTAACGGTCGGAGCCCGTGCTCAGCCGTGCGCCATCCCGGGAATCGGTCCCAGGTCGGGCTCGAAGCCGAAGAGGTCGAAGGCCCGGAAGCGGCTGAAGTGCGGGTGCTGGGGGCCGTGGAAGTCGGCCGAGCCGGTCGTCAGCAGGTCGCGCTCGGCGCAGCGCTCGACGAGCACCGCGGTCTGCTCGCGCGTGTGCGTGACGTAGAAGGCCTCGACGCCGTCCATCCCGGCGGCGGCGAACCGGTCGATGCTCTCGAGGACCTCGCGGGACGCGTCGATGTCCCAGAAGGGGTGCGCCCACACGGCCACCCCGCCGGCGTCGTGGATGACGTCCACGGCGTCGGCCACCGTCGGCATCGTGCGCCGCCGGTAGCCCGGCGCGCCCGGGATGAGGTAGGCGACGAGGAAGGCCGAGAAGTCCTCGAGCCCCTCGGCGCGCAGCCGCTCGCGGTTGGCGGGCTCGTTCCAGACGGCCTGCGCGAGGTGCGGGCGACCGACGGGCGCGCCGCCCCTGTCGGGCACCTCGAGCACCCATCCGAGCTCGCGCAGCGCGTCGGCCATGCGGTGCCCGCGCCCGGCGCGGTCGGCGCGGAAGGCCGCCAGCGCATCGGCCAGCGCGCGGGCGGACGGGTCGATCCCGTAGCCGAGGACGTGCAGGTCCTCGTAGTCGCCGTCCAGTGCGCTGATCTCCGCGGCCGGCACGACGCGCAGTCCCGCCGCGCGCGCCGCCGCGACCGCCTCGCCGACGCCGGCCACCGTGTCGTGATCCGTCAGCGCGAGCAGCGTCACGCCGGCCGCGCCGGCGCGCGCGACGACCCCGGCGGGCGGCAGCGCGCCGTCTGAGTGGATCGAGTGCGACTGCAGGTCGAAAGTCGGCCGCATGGGATCACAGTGTGGCGGGAATCCTCCCGATGACCCCGGAGGGAGGAAACCCAATGTCAACTGGATTGATCATCGCGATCGTCGTCGTTGCGGTTCTGCTGATCGCGCTGTTCGCGTTCGTGCTGCCGCGGGCGCGCCGCAATGCGCAGGTCAAGGCCCGCGAGCGCGAGCTCGGCCAGCGCCGCGAGCGCGCCGCCGAGGAGCAGCGCACCGAAGCTGCTGAGCGCAACCGTCAGGCCGAGATGGCC
>DASTCK010000121.1:0-12743 GCA_035711225.1 Casimicrobiaceae bacterium
TAGACGATGGGCGATGGGCGATGGGCGATGGGCGATAGGCGATTGGCGCCCCGGTGCGACGCCAGCCGGCGCCATACCCCGCTCCAAGCGACTCGCCCGGCCCCAACCCTCCTATTCGCCCATCGCCTATCGCCTATGTCAGACCCCACGGCGCTCGCGCGCCTCCAGGGTCCGACCCCAAATCACCGCGCCGCCCGCAGGCCTTCCTTCGCCATCAGGTCGAGGAGCCGCACGCGTTCCGCCTTGAGCCCGCGCAGGAAGTCGGTCGCGTCGCCGTACGCACGCAACGCGTACTGCTGCGCGACCACGCCGCCGCCGTCCCGCTTGCCGTAGCGGAACAGGTTGAACTCGGTGAACGCACGGTCCGGCGGCCACACGATGAAGTCGACGATGACCTCGCCGGTCGACGGGTTCTCGATGACCGACGACGGCGCGTCCGGATAGCGCCGCTTCAACGCACGCACCAGCTCGCCCGCCAGCGCCTTGACGTCGCGGTGCGTCGGGTACTCGCGCAGGGACGCGAGCGTCTTCCATCGATCGATCGACTCTCCCGCGGGGACGAACTCGCGCCAGCGTTCGACCTCGGTCGCTCCGTCGGCCGCCTGCACGAGCCGCTTGCCGTCGAAGGTCACCGCTCGCGTCGCCGGGAACGCGTCGAGCGCGTGCGCCGAGAGCGCGAGCGCCACCAGCGCGACCGCTGCAGCGAAGCGCAGCATCATCGGCCGCGCAGCAGCACGATCACCGCGCCGCCGCCCCCTGCGTGGCGCGGCGCCTCGCAGTAGGCGAGCACGTCGTCCCACCGGGCGAGCCAGCGGCGGACCTTGCCCTTCAGCACCGGCTCGCGGTTCGGCGACGTGAGCCCCTTGCCGTGGATCACGCGAACGCAGCGCATGCCCGCGCCTCGGGCTTCGTCGAGGAAATCGGCGAGCGCATCGTGCGCCTCGTCGGAGTCGTGCCCGTGCAGGTCGAGCTCCGCCTGCACCGTCCAGTGGCCGCGACGAAGCTTCGCCAGCACGTCGGTGCCGAGCCCGGGGCGCAGGAACGTCTGCTCGCCCTCGTGCTCCTGGCCGATGTCCCATGCGTGCGGCGCCGGCTCGGCGCCGTACTTCGACGCTGCGAGCGCGTCCTCCTCGTCGGCGATGCGGTGGCGCGGCACCGGGGCGGGCGGCGGCGCATGGACGCGAGCCTTGTTCGCGCGCTTGATCGGCGCGACATCCGCGAAGGCCGTCTTGATGTCGACGTCGCCCTCGGCGTGCTTCGAGGCGGCGACCGCGCGCCGCGCGGTCATCTCGCGCGGCCGCTCCGCGTCACGCCGGCCGGGCGTCGCCGAAGGCGTCGCTTCGGCGGCGGGGGCCGACGCGCGCCTGGCGTCGAGCAACGCCTTGAGGTCGGTGAGCTTCGCCATCGCTGCGCCTTCCCGTGGATCCGGCCTCACCCGGACGCTTGCGACACCTGCGTCATGTCCCGGCGGAGTCGGGCCGCCGCGACGCCGCTGACTGCTCGCGATCAGCGCGCGGCGACCGCCGCCGGGTCGGCGACCTGCGCGCCGGCCTCGGCCGGGACGCGATGCTCGGCGACCGATTCGAGGAACGCCTCGGCGTCGAGCGCGGCCATGCAGCCGGTCCCCGCCGACGTCACGGCCTGCCGGTACACATGGTCGGCGACGTCGCCCGCGGCGAAGACGCCAGGCACGCTGGTTGCGGTGGCGTCGCCCTCGGTGCCGCTCTTGACCTTGATGTAGCCGCCCTTCATCGCGAGCTTGTGCTCGAAGATCTGCGTGTTGGGCGTGTGGCCGATCGCGACGAAGAGGCCGTGCGCCTGGACGTCCACCGTCGCGCCGCCGTCGCGCGGCCGGAGCCGCACGCCCGTGACGCCCGACTCGTCGCCGAGCACCTCGTCGACGACGTGGTCCCAGATGACGCGCACGTTGCCGCCCGTGGTCTTCGCCATCAGCCGGTCGACGAGGATCGCCTCGGCGCGGAACTTCTCGCGCCGGTGCACGACGGTGACGCTCTTGGCGATGTTCGACAGGTAGAGCGCTTCCTCGACCGCGGTATTGCCGCCGCCGACCACGACCACGTCGCGGTTCTTGTAGAAGAAGCCGTCGCAGGTCGCGCAGGCCGACACGCCCTTGCCCATGAACTGGGACTCCGAGGGCAGCCCGAGGTAGCGCGCCGAGGCGCCCGTGGCCACGATGAGCGCGTCGCAGGTGTAGACGCCGTCGTCGCCGCGCAGCGTGAACGGCCGCTGCGAGAGGTCGACGTCGTTGATCTGGTCGAAGATGACCTCGGTGTCGAACCGCTCGGCGTGCTTCTGGAAGCGCGCCATCAGTTCCGGCCCCTGCACGCCGTCGGCATCGGCGGGCCAGTTGTCGACGTCGGTCGTCGTCATCAGCTGGCCGCCTTGCGCGAGCCCGGTGATGACGACGGGCTTGAGGTTGGCACGCGCGGCGTATACTGCCGCGGACCATCCGGCGGGCCCCGAGCCGAGGATCAGGAGACGAGCGTGCTTGATGCGCATCGTGGTTCTCGCAGGCGGGGATGCCGGATTCTAGCGTGGACGAAAGATGGGGTCGTCGGCGTCGCCGCGCAAGGCGCGCCCCGTCGCGTTTCGCCGCGGGCGTGCGGAACATGTATAATAAGCCGCATGAAGAGCGAGCGGCAACACGATGTTTTCCAATAGGAATTCATTGAGCGCCGGACGGGGGGCGACAGCGGCTGCCGCGCCGGCCTCGCTCTCGCCTCGTTTCGCGCGCCTCGTGCGCGAATCGCTCTGGTTCGCCGTCGTCGCGCTGTGCGCCTATGCCGCACTGATCCTCGCGTCGTACGCGCCCGGCGATCCTGCGTGGTCGTTCTCGGGCGACGGTGCGCCGGTCCGCAATCGCGGCGGCGCGATCGGCGCGTGGCTCGCCGACCTCCTGCTCTACCTGTTCGGACTGTCCGCATGGTGGCTGGTCGTCGCGGGAGCCGCGATCGCGATCGCGTCGTTCCGGCGCATCGCGCATCCCGACCGCGAAAGCGACCATCCGCGCTGGCTCGGGGCCATCGGCCTCGGCCTCCTGCTGTGCGCGAGCGCCGCGATCGAGGCGCTGCGCTTCTGGAAGAGCGCCGCGGCGCTGCCGATCGGGCCGGGGGGAGCGATCGGCGAATCGCTCGGCGCGTTGCTGACGCGCGGATTCGGCGACAACGGCGCGACGCTGATCCTGGTCGCGTCGTTCCTGGCGGGCTTCTCGCTGTTCTCCGGCATGTCGTGGCTCAAGCTGATGGAGCGCATCGGCGGCGTGCTCGAGGGGACGGTCGGGTGGGTACGCCGCAAGCGCGAGGAGCGCGCCGACCGTCGCATCGGCGAGCAGGCGACGATGGAGCGCGAGGCGATCGTCGAGCGGTCGCGCGAGTCGGTGCACGAGCGCGAGCCGGTGGTCGTCGTGCCGCCGCCCGCGCCGCCGCCGAGATCCGAGCGCGTCGTCAAGGAGAAGCAGCGGCCGCTCTTCACCGACATGCCGGACTCGCGCCTCCCCGCGCTGTCGCTGCTCGAGGACGCGCCGCCGACGACCGAGTCGGTGGCCGCCGAGACGCTCGAGTTCACCTCGCGCCTGATCGAGCGGAAGCTCGCCGACTTCGGCGTCGCCGCCAAGGTGCTGGCCGCCTACCCGGGGCCGGTGATCACGCGCTTCGAGATCGAGCCCGCCGTCGGCGTGAAGGGCAGCCAGATCGTCAACCTGGTCCGCGACCTCGCGCGCGCTCTCTCCGTCGTGTCGATCCGCGTGGTCGAGACGATCCCGGGCAAGAGCTGCATGGCGCTCGAGCTGCCGAACGCGAAGCGCCAGATCGTGCGCCTCGTCGAGATCCTGTCGTCGAGCACCTACCACGACGCAGCGGGCCGGCTGTCGCTCGCCCTGGGCAAGGACATCTCCGGCAAGCCGGTGGTCGTCGACCTCGCACGCATGCCGCACCTGATGGTGGCCGGCACCACGGGCTCGGGCAAGTCGGTGGCCGTCAACGCGATGATCCTGTCGCTGCTCTACAAGGCCGAGCCGCGCGACGTCCGGCTGATCCTGATCGACCCGAAGATGCTCGAGCTGTCGGTGTACGAAGGCATCCCGCACCTGCTCGCGCCGGTCGTCACCGACATGAAGCTCGCGCCCAACGCGCTCCACTGGTGCGTCGGCGAGATGGAGCGGCGCTACCGGCTGATGAGCCAGCTCGGCGTCCGCAACCTCGCGGGCTACAACCAGAAGGTCGCCGACGCGCGCAAGGCCGGCAAGCCGATCCTGAACCCGGTGTCGCTGACGCCGGACGCACCCGAGCCGCTCGACGAGATGCCGCTCATCGTCGTCGTGGTCGACGAGCTCGCCGACCTGATGATGGTCACCGGCAAGAAGATCGAGGAGCTGATCGCGCGGATCGCGCAAAAGGCGCGCGCCGCGGGCATCCACCTGATCCTCGCGACGCAGCGGCCCAGCGTCGACGTGATCACCGGGCTCATCAAGGCGAACATCCCGTCGCGCATCGCGTTCCAGGTCGCGAGCAAGATCGACTCGCGCACGATCCTCGACCAGATGGGGGCCGAGGCGCTGCTCGGGCAGGGCGACATGCTCTACCTGCCGCCCGGCACCGGGTACCCGCTGCGCGTGCACGGCGCGTTCGTCTCCGACGGCGAGGTCCACCGCGTCGTCGAGCACCTGAAGGCGCAGGGCGAGCCGCAGTACGTCGAAGGCGTGCTGGAAGGCGGGGCCGGCGAGGGCGAGGATGGCGTCTCGCTGGACGCCGGCGACGCGGAAGCCGACCCGATGTACGACCAGGCGGTCGCGGTGGTGCTGAAGACGCGGCGCCCGTCGATCTCGCTCGTGCAGCGGCACCTTCGCATCGGCTACAACCGCGCGGCGCGGCTGATCGAGCAGATGGAGCGCGCGGGGCTGGTGTCGGCCATGCAAACGAACGGGAACCGCGAAGTGCTGGTGCCTGCCCCGAAGGAATGAGCGGCGAGGTCGAGCGGGCGCGCGAAACGCGCCGCTTCCATCGCGATGCGGCGTCCCCGTCGACGAGGGAAGGGAGGTTGCGGGGTCTTTGCCGGTCCGGCTCGAGGCGGACGCTCGTCGCGGCGCTGTTCCTGCTCGTCGCCTCCCCCGGGGCACTTTCCGGCCCCGTCGAGGTCTACCGCGAAGGCGACCGCTACTGCCCGCGCAACCTGCCGCCTTCCTCGTCTCGAATCGACGCGGCGGAGGCCGGCCGGATCGCGCTGCGGCTCGTCCCCGACCGGTTCTGCGGGCCGACCGATGCGATCGGAGGATGCGACCTCGTGACCGAGAACTTCTACGACTCCTGGCGCGTGTACGTGCACCAGTACCGCCGCATCCCGAATGCGCACGACTGGTCCGCGCTGACCCACAGCTACGTGATCCTCGACGCGGTCGGCAACTGCATCGCCAACATCCCGGGCACCGAGCCGGGCGCGCCGAGATGAAGCTCCTCGTTGCGGGGATGACGGTTGCGCTGGGCCTCGCGTCGGTGGCCGCGCGGGCGGGCGGCATCGACGAATTGCACGCGTTCCTCGACGGCGCGAAGAACGGCCGCGCCACGTTCAAGCAGACCGTGCAGGCGCGCAACGCGCGGGCGCCGCAGTCCTCGTCGGGGACCTTCGCCTTCGCGCGGCCGGGAAAATTCCGCTGGAGCTACGACAAGCCCTACGAGCAACTCGTCGTCGGTGACGGCGCGAAGGTGTGGGTCTACGACAAGGACCTGAACCAGGTGATCGTCCGCCAGCTCGACGCCGCGCTCGGCGCGACCCCGGCCGCGCTCCTCGCCGGCGACAACGCCCTCGAGCGCAACTTCACGCTCGTCGACGGCGGAAGCGCCGACGGCCTCGCATGGGTCGAGGCGACGCCCAAGGCGGCCGACTCGACGTTCACCAAGGTGCGGATCGGCTTCCGGGGCGCGCTGCCGCGCGCGATGGAGCTGACCGACGCGTTCGGCCAGACGACGCGCCTCGCGTTCGACGCGTTCGAGCGCAACGTCGCGATCCCCGCCGACCAGTTCCGCTTTGCGCCGCCCGCCGGGGCGGACGTCGTCACGGCGCCTTCGGGGCCCCGATGACGACACCGGGGTCGGATTTCAATCGGACCCGGATTTGAAGCCCTTCTCGGCGAGCACCCGTCGCGCGCGGTCCGGGTAATCGGTGATGAGGCCGTCGACGTTCCAGTCGACGAGCCGCGCCATGTCGGCCGGGTTGTTCACGGTCCACGGCACGACGCGCAGGCCGCGCGCCTTCGCGTCCGCGAGACGATCGCGCGTGACGCTCGCGTGATTGGGCGACCACACCGCGCAGCCCGCCGCGGCGACGAGCGCGGGGATCGAGCCGCCGTGATCGGCCAGCGCAAGCCCGGCATGCCAGGGCGATCGTCCGGTGTCGTCGGCCTTCACCGTATCGAACGAGCCGCCCTCGCTGGTGAGGCAGACGGTCTCGATACCGGGCGCGAGGCGCTTCACGGCCACGAGCGTGCGCCAGTCGAACGACTGCACGGTGGTCCGCCGCTCCATGCCTGCGGCGGCGATGCGCGCGACGACGAGGCGAGCGAACGTTTCCGCATCCACGGTCGTCGCCCCCGACGTGGGCGTGATCTTGGTCTCGACGTTGAACCGGACGGGCTTCCCGGACGCCGCGGCGAGCGCGTAGACGTCGTCCAGCGTCGGGAAGCGCTCGCCGTCGGCCGCCTGCTGCTCGGGAAACGACCTCCCGTACGCCGACGCCGGGTCGGTGCGGCCGATGTCGAAGCGCCTGAGCTCCGCGAGCGTCAGCGACCGGATCGGCGGCCCGGGCGCGGCGAGCCACGCGCCGTCGAGCCGCACCAGCGGCGGGTACAGCGCGGGCTCGTGGGAGACGACGACCACGTCGTCCTTCGTGACCGCGAGGTCGGTCTCGAGCGTCGTGACGCCGATCGCGAGCGCGGTGCGGAACGCGGCGAGGGTGTTCTCGGGCGCGAGCCCGCGCGCCCCGCGGTGGCCCTGCAGGTCGAATCCGGCGGCGCCGTGCGCCAGCGTCGCCGTCATGAACGCTGCAAGCGCGAGCGTCGTTCGCCGGACGTTCATCGGCGCAGCCACGCCGACACGCGCGGGTGCGCCAGCACGTCGCGGTTGACGACGAACTCGGGCGTGCGGCCCGACAGCGCGTCGACGATGCTCGCGAGCCCGATCGACGCCATGTTGTGGAAGCACTCGTCGGTCCAGCACAGCGCGTGCGGCGTCACGATGACGTTCTCCATCGCGAGCAGCGGGTTGGCCGGGTCGACCGGCTCCTGCTCGAACACGTCGAGCCCCGCGCCGGCGATGCGGCCGTCGCGCAGCGCCTCGATCAGCGCCGCCTCGTCGACGACGGGGCCGCGCGACACGTTGATGAAGTAGGCCGAGCGCTTCATCCGCGCGAACTGCGGGGCCCCGAGCAGGTGGCGCGTCGACGGGTTGAGCAGCGTGATCGCGACGACGAAATCGGCCTCGGCGCACAGCGTGTCGAGGTCGACCTTGCGCGCGCCGAGGTAGGCGAGCTCGAGCGCGTTCACGTAGGGGTCGGCGGCCAGCAGCTTCAGGTCGAAGGTCCGCGCCATGCGCAGGATCTCCTTGCCGATCCCGCCGGCGCCGACGACGCCCAGCGTGCGGCCGGTCAGCCCCGTGCCCATGTGGTCGAGCCGCTCGTCCCAGCGCCCGGTGCGCGTCAGGCGATCCTTGACCAGGAGCTTGCCCGCCAGCGCGAGGATGAAGGTCAGCGCGGTGGTCGCGACGGGCCTCGGCATCGCCGACGGCGTATTGGTGACGATGACGCCGGCGCGGGTCATCGCGGGCATGTCCACCGAGTCGTAGCCCACGCCGTGCCGTGCCACGACGCGCAGGCGGCAATCGTCGCGCGCCACGGCGGTGCCCGGCGTGCGGACCATGTTGAGGTACAGCGCGTCGTAGCGCGCGGCGTGGTCCGGCGTGACCTCGCGCACGCCCGCGGGCAGGTACTCCCACTCGATGTCCGGCGCGTCGTCGAGCAGCTTGAGCGGCGCGTGGCCGAACGACGGCTCGCCGCGCGAGTCGAGGACGTCGTGCGAGATGCCGACGCGCAGGGAACGGGTCATCGTCCGGGTCTCCGCAGGGCGGAAAAGCGTGGGGAAGCGGTTGGCGTCAGCTCGCGAGGAAAGCGGCGACCGCCGGATGCGAGCGTAGCGCGTCGAGCGCAGCCGCGTCGGGCAGCTCGGCCCGATCGCGCACCGCGTCGACGAGGCACAGGAATCCGAGAGGAGCGTCGGCCGCCGCGCGGAACTGGTGCCAGGTCTTCGGCGGAACGGTGACGAGGTCGTGCTCGGCGATCTCGTGGATCTGGTCGCCGACGAGGCAGCGGCCGCGGCCGCGCAGGATCAGCACCGCGTGCACGTGCTCGTGCCGCTCGAGCGTCGAGTGCCCGCCGGGCGCCACCTCGAAATAGCGCAGCTCGCCGGCGAGGTCGTCGCGGCGGAACAGCGTCTGGCGCGTGACGTCGCGGAACGGCGCGCTCGCGTCGCTCTTGTAGGCGGCGAGGTCGACCGCTTCCCAACGGTAGGCGGCGCCGGGGACGTGCGCGCCCGCATCGGGTCGCGGCGGGACGAAGCGTCGGATCGGCGAGGCGGCCATCGCGCGTCGCGGCTCACGCCACCTCGGCGGCGTCCCGCACCGCGGCGACGAACGCGCGGCAGCGCGACTCCAGCCCGTGGCCGGCCACGAGCAGATGGCCCCCGATGAGGAGCATCGCATCGGTGCCGAACGCGCGTCGCATCTCGGGAACGCGCTCGACGCTCATCCCGCCGGCCGGCACCGGCAGCGACGGCGCGAGGTCGAGCCAGGGGTCGCGCGCGGCGTGCGCGATCGCCGTGCAGGTGGCGCGCGAATAGCCGAAGCGGCCGCCGGCGTTCGGGAAGATCGTCGCATCGGCGCCGAAGAGCCGGAACAATCGCCCGAGCAGCAGCGGCGGCGCGAACCGGGCCGCCCCCGCGAGCGCCGGATGCGCGAGGATCGGGACGCCGGCCTCGCGCGCGAGCGCGGCGAGCGTCGATGCGCCGCTGACCATCGGCGCGAGCAGCAGGGCGCCGACGTCGGCGTCGCGCGCGATGCGAAGCTGCGCGCGCATCGCGTCGAGGTCGCCGGTGAGGCTCGGCGCGTAGATCGTCCGGCCGCCGGTCGCGCGGTTCGCCGCGTCGATCGCGCGCTGCACGGCGGGCACGCGCGCGTGGAACGGCGCACTGGCCTGGTCGGCGAGGCCGTGGTCGTCCTTGACGACGTCGATGCCCGCGCGCGCCAGCGTGCCGGCGAGCGCGGCGAGCGCCTCGGGAGCGAGCCCGAGCGGCTTAAGCGCCGAGCAGGTCAACGGACGGGCGGCAGCGCCGACGGCGGACCGCCATCCCGCGATCCCGAAGCGCGGCCCGCCGAACGAAGCGGCCGCCTCGCGCGGCAGCTCGACGTCGACCAGCTCGACGTCGTCGTGCAGCGAGCTGTTGCCGAGCAGCATGTTGAGGAGCTGCCCCGCGTCGCGACCGACCGTCTCGTACGCGAGCGAGAGCCGCACGTCGTGACGCCCGTCCTCGCCGCGCGTGATCGTCTCGACCCGGGCGACGACCTCGTCGCGCACGCGCGCGTCGTGCACCGCGGCCAGCGGCACCTCGACGCTCTGCTCGAGCGCGAGCGCTTCGGCGCGCGCCGCGATGCTGCCGGCATCGGCGCGCACGGCGTAGGTCGCGATCATTCGCGTCGAGGTCATGCGGGGAAGGCCCCGGGGAGAAAAGGCGATTGTACCGATCGTGCGAGGCATCCTTCCCGCCCGCCACGGGCGCCGGCGCAGTCGTCCCCACCCGCACCGGCCACGTTCGCTATCATCGCAGGACGCGCGCCGTGTCCTGCGGCGCGCGACGACGTGACCGACCTCTTCGCTCCTCCTCCGCCCGCCGGCACGCCGCTCGCCGAGCGGCTGCGCCCGCGCGCCATCGACGAGGTGGTCGGCCAGCGCCACCTGCTCGGCCCCGGCAAGCCGCTCGCGGTCGCCTTCCACGCGGGACGGCTGCACTCGATGATCCTCTGGGGGCCGCCCGGCGTCGGCAAGACGACGCTCGCGCGCCTGATGGCGGATGCGTTCAACGCCGACTTCCTCGCCATCTCGGCGGTGCTCGCCGGCGTCAAGGAGATTCGCGACGCCGTGGCGCGCGCCGAGCTCGTGCGCGCCCAATCCGGCCGCGCCACGATCCTGTTCGTCGACGAGGTGCACCGCTTCAACAAGGCGCAGCAGGATGCGTTCCTGCCCTGGGTCGAGCAGGGCGTGCTGACGTTCATCGGCGCGACGACCGAGAACCCGAGCTTCGAGGTCAACTCGGCGCTGCTCTCGCGCGCGGCGGTGTACGTGCTCGAGCCGCTCGACGCCGACGACCTCGGCGTGCTCCTCGACCGCGCGGTCGCCGTCGCGATGCCGGACGTCGCGATCGACGCCGCGTCGCGCGACGCGTTGATCGCGTACGCCGACGGCGACGGCCGCCGCGTGATCAACCTGGTCGAGCAGCTGGCGATCGCGGCGGCCGACGCAGGACGCAAGGGCGTGGACCTCGCGTTCGTCGAGCAGACGATCGCACGGAGCCTGCGCCGGTTCGACAAGGGCGGCGAGGCGTTCTACGACCAGATCTCCGCGCTGCACAAGGCGGTGCGCGGCTCGGACCCGGACGCGTCGCTCTACTGGCTCGCCCGCATGCTCGACGGGGGGGCGGATCCGCTCTACTGCGGCCGGCGGCTGATCCGCATGGCCTCGGAGGACATCGGGCTCGCCGATCCGCGCGCGCTCGAGATCGCGCTCGCCGCCGTCGAGACCTACGAGCGCCTGGGATCGCCGGAAGGGGAGCTCGCGCTCGCGCAGTGCGTGCTCTACCTCGCGGTGGCGCCCAAGTCGAACGCGGCGTACGTGGCGTTCGGCGCGGTGCGGTCGTTCATCAAGCAGGACGGCTCGCGGCCGGTGCCGCTTCGCCTGCGCAACGCGCCCACGCGGCTCATGAAGACGCTCGACTACGGCAAGGGCTACCGGTACGCGCACGACGAGGACGACGCGTACGCGGCCGGCGAACGCTACCTGCCGGACGGCATGCCCGACACGCGCTTCTACGAGCCCACCGACCGCGGCGTCGAGCAGCGCATCCGCGACCGGCTCGCAGCGCTCCGTGAGCGCGACGAGGCGGCGCGCAAGCCGTCCGGCGACGCGCCGGAAGATCATTAGCTCCCTAAGCATCGTCGCGGCCCCGGGCGGAGGCTGCCCTGATTCTCCCGCCTCCGAAGGCCGCGCCATCGAAGCTCGCACCGCTAACCCTCTGATAAACTGGCGCAATGCTCGACATCACGCTGCTTCGCAACGATCTCGCCGGCGTCGCCGCGGGCCTCGCCAGGCGCGGCGTGGCGTTCGACGCGCCCGCCTTCGAGGCGCTCGAGCGCGAGCGCAAGGACATCCAGACGCGCACGCAGGAGCTCCAGAGCCGCCGCAACACGCTGTCGAAGGAGATCGGCATCGCGAAGGGGAAGGGCGCCGACGCGAGCGCGCTCCTTACGGAGGTCGCCGGGCTCGGCGACACGCTGAAGGCGATGGAGGCGGAGCTAGCAAGCGTGCAGGAGAAGCTCCGCGACTTCCTGCTCGTGCTTCCCAACCTGACGCACCCGTCGGTCCCGGCCGGCAGCTCGCCGGACGACAACGTCGAGATTCGGCGCTGGGGCGAGCCGCGCGCGCTCGGTTTCCCGGCGAAGGACCACGCCGACCTCGGCGAGGCGCTCGGGCTCCTCGACTTCGCGACCGCCGCGAAGCTGTCGGGCGCGCGCTTCTCGCTCCTGCGAGGCGACCTCGCCCGGCTGCACCGCGCGCTCGCGCAGTTCATGCTCGACCTGCAGACGCGCGAGCACGGCTACGTCGAGTGCTACACGCCCTACATCGTCACCGCCGAGACGCTCGTCGGGACCACGCAGCTGCCGAAGTTCGAGGCCGACATGTTCTCGGTCCGCAAGGGCGGGCAGTCCGAGGACGCGGAGCCGCTCTACCTGATCTCGACCGCCGAGATCACGCTGACCAACACGGTGCGCGGCGAGATCCTCGACGCTTCGGCGCTGCCCCTTCGGCTGACCGCGCACACGCCCTGCTTCCGCTCGGAGGCGGGCAGCTACGGCAAGGACACGCGCGGCATGATCCGCCAGCACCAGTTCGACAAGGTCGAGATGGTGCAGATCGTCCACCCCGAGCGCTCGTACGAGGCGCTCGAGGAGATGACTCGGCACGCCGAGACGGTGCTGCAGCGCCTCGGGCTGCCTTACCGCGTCGTGGCGCTGTGCACCGGGGACATCGGCTTCGCGGCGGCGAAGACCTACGACCTCGAGGTGTGGCTGCCGGGGCAGAGCGCCTATCGCGAGATCAGCTCGTGCAGCAATTGCGAGGCGTTCCAGGCGCGGCGCCTGCAGGCGCGCTTCCGCAACGACAAGGGCAAGACCGAGCTCGTGCACACGCTGAACGGCTCCGGCCTGGCCGTCGGGCGCACGCTGGTCGCCGTGATGGAGAACTACCAGCGCGCGGACGGGACGATCGAGGTGCCGGGGGCGTTGGCGCCGTACATGGGCGGGGTCGAGGTCATCAAGGCGGCGATGGGCGATAGGCGATAGGCGATAGGCGATAGGCGATAGGCGATAGGCGATAGGCGATAGGCGATAGGCGATAGGCGATAGGCGATAGGC
>DASTCK010000122.1:0-3526 GCA_035711225.1 Casimicrobiaceae bacterium
ATGACGACGATCGTCTCCTCGTCGGTCCGGTTCATGTTGTCGGGATCGAAGGTCTTCTTCTTGTAGACCCATTTGGGCGCGCTGGACTCTGCCGCGTCGATGCGGTCGGGCTTCCCGATCTTCGCGACGATGTCCGCTTCGGTGGCATCGACCACGAAGCCGGTGAAGATGCCGCGCTGGTAGCCGCCCGAGCCGCAGGCGCCCAGCACCAGGATCGCGGCTGCCGCGACGAGCAGCGCGCGTGCGCGTGTCGATTTCATGAAAGCTCCTCGGCGACTCCGCCCGAATGAACCGAGCATAGCCCACGACGGCACGAGTGGCGCGCCTTCGCGCTTGACGGCGATCAACCTTCGGCCACGCGGGGCGCGCGGCACCCGCGTGCTAAGATTTGCCGCTCGACCGACCGCGACCGCCCGCCTGGGATGACCGACTTCGACGCGCTCGTCGCCCTCTCGCCGCTCGACGGGCGCTACCGGTCGCAGGCCGACGCGCTCCGCGCGCATTTCTCCGAATCGGCGCTGATCCGCGGGCGCATCCGCGTCGAGCTGGCGTGGCTCGCCGCGCTCGCCGCGGAGCCCGCCATTCCCGAGGTCCCATCGTTCGACGCGGCGACGCTGTCGGCGGTCGACGCCGCGCTAGCCTCGTTCTCCACGGCCGACGCCGCGCGCGTCAAGGCGATCGAGCGCACGACCAACCACGATGTCAAGGCGGTCGAGTACTGGCTGAAGGAGCGCTTCGCGGGCGTGCCGCCGATCGCGCGCGTCGCCGGGTTCGTCCATTTCGCGTGCACGTCCGAGGACATCAACAACCTCGCGCACGGGCTCGCGCTCGCCGAGGCGCGGCGCGACGTGCTGCTGCCGGCGCTGCGCGGCGTGGTCGACGACCTGCGCACCCTAGCGCACCGGCACGCCGCCCGCCCGATGCTCGCGCGCACGCACGGCCAGCCGGCGACGCCGACGACGCTCGGCAAGGAGCTCGCCAACGTGGTGGCCCGCCTCGAGCGAGCGATGGCGGCGTTCGGGCGCGTCGAGCTCACCGGCAAGATGAACGGCGCCACCGGCAGCTACAACGCCCATGTGGCCGCGTATCCCGAGGTCGACTGGGAGCGCGTGGCGCGGCAGGTCGTCGGCTCGCTCGGGCTCGCCTTCAACGCGCACACGACGCAGATCGAGCCGCACGACTGCATCGCCGAATACTTCGACGCGCTGGCGCGCATCGACACGATCGCGATCGACCTCGACCGCGACCTGTGGGGCTATGTGTCGCTCGGCTACTTCCGCCAGCGGATGAAGGAAGGCGAGGTGGGCAGCTCGACGATGCCGCACAAGGTGAACCCGATCGACTTCGAGAATTCGGAAGGCAACCTCGGGATCGCCAACGCGCTGGCCCGGCATTTCTCCGACAAGCTCCCGGTGTCGCGCTGGCAGCGCGACCTGACCGACTCGACGGTGCTGCGCAACATGGGCGTCGCGCTCGGGCATGCGCTGGTGGGCTGGGGCGCGCTGCGGCGCGGGCTCGCGAAGCTCGAGGTCGACGACGCCCGTCTCGACGCGGACCTCGACGCCAACTGGGAGGTGCTCGCCGAAGCGATCCAGACGGTGATGCGCCGCTACGGGCTTCCGGAGCCCTACGAGCAGCTGAAGGCGCTCACGCGCGGCCAGCGCGGCATGACGCGCGAGACGCTGCACGCGTTCGTCGAGGGCCTCGCGTTGCCGGCGGACGCCAGGGCGCGGCTCAAGGCGCTGACGCCCGCGGGCTACGTCGGCCGCGCGGAAGCGCTCGCGCGCCGGATCTGACGCGCGCGCGGTCGTCGAGCGCACCGTCGCGGGCTCAGCCGCTCGCCTTGCGCTCGCGCCGCTCCTTCACGAACGTCGCGACGGCCGGGATGAGCGAGACCACGACGATCCCGAGGACGATGAACGTCAGGTTGTCCTTGACCCACGGGATGTTGCCGAACAGGTAGCCCGCGTACACCAGCGAGGCGATCCACAGGAAGCCGCCGACGACGTTGTAGGCGAGGAAGCGCTGGTAGGACATCTGCGCGACGCCGGCCAGGAACGGCGCGAAGGTGCGGATGATCGGCACGAAGCGCCCGATGATGATCGTCACGCCGCCATAGCGCTCGTAGAACGCCTGCGTGCGGCGCAGGTGGTCCTGCCGCAGCCAGCGCGAATCGGGCCGCTGGAACACCTTGGGGCCGACGAACCGCCCGATCGCGTAGTTGAGCGAATCGCCGAGCACCGCGGCCACCCACAGCGTCCCGACGAGCGCGTGGACGTTCAGCGACGCGGCCGCGACGACGGTGCCCGAGATGAACAGCAGCGAGTCCCCGGGCAGGAACGGGAAGACGACGAGCCCCGTTTCCGCGAAGATCACGACGAACAGGATCGCGTACAGCCACGGCCCGTACTCCCCGGCCAGCGTCGTGAGCGTCTGGTCGAGCGCGAGCAGCGAGTAGAGGAAGGTGGTCAGCATCTCGGGTTTCGGGGATCAGGCATCAGGCATCCGCGACGCGCGCCACCCGGTGCGCGACCGCCCGATCCCTGATCGCCGGGAACCGATGTCCGACTACGGGAGGATCTTGTCGCCCTCGGCGCCGCCGCGCTTCTCGGGCTTGACCAGGTCCTCGCGCGACACCCCCATCCACATCACCAGCGGGGCCATCACCAGCACCGACGAGTAGATGCCGAACAGGATGCCGATGGTCAGCGCGAGCGCGAAGTAGTGCAGCGTCTCGCCGCCGAAGATCAGCATCGAGGTGACCATGATCTGCGTGCTGCCGTGCGTGATGATGGTGCGCGACATCGTGCTGGTGATCGCGTTGTCGATCACGTGCGTGACCGTCGCCTTGCGCATCTTGCGGAAGTTCTCGCGGATCCGGTCGGCCACGACGACCGACTCGTTGACCGAGTAGCCGAGCACCGCGAGCAGCGCCGCCAGCACCGGCAGCGAGAACTCCCACTGGAAGAACGCGAAGAACCCCATGATGATGATGACGTCGTGCAGGTTGGCGATGATCGCGGCCAGCGCGAACCGCCACTCGAACCGCATCGCGAGGTAGCCGACGATGCCGATCGCGACCAGGAGCAGCGCCAGCGCGCCGTTCTCGTAGAGCTCCTTGCCCACCTGCGGTCCCACGAACTCGACGCGCACCTGCTGCGCGGTCGGATCGTCCGCCTTGAGCGCGGTCATCACGCGCTCGGACAGCTGCGCGCTCGACACGCCGGGCTTGAGCGGGAGACGCACGAGCGCGGTGTCCGCCGTGCCGAAGCTCTGCGCCGCGTACTCGCCGACCTCGAGCTTGTCGATCGCCGCGCGGACGCGGCCGAAGTCGACCGCGTGCGCGAACTTCACCTCGATCACGGTGCCGCCGCGGAAGTCGACCCCGAAGTTGAGGCCCCGCGTGGCGAGGAAGAACACGGCGGCGAGGAACGTGATCAGCGAGATCACGTTGAACACCAGCGCGTGGCGCATGAACGGGATATCGCGCCGGAAGCGGAAGAATTCCATCGTGGGGGGCGGGTTA
>DASTCK010000123.1:0-4470 GCA_035711225.1 Casimicrobiaceae bacterium
GCGGCCTCCCCGACGGCGAGGTCGAGATCGCGATCCGTCCCGAGGCGATCGAGCTGGTCGACGCAACGGGGGCGCCCATCCGCGGCACCGTGCGCAAGGCGTCCTACCTGGGCGGCCTGATGGAATACACGCTCGAGACCGACGTGGGCGAGCTGTTCGCGACCTCGTTCGCCGTCGATTGCCCTCGCCCGCCGGGATCCGCCGTCGGCGTGAAGCTCGCCGGGCACGGCGTGGTGGTGATTCCGGGGGTCGGGGTCTGACCCCGGCCTCATCGGGGTCTGACCTCGGTTTGATCTAACGCGGCTTCAACGCAGTACCGGGGTTGGACCCCATGCAATCAACACCGGGCTCGGACCCCTGACCAGACGCCCTGACCTGTCACGGCGGCGTGCAGAACACCGTGCCCTCGATCAGCCACCCCTCGTTCGCCATGTGCGCGGTCTCGCTGCCGCTGGTCAGGAAACGGTGGTTGGGAGCGCCGCCGGCGAAGCGGTTGTAGATGCGCGTGACGCGCATCCGGTTCGCCGGGCAATCGTCGCCGATCGGCGGGTCGGCGCGGAACGCGAGCGCCTCGAAGCGCCACAGCGGGTCGGCGGCGAGGATGCCGCACTCGACGCCGTTGATCGAGTAGAAGTGCGAGTACACGCCGTTGCGGCTGGTGAAGAAGCGGCACGACGCGATGCCGTTCGCGTCGAAGCGGTCCCAGGCCTTGAAGTCGAACCCGGTCCGACGCCAGCCCGGCACGACCACGCCGGCGTCCAGCATCGCGATCTCGTCCGGATCGGCGGTGTAGAAGAAGTGCGAGAGCGCGTCGTTCTGGAACTCGACGACGATGCGCTCGTTGCCGATCGGCGCCGCGGGCGCCGTGTAGTCGATCAGTCGCCGGTCGTCGCCGCCGCCCGCCACGCGCTCCATGCGCTGGATCTTCGCGCGCTCGAGGCGGTCGTCGAGCGCGTGGGCCGCGACGAAGTCGAGCGTCCAGGTCAGGATGTCGCCGGTCGACGGAACGTCGAAGCCGTGCTGCACGCCTTCGAGGGCCACGAGGATGCGCGACTGGTGCAGCCGCTCGATCGCGTCCTGCACGGTCGCGAGCGGCGCGGTGGTATCGGCGGTGCCCGCGATCGCGAGCACCGGAATCGGCAGCATCGCGTCGACGCCCGCTTGATCGCGCCCGAACGCCGGGACGAACGGCTGGCCGAAATACGGCACGTAGGTCGCGATCGCCTTGAGCCGCGTGTCCGCTACCACCTGCTTCGACGCGAGGCCCACCGAGACGGTCAGCTGCGCCCCCGCCTGGAGCATCAGCGACTCGCCGCCGAGGCTCGCGCCGAAGCCGGCGATCGCGTTCGGATCGACGCGGCTCGACCATTCGGGCGTGCCGAGCAGGTAGTTGATCGCGCCGGCGAGCGCCAGCGGCCGGACCGCCTGCATCGCCGTGTACTTCGGGAAGTTCAGGAGCGCGACCAGCAGGTCGCTGCCGCCCTCGAGCCTGACGTCGACGATGCGCGGGTCGCCGTGGAACGGCGCGGCCACGACGTAGCCGTGGCTCGCGAACAGCTTGAACACCTCGATGTGGTCGCCGGAGATCGGGCTGCCGCCGAGTCCGTGCGAGAACAGGAGCACCGGCCAGCGCGTTCGTGCTCCCGAGACGAGCGGCGGCTGGCCGCTGCGCTGCATGTGCGGGATCGTCGACCCGTTCGGCAGCGCGTAATCGGCGTAGGGGTTGCCCGCGTCGGTCGGGTAGCACACGATCAGGGCGACCGGGATCGACGTGTTCGCGTACGGGCCGTACAGCTCGGTGTCGTTGCCCATCGCGACGCTCAGCACCGGCGTCGCCGCGGTCGTCAGCAAGTCGGTCACGTAGCGCGACGAGCCGTTCGACGCGGGCTGCCCCTCCCACCATGCCTCGGGGCTCTGGCCGCCGGTGCGCGAGAAATCCTGCTCGACGGACGTGCAGCCGACGGCATAAGGGCCCGGGCCGAGGGGCGGTACGGTGGCGAGGGAATCGGCGCGAGCGCCCGATGCGACGACGAGGGCGAGCGCCGCGGCCGCGGCGAGGCGTGCAAACGAGAGGGGCATCGCGAGGCTCCGCAAACCTGCCAGTGTCCGGGTTTCCGCGGTCCGGACCGTCGGGACCGCGCCGAACATCGTGTCGGCGACGAGCCGACAGGATCTCAACGCGCGAGCAAGGACGCGCGCCGACACCGTCAGCGCGGCACCGGCGGGTGTCCGTCGATCAGGGCCGCGCGCAGAACACCGCGCCCTCGACGATCCAGCCGTCCGCCGCGAGCGACGCCGCCTCGCTGGCGCTGGTGGTATAGCGGTGGTTGAGCGCCCCGCCCTTGAAGTTGTTGAACACGCGCACCACGCGCGTGCGATCCGCGGGGCAGTCCTCGTTGGCGGGTGCCTCGGCGCGGAACGCGTAGCTCTCGAACGTCCAGGCCGGGTCCGCGGTGACGATCGCGCATTCGTCCGCGTTGATCGTGTAGAAATGCGTCGACACCGCGCCGAACACGCCGAAGAAGCGGCAGTTGGGCAGCCCGGTCGTCGCGGCGGCGTCGAGCGCCTTGAACGTCAGCCCGGTGCGAGCCCAGCCTCCCGCGCCGGTATCGAGGCCCGCAGCCTCGGCCGCGTCCGCCGTGACGAAGTAGTGGTCGAAGCCCGCGTGGTAGTACTCGATGACGATGCGCTCGTCGCCGCTCGCCGCATTCGGCGCCGTGTAGTCGATGCGCCGCACGTCCTCGCCGCCTCCCGCGACCGACGCCATTCGCTGCAGCTTCGCCGTCGCCGCGGGATCGCCGCGCAGTTGCGAGTCGAGGAACACGATCGACCACGTGAAGATGTCGTCGGGGTAGCTCGGCTCGAGGTCGTGCTGGAGGCCGGTGATCGCGACGAGCGAGCGCGTGCCACCGAGGCGCCGCACGGCCTGCTCCATGCGCTCGATCTGCGCCAGCTCGTCGTCGGTGCCGCCGATGGCCAGGAACGGGAGCGTGACGCCGTCGACGCCCTCCTGGTCGCGCCCGAACGACGGCAGCCAGGACAGGCCGAAGTACGGGATGTAGCCGACTGCGGAGGCGAGCCGCGGGTCGAACGTGACCGGCTTCGAATCCTGGAACACCGTCGTGGTGAGCGCCGCGCCGGCGAGCAGCATCATCGTCTCGCCACCCTGGCTGATGCCGAATCCGGAAATCCGCGAGAGGTCGATCGCGTCCTTCCACTGCGGGTGCGAGGCGAGCGCGTCGAGCATCCGCGACGCGCTGATCGGCCGCAGCGCCTGCATCGCCACGTAGTCCTTCCACAGCGTCTCGGCCGTGATGCCCTCGTCGACGATGGCCTCGAAGCCGAGGAGCGACCAGCGCAGGTCGCCGTGGAACGGCGCGACCGTGACGTAGCCGAAGGACGCGAGCGTGAGCTGCGCGCCGAGGTAGGTGCCGTCGATCGGGCTTCCCGCGTAGCCGTGCGAGAACAGCACGACCGGAAGCTTGCCGCCGGCGGGCAGGATCGGCGCGTCGCTGCCGCGCTGCATGCGCGGGACGACGTTGTCGTTGGGCAGCGCGTAGTCGGCCCGGGTGTTCGCGGCCGTCGTCGGATAGCAGACCAGCGCGGCGTCGGTGATCGCGACGCCGGCGTAGCGGCCGAACAGGGTCGCGTCGGCGGGCGCCGAGTAGCCGTAGGTCAGCGCGCCGGACGGCTCCGAGAGGAGGTCGGTCACGTAGCGCGTCGACCCGTCGGCGCGAGGCAGCCCGCGCCAGTACTCGCTCGCCGCCTCGGCGGGCGCGAGGCGCGAGAAATCCTGCGCCACGTTGCTGCACGCCACCGGGTAGGGGCCCGGCCGTGCCACCGGCGCGACGACGGCGAGCGAATCGCTCGCGGACGACGGCGAGGCCGCGGCGAGCCCGACCGCCACGGCGACGCAGACAGAAGCGATGTGGCGCACCTTAGTCCCCCGCGCGCGCCTCGCCCGCCTAGAAGCTCTCGGCGGCGAGCGCGACCGCGGCTTCGCCGCCGCCGGTCGCGAGCGCCGCGTAGGCCTCGGCGAACGGCAGCAACGCGTCCGCGTAATAGCGGGCCGTCGTGACCTTCGCGTTCAGGAATGCGCTGTCGCCCTCGCGGGCGGCGAGCTTCCGCTTCGCGATCTCGGCGGCGCGCGCCATCTGCCATCCGCCCACGACGGTGCCCCACAGCCTCAGGTAGCCGACGGCGCCCGCGTGCGCGACGCGGGTGTTGCTGCCGAATGCGGGCACGATCCAGTCGATCGCCCGCTGCAGCGCGGCTTCCGCGGCGGCGAGCCGCACGCCAATCGCCTGCAGGTCCGGATCCGGGGACGACCCCAGCCGGTTCGCGACGGCCGCGATCTCCTTCGCGATCGCGCGCGCCGTCGCCCCGGCGTCGCGGGCCGTCTTGCGCCCGATCAGGTCGTTCGCCTGGATGCCGGTCGTGCCTTCGTAGATCGTCGTGATGCGCGCGTCG
>DASTCK010000124.1:0-14897 GCA_035711225.1 Casimicrobiaceae bacterium
GCGCGCCCCCGCGGCACCGTCGAAATGCCAGGGCGCGCGCGCTCGCACAGGCACCGCGCGCCGCAGCGCGGGCGCCTCCGCGCCGTCCGCGATCAGCAGCTCCGCGGGCTCCACGCGCTCGAGCGTCGCCACGAGCTCGGCGAGCGGCACGTCGGCGAGCGCGAGGCGTCCGGCCGCGAGGTCGAGCCACGCGACGCCGGCTCGCTTGCCGGCGACGGCGCAGGCGGCGAGCAGGCAACTCTGCCGCGCATCGAGCAGCGTGGCGTCGACCAGCGTGCCGGGCGTCACGATCCGCGACACGCGGCGCTCGACCGGGCCCTTGCTCGTCGCCGGGTCGCCGAATTGCTCGACGATCACCGCCGAGCCGCCGGTGCGCATCAGGCGCGCGAGGTGCTGCTCGATCGCATGGAAGGGGACCCCCGCCATCGGGATCGGCGCGCCGGCCGACTGGCCGCGAGACGTCAGCGTGATGTCGAGCGTGCGCGCCGCCTCGCGAGCGTCGTCGTAGAAGAGCTCGTAGAAATCGCCCATCCGGTAGAACACGAGCTTGTCCGGATGCTCCGCCTTGACGCGGAGGTACTGCTGCATCATCGGCGTGTGCGCGGCGAATGCATCGCCTGCGACGCGCTCGGCGGGCTTCACGGGCGGCCCCGCGGGGTGGTCATGCGGCGGTCCGCGTCGACCAGCGTGCGTCGAGCTCGGCGGCGTAGCGGCTCCCTGCGGCGAGCCACTCCACCAGCGGCTCGAGTTCGCCCGCTTCGCGCGTCATGTTGACCTGAGCGCTGTCCTTCCCTTCGCGGCGCAGGTGCGGGAACAGCCCCGCGGCGGCGAGCCGGCGATTGACGAACAGGCGCGCGACGCGGCCGTTCCCGTCGGCGAACGGATGGCACTCGACGATCGCAGCGTACAGGAACGCTGCGCGCCAGGGGCCCGCGGGTACCTTGGGGGCGAGGTCGACGGCGATGGTGCGCAGCGTTTGCGCCACCTGGCGCCACGGCGTGCGCTCGACGAGCGGGTACTCGGCGACCAGGTTGTTGAGCAGCTTGAAGCAGCCGGGCGCGTACTCGGCCCGGTGGCCGACGAGTTGCGCGTGGCGGAGCCGCAGCCAGGCTTCGAAGCCCGCCTGATCAGCGGTATCGATCGCGGCGACCGTCGGATCGGCGACCACGCGCGCGACGCGGAGGTAATCGAGGTCGACATCGTTCGGCGCCGCCGGCGGCGCGGCGACGAGGCGCACCGTCCGCTCGATCGCCTCGTCGGTTCGCGGGCCGAGGAAGTTGTGGTGCGCCTCGAGCGCGGGCCAGTCGCGCGAGCGCGGGGCCCCGCGCGCGAACCGATCGTCGATCGGGCGCGCGTCGCGGAGACGGCCGGCCATCGTGGCGAACACGTCGACGATCGCGCGGTCCGCCTCGCCGGACGACGGACGGGACCGGATCGCCGCCGCGAGGATCGCCGGATCGTTATGTGCGAGCGCCTCCGCGAGCGGGGCGGCCAGCGCCTCCCGCTCGTCGAGGCTCGCCAGCGCATCGTCGACCTCTCTGCGCGCTTCGGCAGGGAGGTCCGCGATCCGCGCCGCGGCGCGCAGCGCCTCGGGGCCTTCGGGGCGACCCCGCTCGATCATCAGCGTGGCGAGGTTCACGCGCGCGAGCGGATGACCGGGCGCGCGCGCGATCGCCTTGCGCAGCAGCGCCTCGGCCTCGTCGCCGCGAACGCCGATGCGCAGCATCGAGGCGGTCTTGTTGAGCGCGTCCGGATCGTCGGGGGCGAGGGCCAGGGCGGCGCGGTAGGCATCCGTCGCCGCCGCGTGACGCCCCGCCTGCCGCAGGACGTCGCCGTGGCCCAGCTGAACGGCCGCGGCGCGCGGCGCGAGCGACGCCGCGCGCGCGGACGCGGCGACCGCATCGTCGTGGCGGCCCAGCGTGGACAGGGCGACGCCGTAGGCGAGCCATGCGCCGGCCGACGCGGGAGCGTTGCGCGTGACCGCCGCCAGGAGCGGCAACGCTTCGTCGACGCGGCCGATGCGCAGGAGCGCCTGCGCGAGCCCCAGTTGCGCCGGCGCGAATCCGGGATCGCGCTTCGCCGCACGCGCCCACGCCTCGATCGCCTGCGCGAGAGCGCCGCGCGCGTCGAGCGCCGCCGCTTCGCGCGCGAGCGCCATCGTCTCGGGGTGCACCGCGCCGGGTCGCGACGTCATGGCCGGATTATAGGGACCGCCGCCGGCGGGCCTCGTTAAGGGGCCGTTAAGGTGGGCTCGGTACCGTCGCGGTCGTTCGCCTTCCTCTCCGGAGACCGCCATGCCCTCCCCAGTATCCGTCGTCCCCGTTCTCGTTCTCGCCGCCGCGGCGAGCGCGCTCCCTGCCGCGGCGCGGGCGTCCGCCCCGGCGGACCTGCTCAAGGGCTACGAAGCGGCCGCGCGTGCGGCGTCGCCCGCCTTCCCGGGGCTCTCGGCCGAGCGCGGCATGCGCCTGTTCCGCTCCGCGCAGGGCGGCGAGTGGAGCTGCGCGACATGCCATGGCGAGACCCCGACGACCGCCGGCCGTCACGCGCGGACCGCGAAGGCGATCCAGCCGCTCGCGCCGGCGGCGAATGCCCAGCGCTTCACGGATGCCGCGCAGGTCGAGAAATGGTTTCGCCGCAATTGCGGCGACGTGCTGGGGCGCGAGTGCACGGCGCAGGAGAAAGGCGACGTGCTCGCCTGGCTCCTGACGCTCAAGTGAGGACGCGACGATGAAGCCCCTTGCTTCGCTTTTCGCGGCCGCGCTCACTCTCGCGGCGCCGCCGGCGCTCGCCGACTCGTCGCGGTTCGCCGCCGACGACCCGGGGTGGCGCGCCGAGTGCGGCACCTGCCACACGGCGTTTCCGCCCGCGCTGATGTCCGCCCCCGCGTGGCGCCAGGTGATCGGTTCGCTCGGCCGCCACTACGGCACCGACGCGTCGGTCGATGCGCCGACGGCGGCCGCCATCGCGGCGTTCCTCGATCGCAACGCCGGTATCGCCCCGCGCGCCGCGCCTGCTTCCGCGCCGGGCGACGCGCGCCTGCCCCGGCTCGCTGACGGGGCGTGGTTCGCCCGCGAGCACCGCAAGGTGCCTGCCGCCACGCTCGCCCGGCCCGACGTCCGCGGCCTCACGAACTGCGGCGCCTGCCATGCCGGCGCCGATCGCAACGATTTCTCGGAGCACGCCGTGCGTGTTCCGCGATGAAGGAGAGGCTCATGAACGCCGAAGCTCGCGAATCGTCGCGGATCCTCGTGTGGGACCTGCCGGTCCGCCTGTTCCACTGGATGCTCGCGCTGTCATTTTCCGGCGCCTGGCTGACCGCCGAGTCCGAGCGCTGGCGCGACCTGCACATCGCGCTGGGCTACACCGCCGGCGTGCTCGTCGTCCTGCGGATCGTATGGGGCGTCGTCGGGACCCGTCACGCACGCTTCGCGTCGTTCGTCCACGGCCCGCGCCGCGTGATCGGCTACGTGCGCTCGCTCGTCGCGGGCCGTCCCGAGCACGCCGTCGGCCACAATCCCGCGGGTGGCTGGGCGATCGTCGCGCTCCTCGGCCTGACGCTGGCGATCGTGGCGACCGGCCTCGCCATCGAGGCGGACGCCGGGCCGAAGGCGCTCGAGCACCTGCACGAAGGGCTCGCGACCGCGATGCTCGCGGTGGTCGGCCTCCACCTGGTCGGCGTCGTCGTGGGCAGCCTCGCGCACCGGGAGAACCTCGTCGGTGCGATGGTCACCGGACGCAAGCTCGGTGCCCCGCGGGAAGGCATCGCGCGCCCGCGCCGCCTGGCCGCCCTCGCACTGGTCGCGATCGTGGCCGGCGTGTGGACCGGCGTCGTGCCCGCCCCGGGGCTCGATCATCCCCCGACCTTGACCACCATCACGGCGGCCGGGCCAGCCCGCCCGCACACTTCGAGCGACGACGACGACTGATCGGCATCCCGTGCGTATCCTGCTGGTCGAGGACGATTCCCTGCTTGGCGACGCGCTGCGGGCGGGACTCGTCCAGGCCGGGTTCGACGTCGACTGGGTGGCCGACGGCGTGCAGGCGCTCTCGGCGCTTCGCGACGGCGAGCACGCGGCGGCCGTGCTCGACCTCGGCCTGCCGCGCCTCACCGGGTTCGAGGTCCTCGAGCGCGCGCGTGCCGCCGGTGCCACGATTCCGGTCCTCGTCCTGACCGCCCGCGACGCCGTGGACGATCGCGTGCGCGGCCTCGACCTCGGCGCCGACGACTACGTGGTCAAGCCGGCCGAGATCGCGGAGGTCGCGGCGCGGCTGCGTGCGCTCATCCGCCGCTCGCGCGGCGAGGCCTCGCCCACGCTCGAGCTGGGCGACCTCGCTCTCGACCCGGCCGCGCGCACCGTCCGTCACCGCGGCGACGAGATCGCGCTGAAGCCGCGCGAGTTCGACCTCCTGCACGAGCTGATGCTGAACGCCGGGCGCGTGCTGTCGCGCGAGCGGCTCGAGTCGCGCCTGTATCCGTGGGGCGGCGAGGTGGGCAGCAATGCGATCGAGGTGCACGTCCACCACCTGCGCCGCAAGCTCGAGCCCGGGCTGATCCGCACGGTCCGCGGCGTCGGGTACATGATGCCTCGCGACGGCGCGCGGCCATGACGGCCGGGACGTCGCCTCCGGCCGGGGGCGGCGAGGGCGCCGAGCGTTCCGCGCGCGGCCGATCGTTGTCGCGGCGACTGCTGATCCTGGCGCTCGCCGCGGTCGCGCTCGCGTGGATCGCATCATCGATCTTCGCCGTCGTTCGCGTGCGTCACGAGGCCGGGGAGCTGCTCGACGCGCACCTGGTCCAGGCGGCGTCGATGCTGCACGCCCGGATCGGCGACGACCTCGACGAGTCGGAGCTCGAGCACGCGCCGGTGCTGCACCGCTACGCGCGCGGCCTCGCGTTCCAGGTGTGGGAAGGGCCCTCGCTCCGGGCGCATTCGGCGAGCGCGCCCGACGTGCGGCTGTCGCCGCGCGACGAAGGCTTCGCCGACGTCGTCTCCGGAGGGCGCGCATGGCGCGTGTTTTCGAGCTACGACCGCGACGGTCGCGTGCTGGTGCAGGTCGGCGAGGAGATGCGGGCGCGAAACAGCATCGTCGGCAGCGTGGGCGGCGCACTGCTCGTGCCGATGCTCGTCGCGCTGCCCGTGCTGGGCGCGCTGATCTGGCTCGCGCTGCGCTCGGGGCTCGCGCCGTTGCGGGCGCTGGGTCGCGAGGTCGCCCAGCGCGATCCCGACAACCTCCACGCCCTCGATGCGGGAACCGCGCCGCGCGAGGTCGAGCCCCTCGTGGCGAGCCTGAACGACCTGTTCGGGCGCCTGCGTCGATCGATCGAGCACGAGCGGCGCTTCACCGCCGATGCCGCGCACGAGTTGCGCACGCCGCTCGCGGCGGTGCGCGCGCAGGCCGAGGTCGCGCTCGGCGCCACGGCCGAGGGCGAGCGGCTGCACGCGCTGCGGCAGGTCGTGGCGGGTTGCGATCGCGCCGCGCGCCTCGTCGAGCAGATGCTGGTGCTCGCGCGGCTCGATCCGCAGCGCGCGCTCCCCGGCGGCAAGCGCTTCGACCTCGCAGCGGTCGCGCGCGACGCCGTCGGCGACGCCGCGCCCGCGGCCCTCGCGCGCGGCGTGGACGTCGCGCTCGACGCCGCCCCCGCCGAGGTCGCCGGCGACCCCACGCTCGTCGCGATCCTGCTTCGCAACCTCATCGACAACGCGGTCCGCCATGCGCCCGCCGAATCGACCGTCGACGTCGCCGTCCGGGGCGCCGGCGACGTCGAGCTCGCCGTGGCCGATCGTGGGCCGGGCGTTCCGCCCACCGAGCGAGCGCTGCTCGGCGAGCGCTTCCACCAGGTCGCCGGGTCGACGGGCCCGGGCAGCGGTCTCGGGCTGTCGATCGTCCGGCGCATCGCGGAGCTGCACGGCGCGTCGGTGGCTTTCGACGACCCCGACTCGGGGAGCGGCCTGGTCGTGCGGGTGCGCTTCCCGCGCCGCTGACGCGCGCGCCTCGCGCGTGCTCGACCGGCTACACTGGCGTCCGGGCCCGGAAGCGCCCGATCGGGCCCCTCCGCGGCGATGACCCTCACGCTCGTTCCCGGCGACGTCTCGCTCGCCACGCTGCGCCGGCTCTGGTCGGCGCCGACGCGCATCGCCGTCGACGCGCGCGCGAGGCCCGCGGTCGACGCGGCCGCCGCGACGATCGCGCGCGTCGTCGCCGAGCACCGGACCGTCTACGGCGTCAACACCGGCTTCGGCCTGCTCGCGCGCACGCGCATCGACGACGCGCGGCTCGCCGAGCTGCAGCGCGCGCTCCTGATGTCGCACGCCGCCGGGACCGGCGCGTTGCTCGACGATGCCGTCGTGCGGCTGGTGCTGGCGCTCAAGGCCTGCTCGCTCGCGCGCGGCCACTCGGGCGTTCGCTGGGCCGTCGTCGACGCGCTCGTCGCGCTCGCCAACGCTCGTGTGCTCCCCTGCGTCCCGTCGCAGGGCTCGGTGGGCGCGTCCGGCGATCTCGCGCCGCTCGCGCATCTCGCCGGCGTGCTGATCGGCGAAGGCGAGGCGCGCATCGACGCCCGCGCCGTGCCGGCCGTCGACGCGCTCGCGCATGCGGGGCTCGCACCGCTCGCGCTCGCGCCCAAGGAGGGCCTCGCGCTGATCAACGGCACGCAGGTGTCGACGGCCCTCGCGCTCGCGGGGCTGTTCGCGCACGAGCGCGCGCTCGCCGCGGCGTTCGTCGCCGGCGCGATGAGCGTCGACGCCTGCCTCGGCAGCGACACGCCGTTCGACGCGCGCATCCATGCGTTGCGCGGGCATGCAGGCCAGCGCGACGCCGGCGCGATCTATCGGCGGCTCTTGGCCGGAAGCGCCATCCGCGCCTCGCACGTCGATTGCCACCGCGTGCAGGACCCGTACAGCCTGCGCTGCCAGCCCCAGGTGATGGGCGCGATCCTCGACCAGACGCGCGCGGCGGCCGCGACGCTCGTCGTCGAGGCGAACGCGGTGTCCGACAATCCGCTCGTGTTCGCCGCGTCCGGCGACGTGCTCTCCGGCGGCAACTTTCACGCCGAGCCGGTGGCGTTCGCCGCCGACAACCTGGCGCTCGCGATCGCGGAGACCGGGGCGCTGGCCGAGCGGCGCATCGCGCTCCTGATGGACGCGAACCTCTCCGGCTTGCCGCCGTTCCTGGTCGAGGACGGGGGCGTGAACTCCGGCTTCATGATCGCACAGGTGACGGCCGCGGCGCTCGCCTCCGAGAACAAGGCGCTCGCCCACCCGCGCAGCGTCGACTCGCTGCCGACCTCGGCGAACCAGGAGGATCACGTCAGCATGGCGACGGGCGCGGCCGCGCGACTGGCGCCGATGGCCGGCCACGTCGCCGCGATCGCCGCGATCGAGCTGCTCGCCGCGGCGCAAGGCGTCGACCTGCGGCGGCCGCTCGCGACGTCGCCGGTGCTAGCCGGTGCGCATGCGCGCATCCGCGGCGCGGCGCGATTCTGGGATCGCGATCGTCCGTTTGCCGCCGACCTCGCGGCGGTCCGCGCCCAGGTCGAGCGCGGCGACTATCTCGACGACGTCCCCGAGGTTGCGGTCGCCGGCTGACGGCCCGCCCGGCGGACAATCAGGACCCTGCAGGAGGATTCTATGCATCGCGACGATCCGAAGGAGCTCGCCGGCCGCACGGCCGATCCGCGCTACGCCGACCGCGTGGTTCGCGCGCCTCGCGGCAGCGCGCTCGCGTGCCGGTCGTGGCTGACCGAGGCCGCGTTCCGGATGATCCAGAACAATCTCGATCCGGAGGTGGCCGAGAACCCGAAGGCGCTGGTCGTCTATGGCGGGATCGGGCGCGCCGCGCGCGACTGGGCGTCGTTCGACGCGATCTGCGCGGCGCTCAAGGAGCTCGGCGACGACGAGACGCTGCTGGTCCAGTCGGGCAAGCCGGTCGGCGTGTTCCGCACCCATGCGGACGCGCCGCGCGTGCTGCTCGCGAACTCCAACCTCGTGCCGCGCTGGGCGACGTGGGAGCACTTCAACGAGCTCGACCGCAAGGGGCTCATGATGTACGGCCAGATGACGGCGGGCAGCTGGATCTACATCGGCTCGCAGGGCATCGTGCAGGGCACCTACGAGACGTTCGCCGAAGCCGGCCGCCAGCACTACGGCGGCGAGCTCGCCGGCAAATGGATCCTCACCGCGGGGCTCGGCGGGATGGGCGGCGCGCAGCCGCTCGCGGCGACGATGGCCGGCGCGTCGATGCTCGCGATCGAGTGCCAGCCTTCGCGCATCGCGATGCGCCTCGCCACGCGCTACCTCGACGAGGAGGCCCGCGATCTCGACGACGCGCTTGCGCGGATCCGCGTCGCGTGCGACGCACGGCGAGCGCGCTCGATCGGCCTCGTCGGCAACGCGGCCGAGATCCTGCCGGAGCTCGTGCGACGGGGCGTGCGCCCCGACATGGTGACCGACCAGACCTCCGCGCACGATCTCGTCCATGGCTACCTGCCCGCGGGCTGGGCGCTCGAGCGCTGGCAGGCCGCGCAGCGCGATCCCGCGCAGCACGCAGCGCTCGCCCGGGCCGCAAGCGCGAGCTGCGCCGTGCACGTGGAAGCGATGCTCGCTTTCCACCGCCAGGGCGTGCCGACGTTCGACTACGGCAACAACCTGCGCCAGGTCGCGCACGACGCCGGCGTGGCCGACGCGTTCGCGTTCCCCGGATTCGTCCCCGCGTACATCCGGCCGCTGTTCTGCGAAGGCAAGGGGCCGTTCCGCTGGGTCGCGCTCTCCGGCGACCCCGAGGACATCCGCCGCACCGACCGCAAGGTCCGGGAGCTGTTCCCCGGCGACGCCCACCTGCACCGCTGGCTCGACATGGCGGGCGAGCGCATCGCATTCCAGGGGCTGCCGGCGCGCATCTGCTGGCTGGGGCTGGGCGAGCGCCACCGCGCGGGCCTAGCGTTCAACGAGATGGTGAGGAGCGGCGAGCTGAAGGCGCCGATCGTGATCGGGCGCGACCACCTCGACACCGGCTCGGTCGCGAGCCCCAACCGCGAGACCGAGGCGATGGCCGACGGGTCGGACGCGGTGTCCGACTGGCCGCTGCTCAACGCGCTTCTCAACACCGCCGGCGGCGCGACGTGGGTGTCGTTCCACCACGGCGGCGGCGTCGGCATGGGCTACTCGCAGCACGCGGGCGTCGTGATCGTGTGCGACGGCACCGATGCGGCGGCGAAGCGGATCGAGCGCGTCCTGTGGAACGACCCTGCGACCGGCGTGATGCGCCATGCCGACGCCGGCTACGCGAAGGCGATCGAGGTCGCGAAAGCGCGCGGGGTGCGCATGCCGATGCTTCGATGAGCGCCGTCACCAGCCGCTTCACGCCGCTCGTCGAGCAGTACTTCGACCGGCTCGCCGACGGCGAATACGAGCGACTGGCCGCCGAGCCGATCCAGGAGGTCAGCCTCCACATCCACGAGACGTGGCTGCGACGGTGCATCGAAAGGGGCCAGCGCGTGCTGGAGGTCGGCGCGGGGGCCGGACGATTCACGCAGACGCTCCACGCGCTCGGCGCTCGTGTCGTCGTCGCCGACCTGTCGGGCGTGCAGCTCGGCATCAACCGCCGCAATGCCGGGCCGCTGGGCTACGGGCCCTCGGTCGAATCGTGGGAGCGCGCCGACATCTGCGCGATGCCGCAATTCGCCGACGCGTCGTTCGACGCCGTGGTCGCCTACGGCGGCCCGCTGTCGTATGCGCTCGAGCGGCGCGAGGCTGCCGCTGCGGAGTGCCGGCGCGTGCTGAAGCCGGGAGGCACGCTGCTCGCGAGCGTGATGTCGATGTGGGGCACGTTCAATCGCTGGTATGCGACGTTCCTCAAGGCGCCGCCTTCGCAGATGCGAGAGATCATCCGCACCGGCGATGTGACGCCCGTCACGGCGCCGGGGACCGTGCATCCGCACCACCTCTTCCGTGCGGCCGAATTGAAGGATCTGTTGTCACGCCACGCGTTCCGCGACGTCAGGCTGTGCTCGTCGCACGGGATCGCCCACCTCTACGACCCGTTGCTCGCGCAGGCGCGCCAGCGTCCCGACGTCTGGGCGAACGTGTTCGCGTTCGAGCTGGCGGCCGCCGAGTCGGAAGGTTACGTCGAGACGGGCACGCACCTCATCGCCGCCGCGACCGCGTGAGCCGTGGGGCCGACGCCTCCGCGCGGAGTCGCGATGGTGCACGCCGGGCGGCATCGCGCGCGAACTCGGCGCGCAGCCAATCGCGCAGCGCCAGGACCTTCGGCGTCGCCGCGTCGCGTGGCAGGCACACGAACCAGAACTGGCGCGGCGTGGGAACCACGATGTCGGAGAGGCGCATCAGGAGGCCGTTGTCGAGGTCGTCGCCCAGCAGCACGCGGCGCCCCAGCGCGACGCCCTGTCCGGCGATCGCCGCCTGCATCAGGTGCGAGGAGTCGTTGAACATCGGGCCGCGGTCGGGCTCCGGCCAGTCGAGTCCCGCCGCCTCGAACCACGGCCGCCATGGCTCGTCGTCGGCCCGCAGCAGCGTGTAGTTCGCGAGGTCCTCGGGCCGCGCGAGCGTCCGGCCCTTGACGAGCCGCGGGCTCGCGACGAGGCAGAACTCGTCGTCCTGCAGGTACTCGGCATGCAGGCCCGGCCAGTGCCCGAGGCCGTAGCGGATCGCGACGTCGACCTCGTCGCGCGCGAGGTCGACGAGCCCCTCGCTGGCGCTGACGTCGAGGTCGATGTCCGGGTGCGCCTTGATGAAGCGGCCGATGCGCGGCAACAGCCAGCGTGCGGCGAACGAAGGCATCGTCGTGACGCGAAGCCGCCGCGGATTGGCGCGAGCGCGCGCTTCGCGCAGCGCGGCGTGCAGCTCGTCGAACGCGAGGCGAACGCGCGCGGCCAGCCGCTCGCCCGCGTCGGTGAGCCGGATGCCGCGACCGGCGCGCTCGACGAGCGCCACGCCGAGCTCCTCCTCGAGCGCCTTGATCTGGTGGCTGATCGCCCCATGCGTCAGGTGCAGCGATTCCGCCGCGCGCGTGAGGCTGCGGAAGCGGGCGGCCGCCTCGAAGGCGCGAAGCGCCTGCATGCCCGGAAGGCGAGGGGTGGGCGTGGTCGTCAAAGGTGAATCCGGCTCACGTGTTCATCGCAAAACAAGTCGCTGGTCCCGCGGTCTTCCTGGCTCTACATTGGCAGCGCTCTCCGACGCTTCCCCCGAGGCCCGTCATGACAATGCCGCTATCCATTGAACGCCTGCCCGGACGTCCTGGCAATGCCCCCGCTGTCACGCCAGGTTACCGGCCGCTGCCGTCGCCCGACGCCGCCAACGACCCGGCCGCCGTGACGTCCCGCGGTGCGCCCGCCGCCGACGTCGCGTTGCCGCAGGATCCGCGGCGACCGGGAAGCTACGCCCTCGAGGCCGACGACGTCGTCGCCCGCGTGATCGCCGGCGCCGCCGCGTCGCTCGGCGGCATCGCGCTGCTCGAGGCGGTAGCGCGGCTCGCCGCGCTCTACGCGTAGCGCGAAGCCGGGGCGGCTACTCGGGCTTCGCGCCGGCGCGGTACCACGCGTCGACCGTCGCGCGCTCGGCGTCGCTCATCGCCGTCAGGTTGCCGATCGGCATGGCCTTCAGCACCACCGCCTGCTGGTGGAGCGGCTGCGCCTGCGCGACGATGCGCGCCGCAGTGTCGAGCATGACGTTCTTCGGGGCCGACGCGAAGCCCGCGAACGTCGGCTTCTCCGCGTGGCATCCGGCGCAGCGCATCTGCACGATCGCCTGGACGTCGGCGAAGCGCGCGCCGCCCGCGCCCGCCGGCACCGCGCGCGGCATCAACACGACGAACACGGCCCCCAGCAGCGCGAGCGCGAGGGCCCACAACGACGGCTTGACGGCGCCGCGGTGGCGGAACGTGAAGAACAGCCGCACGAACACGCCGGCGAGCGCGACGGCGACCAGCACGAGCCACGCGCGCGGTGCCGAGGTGAACGTCGCATAGTGGTTGCTGATCATCGTGAACAGCACCGGCAGCGTGAAATAGGTGTTGTGCACGCTGCGCTGCTTGCCGCGCTCCGCGTGCGCGGGCTCCGGAACGCGGCCCTCGACCTTGGCGCGCACCATCTCCCGCTGCCCGGGGATGATCACGAACAGCACGTTGCCCGCCATGATCGTCCCGAGCATCGCGCCGAAATGGATGAACGCGCCGCGGCCCGAGAACAGGTGCACGAGCGCATAGGCGGCGAGGGTGCAGAGCGCGAGCATCACCGCGGCCAGCAGCGGCTCGCGCGCGCCGAGCGGCGAGCGGCACAGGAGGTCGTAGGCGATCCAGCCCCCGGCCAGGAACGCGAGCCCGATCGCGATGGCGGCCGGACGCGAGAGATCGGCCACCGTGCGGTCGATCAGGTAGACCTCGGCGCCCACGTAATAGACGAGGGCGAGCAGGAACATGCCCGAGAGCCAGGTCGAGTAGGCCTCCCACTTGAACCAGTGGAGCGGCTCGGGCAGCTCGGGCGGCGCGACCGCGAACTTCTGCGCGCGGTAGAACCCGCCGCCGTGCAGCGCCCACACCTCGCCGCCGATCCCCAGTCGCTGCGCCTCGTCCGCGTAGCGCGGCGAGTGGAGATGCGAGTCGAGCCAGATGAAATAGAACGACGCGCCGATCCACGCGATGCCGGCGATCAGGTGGACGCTGCGGCCGAGAAAGCTCAGCCACTCGACGACGTAGGCGTCCATGCGGGACGGAAGCCGCTAGCTGCCGCGGTAGGTCGCGTAGGTCCAGGGCGTGCACACCAGCGGCACGTGGTAGCTGCCGCCGTCCTCCGCGATCCCGAAGTCGACCGGCACGACGTCGACGAACGGCGGGTCCGGGAGCGCGACGCCCGCGGCGCGGAAATAGTCGCCGACGTGGAACGTGAGGCGGTATCGCCCGCGGCGCACCGCGGCGCCGTCGAGCAGCGGCGCGTCGGTGCGGCCGTCGGCGTTGGTGCGCGCCTCCGCGATCGCGAGAAGGTCGTGGCCTTCCACGCGATGGAGCTCGATGCGCACGCCGGCGGCCGGCCGGCCGTGCCAGGTGTCGAGCACGTGCGTCGAGAGCTTGCCCATCACGAGACGAGGTCGGTGACGCGCAGCCGCGCGATCTCGGCGATCTGCGCGAGGGCGTTGGCGACCTCCTGCTCGCGCGTGTTGCAGAGTCGCGCGCGCAGCGTGCCGAGGATCGCTTCGCGTCGGTTGAGTCGCGCGCAGATGACGAACGGGAAGCCGAAGGCGTCGGCGTAGCGCGCGTTGAGGGCGCGCAGCTCGTCCTTCTGCGCCGCGTCGAGCGTGCCGAGCCCGGCGGCATCCTGCTCGCGCGCCGACGCCGACGTGAGCGCGCCCGCCGCGGCCTCCCTGCCGGCGAGCTCCGGGTGCGCGCGAATCAGCGCGAGCTTCTCGTCCTCGCTCGCCGACTGCACCGCGCCGTACAGCGCGAGCTGCAGGTCGAGGCGCGAGGCGAACGGCGCACGCGCGAACGCCCGCTCGGCGATCCACGGCGAATGCTCGTACACGGCGCCGAAGGCGGCCGAGAACTCGCGCGGCGTGTAGCGGTTGACGTCATCCAGCGTCGGCATGACCGCGAGGCTAGCCGGTTGCTAGAATGAAAGTCAAACGAGAGCGACAGGGAGGCTCGTGCGGTTCGGCACCGACATCCTGCGGCAGGCGGATGCGCTGGCGGCGTTTTCCGAGGACCCGCCGCGCGTCACGCGAACCTACCTGACGCCGCAGCACCGGCAGGCGGGCAACTTCCTGCTCGCCCTGATGCGCGAGGCGGGGATGGAGGCCGCCTACGATGCGCTCGGCAACGTGGTCGGCCGCTACCGTGCGGCGGCACCCGATGCGCCGGTGGTGATGAGCGGCTCGCACATGGACAGCGTCCGCAATGCCGGCCGCTACGACGGGCTGTTCGGCATCCTGACCGCCATCGCCTGCGTGCGGGACCTCTCCGCGCGCGGCAAGCGGCTGCCCTGTACGTTCGAGGTGATCGCCTTCGGCGACGAGGAGGGCGTCCGCTTCGGCGTGACGCTCACCGGGAGCAAGTCGATGGCGGGCAGCTTCGACCCCGCGTGGCTCGACGCTCGTGACAGCGAGGGCGTCGCGCTGCGCGACGCGCTCACGGCGTTCGGCGGCGATCCGGAGGGGTGGCCCGCGCTCGACCGGCGCGGCAAGCGCGTCGTCGCCTACGTCGAATCGCACATCGAGCAGGGGCCGGTGCTGCTGAACGAAGGCCTGCCGGTCGGCGTGGTCACGGCGATCGCGGGCGGGAGCCGCATGCGCGTCGCCGTCACGGGGCTCGCCGGCCACGCGGGCACGGTCCCGATGGGGTCGCGCCGCGACGCGCTGGCCGCGGCGGCCGAGATGATGCTCGCGGTCGAGCGCATCGCGTCCGCTCCGCACCAGGGGTCCGCCGTCGTCGGCACCGTGGGCGTGACGAAGGTGCGGCCCGGCGCGATCAACGTCATCCCGCAGGATGTCGAGTTCACCGTCGACGTCCGCTCCGCGGCGGACGGGGCGCGCCATGCGGCGGTCGACGCCATGCGCGCGGCCTTCGACGAGATCGCGGCGCGGCGCCGCGTCGCCGTCGCGGCCGACGTGTTCTACGAGCTGGACGCGGCGCCCTGCGACGCGGCGCTGCAGGATGCCCTCGCGGCGTCGATCGCGCGCCAGCGACTGCCGGTGCGCCGCCTGCCGTCGGGCGCCGGCCACGATGCGATGGTGTTTCCGCCAGTGTGCCCGATCGCCATGCTGTTCGTGCGCTGCGGCGCCGGCGGGATCAGCCACCATCCCGACGAGACGATGACCGCCGAGGACGCCGAGGTCGCGACCGTGGTGCTGCTCGATTTCCTCGAGCACTACGTTCCTCCGGCGACGCCATGAGCG
>DASTCK010000125.1:0-8835 GCA_035711225.1 Casimicrobiaceae bacterium
GACGGTTCGGCCTGTTCGCGCGACGGAGCAGCCCGGCCGCGGCGGGCTATCATGGCCTTTTCGCCTTCCTTCCAACGCCCATGACCTACGAAAACATCCTCACCGAGACGCGCGACCGCGTCGCGATCATCACGCTCCACCGGCCCCAGCGCCTGAACGCGCTCTCGGACGCGCTTGCCGACGAGCTGGGCCATGCCCTCGAAGGCTACGACGTCGATCCCGGCATCTCGGTGATCGTCATCACCGGCAGCGCGAAGGCGTTCGCCGCGGGGGCCGACATCGGTGCGATGGCCGAATGGAGCTACGCGAAGGTGCTCTCCGACGATTACATCACTCGCAACTGGGAGGCGGTCCGCTACACGCGCAAGCCGGTGATCGCCGCGGTCGCGGGCTACGCGCTCGGCGGCGGCTGCGAGCTCGCGATGGCATGCGACTTCATCGTCGCGGCGGACAGCGCGAAGTTCGGGCAGCCCGAGATCACGATCGGCACGATGCCGGGCTTCGGCGGAACGCAGCGGCTGCCGCGCGCGGTGGGCAAGGCGAAGGCGATGGACTGGTGCCTCACCGGCCGCATGATCGACGCCGCCGAGGCCGAGAAGGCGGGGCTCGTGTCGCGCGTCGTTCCCGCCGACCGGCTGCTCGACGAGACGCTCGCGATCGCGAACCAGATCGCCGGCTTCTCGCTGCCCGTCGTGATGAAGGTCAAGGAAGCGGTCAACCGCGCGTACGAGTCGTCGCTCGCCGAGGGTCTCCTGTTCGAGCGTCGCGAGTTCCACTCGACGTTCGCCCTCGACGACCAGAAGGAAGGCATGCGCGCGTTCGTCGAGAAGCGCAAGCCCGCGTTCCGGCACCGGTAGCGTCTCCGGTCGCGCGATACAATCCCCTCTGTCGGGACGCGCGTGGGCGCGCGGGTCGGACGGAGGATGACATGGAACTGGCGTGGAAGCAGGCATGCGTCGCGACGGTCGCGCTCGCGCTCACCGCGTGCGCGACGAGCACGATGCGCGACGCGTGGGTCGATCCGACCGTGCGCAGCGCGCCGTTCGCGAAGGTGCTGGTCGTCGGCGTGGGCGGCGACCTCACTCAGCATCGGATCTTCGAGGACATCCTCGCCGAGAAGCTTCGATTGGCCGGCGTCGAGGGTGTGCAGGGCTACCGGCACCTGCCGGACACCAAGGCGACCGAGGCGCAGCTGGATGCGGCCGTCGTACGCGCGGGCGCCGACGGGCTGATGCTCGTGCGTTTCAAGGGCGTGCGGACGGAGACGGAGGTTCGCGCCTCGATGGTCCCGGGGCCTTTCGGGCCGGGCTGGTACGGGTGGTACGGCAGCTGGTACTCGGTTCCCGAGGTCTACCAGACGCGCATCGCGACGATCGAGACGTCGCTCTTCGACGTCGCGACGAAGAAGCTCGCGTGGACCGGCGTCACGGAGACCTACGACCCGGTGTCGTTCCGCAAGGACGCGGGACGCCTCGCGGACATCATCGTCGGCGCGATCGCCGCGAACCGGCTCACGCCCAAGGCGCCGGCGTGAGGCGCCCTCCGCGCATCGCGGCGGCGCTCGTCGTCTCGCTCGCCGTCGCCGGGTGCGCGAGCGTCTCCCAGCGCACCCTCGTGCGCGAGATGCAGGACCTGTCGGTGACCGCGCCTGCGCCGCTGTCGCGCGTGGCGATCGTCGCGGTCGACCGCGACGCGGCGGCGCGGGCGGCGTGGGAAGGGGCGTTCGCGTCGCGGCTCTCCTCGCGAGGCGTCGCGACGACGACGGGCGTCGGGTTGGGCGGGACCGCGACGATGGACGCCGAGTCGATCGTCGTCGATGGCGCGCCGGTGATCGACGCCGCGAAGAAGGCCGGGGCCGAGGCGATCCTGTTCGTGCAGCCGCCCAGCGCGGTGCCGGTCGCGCAGGGACGCGGCGCGTACCGGTGGTTCGACGCGCGCTCGGCGCCCGATCCCCGCACCGACCTCGACGACACTCCGGCGTCGGTCACGCAGGTGCGTCTCTACAGCCTTCGCACCAACACCGGCGTGTGGCGCGCGATGGTGCTGCGCTACTACCCGACGGCGGGTGCGGGAGATGCGGGCGAGATCGCCGAGTCGGTCGTGGGCGGGCTCGCCAAGCGCGGCTACGTCCGCTAGCCGCGGAACGCCCGCGGCGTCACTGCGGGCGGAAGCGCATCGTCGAGCCGTCGCGGCCCGACAGCACCAGCACGCTCCCGTCGTAGCGCCAGCTTTCGACCTGCGCGAGGTCGGAGGCGAACGCCACGTCGAGCGAACCGCGCGGGCACATCATTTTGGTCGCGGCGATCGGCGTCATCGCGAGGCGAGTGCCGTCGCGCTTCCATTGCGCGGAACCGCGGTTGCAGTCGAGGGCCAGGACCACGCGGCCCGACGCGTCGAACGCGATCGTGTAGCGCGACGCGTCCGCCGGTGCGTTGCGCCGAGCGCCGCCGGCGTCGGTGCCCAGCCACGCGAAGGTCGTGCCGACCGGGAACGGGGCGTCCGCGGGCGGCGGCGCGGCGCAGGCGCCGGCGGCGAGCGCGGTCGCACCGAGCAGCACCCGTCGGGCGCGGGACCCGCGGAGGCGGTCGCAGAGGAAGCGGAGCAGGGAACGGTCCATGACGGCCAGGCATTCTAGCGCCTAACCGTCTCCCCGCCGTGGGGTGCCGATGCGGCCTGCGCGCCGGCGCCGCGCTCGTACCATCCGCGCGTGCGGTTGACGATGCCCGCCACGGCGAGCATCAGCGGGACTTCGACGAGCACGCCGACGACGGTGGCGAGCGCTGCCGGCGACGCGAGGCCGAAGAGGCTGATCGCCGTCGCCACGGCCAGCTCGAAGAAGTTCGACGCGCCGATCAGCGCCGACGGCCCCGCGGCGGCGTGCGCGACGCCGAGGCGGCGGTTGGCCAGGTAGGCCAGCGTCGCGTTGAGGGCGACCTGCAGCGCGATCGGCACCGCGAGCATCGCGATGATCCAGGGCGCGGCGACGATCGCCTCGCCCTGCAGCGCGAACAGCAGCACGAGGGTCGCCAGCAACGCGGCGGTGGACACCGGCTTCATCGCCGCGAGGCTCCGGTCGAGCTGCGCCTGGCCGCGCGCCAGCCAGCGGGCGCGCAGGAGCTGAGCGAGGCCGAGCGGCACGACGATGTACAGCACGACCGACACGACGAGCGTTGACCAGGGCACTGCGACCGCCGTGACGCCCGTGAGAAGCGCCACCAGCGGCGCGAACGCGACGACCATGATCGCGTCGTTGAGCGCGACCTGCGTGAGCGTGAAGTTGGCGTCACCGCGCACGAGCTGGCTCCAGACGAACACCATCGCGGTGCACGGCGCGGCGGCGAGCATGATCAGTCCCGCGATGTAACCGTCGTGGTCGGCGGCCGGCAACGCCTCGGCGAACACCACGCGCACGAACAGCCACGCGAAGAGCGCCATCGAGAACGGCTTGACCAGCCAGTTGACGGCGAGCGTGACGCCGAGCCCGCGCCACTGCTCGCGGACGCCGCCGAGCGCGCGGAAGTCGACGCGAACGAGCATCGGCACGATCATCGCCCACACGAGCAGGCCGACGGCGACGTTGACGTGCGCGATCTCGAGTTGCGCGAGCCATCGCACGGGGCCGGGCGCCGCACGGCCTGCGACGATGCCGAGCGCCATGCACGCGATGACCCACAGCGAGAGACCGCGCTCGAAGCGCGAAAGCCGCGGTGCGGCGCCGACCGCGTCGGCGGGAGCGGTCATGCGGCGTCGGCCGCGGGCGTGCCGATCGCGCGCAGCCGTTGCTGGAGCGAGGGGCGGTCGAGCTTGTCCAGCGGCAGGCTCGCGAACAGCCGGATCCGAGTCGCCAGCGCTTGCGCCGCTTCCGTGAATGCGCGACGCCGCGCTGCGTCGTCCTGCACCGCTGCGGGATCGGGCAGCCCCCAGTGCGCGGTCAGCGGCCGGCCCGGCCACACCGGGCAGCTCTCGCCCGCGGCGTCGTCGCACACGGTGATCACGACATCGATCGGCGGAGCGCCGGGCTGCGCGAATTCGTCCCAGCTCTTGCTCCGCAAGCCGTCGATCGGCAGGCGAAGCGTCGCGAGGCAGTCGAGCGCCATCGGGTGGACCCGCCCCGCCGGATGGCTGCCGGCGGAGTGCGCGACGAAGCGTTCGCCCCCGAGGTGACGCAGCAGAACCTCGGCGAGGATGCTTCTCGCCGAGTTGCCGGTGCACAGGAAGAGGACGTTGAGAGGACGCCGCGCCGGCGCGGGGGCAGGTGCGCGCTCCCCTGCGAGCTCAGCCACAGCACGCGCGCGTCGGGGACGCGGCCACGGGCTCGCGCTGCGTCGCGCCCGCGGGCTGCGCGCAGCATCCGGACGACTTCGCCGCGGGGGCCGTCGTCGCGACGGCGGCGTCGTCCGTCTCGGCGCAGCACGCCGACTCGCCGTTCCCGCACGCGCCGCCTTCGTAGATCGGGATCGTGCCGAGCGAGTGGAACGCCTCCCACGCGATGCCCTGCGGGTCGCGGACCCAGTGCTTGTCGGAGACCGCGTAGCAGCAGTGCGCGCCGATCTCGTCGACGACCGCGCCGCGCTCGGCCGCGTCGAAGCGCCCGCGGATCTCGGCGAGCTCGTCGGCGGAGTCGGCCTGGAGCCCGAGGTGGTTGAGGCCGGTGCGCCCGCCGCGCGTCGAGATCGCGAAGTTCACGCGCGGCTCGTCGAGCATCCATTTGGCGTAGTCGGGCTTCTCGACGGTGGGCTCGAAGCCGAACATGCCCGAGTAGAAGCGGATGCTCGCCGCGAGATCGGGGACCGACAGGTGGACGTGGAAGCGCTTCATCGGGGTTTCCTCGTGGGGGACGGCGTGGGGGAACAGGCGGCAGGCGCGCAGTCGCTCGCGCACGCGGTAGCGTCGACGAGGCGGCCCCGGCCGCGGCAGCAGTTGTCGGTCAGGTAGCCGACCAGCGCGTTCATGGCGGCCAGGTCGGCGCGGTAGCGGATGTGGCGGCCCTCGCGTTGGTCGCTGACGAGGCCCGCTGTGGCGAGCTCCTTCAGGTGGAAGGAGAGCGTCGCGGGCGCGAGGTCCAGGGCGGAGGCGATGGTGCCGGCCGTGAGGCCGTCGGGCGCGAATTCGACGAGCCGGCGGAAGATCGCGAGGCGCGTCGGCTGCGCGAGCGCTGCGAGGGCCCTCACGGCGGTGCCGGTGTCGGCCGCGTCGATCGGGTAGGGCGTCGCAGAAAGGGCGGTTTGGTATTCCATATTTCCAATATTATGGAATTATGCAATATTGTCAACCCCCCCTTCCGGACGACCCCGCGTGACGGTCAGCGTAACCGCGCGACGATCCAGCCCGCCACGGCGACGACGAGCGCGAGACCGACCGCCGCCCATACCGCCAGCGGCAGGTCGGACGGCCGCCGCGGCTCCGGCAGCAGGTCGGGGTCGCGCAGGTTCGCCGGGAACGGACGCGCCGGCGCGGGCACGCGCTTCACCTCCGCGGGGTCGCGCGGCACCTTGCCGTGGTACTCCGCGGGCGAGGCGACCGGCCACGACCCCATCGCCCGCGACGACGGGAACTGCGGGACGTGCGCGAACACGAGCGCTTCGAGGTCGCGCGCGAGCAGCCGCTCGACCTCGCTCGCGCCGCCTCGCACCTCGCCCGACGCCAGGCGCAGGAGCGAGGCGCCCGCGGTCTCGAACGCGACGGCGGGGAAGAGTCGCGTCCGGTCCTGCGTCAGGTACTCGTACGCGCTGCGGGCCTGCGACACGGACCGCTCCTTCGCGAGCGTGAACGGGACCGCCAGCCACGCCACCGCGCGCACCCACGCTGCCGGCGCGTGCGACGGCAACGACACGCCGACCGCGCGAAGCGTGTCGACGCTGATGCCCGAGCAGTTCATCGTCGTGTGCCGGTAGGGGAGCTGGTGCCGCCAGAACTGCGAGTACACGCGGTTGAAGGCGCCCTGGATGCGCGCGGCGGCGGCCTCGTGCGCCAGGACCGCCACCAGGATGGACGACGGGCGGTACCACGCCTGGCCGCTGTTGAGGTCGGCGAGATAGTTGTCGAGCGGCACCGGCGCGCCGAGGATGCCTTTCTCGCTCACGACGTCGAGCGAGTAGAAATTGTCGACGAGGATGTCCGCGAGGTCGCCGTCGCGCCCGATGCGGCCCGTGCCGACGGCGAAGTGACCGCCCCAGGCCTCGTCGTCGTCGCCCTGAGCGCCGTTCACCATCACGATCAGCGCGGCCTTGCCGGACCACGAGCGCGGGACGCCCGCGCGCTCCCACAGCAGGCGCGTCGACCACGGCGAGCGCGCACCGCCGTCGCTCTCGCGGACCAGCGCGCGCAGCGCGGCCTCGACAGCGTCCCGCTGCGTCGGGAAGGGCATCGCCTCCGCCCGCTCGTCGAGACGGAACGATTCGGGCCACAGCGTCCGGGCCTCGAAGGTGCCGTCGCCGTGCCAGGTGCCGCGAAGCGCGGCCTCGTGCGCTCCGAAGAATGCCGCCGAGGAGGCGTCGAACCACGACAGGTTCGACGGAAGGCGCGGCGCCAGCGTGAATCGCTGCTCGCGACCGTCGACCACCACCGACGTCGCTCCGGCGCCGATCCGCGCGCCCCGGAGCCGCTCGGGCGCAGCGATCCACACGAGCGGCGGAGGCGCCCCGGGAGCGGCGCTCGCGGCGGCCGAGGCCGCCCATGAACGCACGTCGTCGAAGGCGTCGACGCCCGTCGCATGGCTCGCGGCCGCGACGCCGTCCCGCGGGACCGCGATCCATTCCTTCGCGAAGTAGAGCCGGGCCGATCGCGGGATCGGCGAACGTTCGCCGGTCGTCACGACGAAGTCGCCGGGCGCGTAGAGGCCGAGCCGATCGGCCGGTGCGGGTCCGTCGGGGATCGCCGCCGCGACGGGGGACGAGAGGACCATGAAGGCGAGCGCCGCGCGCAAGGCGTCGATCATACGCGGCGGTCGCGGTGCAGTGCGCTCGAGCGCACGCGGCCCGCGGCGCGCCTAGCTCGTCACCTCGCGCGCCGTGATCCGGTAGCGGAAGGTCTCCGGGTCGAGGCTGTCGACGCGCTCGCCGCGCGTTTCGGCCTGCGGATACATGAAGAAGCCGAGCTTCGCGGCGCGCGATCCCGGGAGCGCGACGTCGTGCGCGACGTTGTAGCCCATCCAGTTTCCCTCCCATCCGCCGTAGAGCGCGCGGTAGACCGGGGCGACGACCGGATGGCGAGTGTCCTTGAGCCAGTCGCCGGTCTCGAGCCGCATCACCTTGCCGACGTCGGCGGGGTCCATCGCGACCCAGCCGCGCGAGGCGAGCCACACCTCGGCGCGGCAGTGCTGCGCCTTCGAGATGTCCGGGCCCCCCGCGCCGAGCTCGCGGTAGCCGAACGCCGACTTCGCGACGCGGATGCCGTAGATGTCGCGTCCGGGGACGCCCACCGAGCGCGCGAGCCCGACGAACAGCGCGTTGATGTCGCCGCACTTGCCGCCCATGTTGCCGGTCTCGAGCATCGCCTTGATGTCGCCGACGCCGCAGCCGCGGACCTTGGGCTCGCGGTAGGTGTTGTCGACGACCCACTCGAACAGCGCGCGGACCTTCGCCTCGTCGGTCGCCGCGCCGGCGGTGATCCTCTCGGCGGTCGCGCGCACGATGCCGTCGGTGGGCATCAGCTCGGTCGCCTTCAGGTACGAGGCGAGGTCGGGGGGCGCTGGCGGATTCGCCGGCGGTGCCGCCCAGTCGTGGCGTCGGTCCTGCGCCTGGATGCGACTCACGACCTCGATGACCGGCGCGCTCTCGCCGTCGGCCCAGGTCGCGTGAACCATCCGCGCGGCCGACGACGGATCGGCGCGCAACGCCGCCTCCTTCATGTTGCCGCTCCAGCGCGACTCGAGCGAGCGCTGCCACGACGCGTCGATGTCGGGGACCGGGACCCAGGCCTGCGTGCCGGTCCCCGCGTCCGCGATCTCCAGGCGCGTCGTGATCTCGAACGTGCGCCAGGTCCCCGGCGTGGGCGCGAAGCTGCGCTCCTGCGCGGCGGCGAGCGACGGCAGCGAGGCGGCGATCGGGAAGGCGGCGGCACGGGCGAGGAACGAGCGGCGGTCCATGGGCAGGTCTCCTGGCGTGCGCGGCGGATCGCCCGCGCGCGGGTTCAGCGGAACAAGAGCGCGCGGACGCGCGGCTCGATCGGCGGGGCGCTCCAGTCCGCCTCGCCGACGACGACGAAGGCGACGCTCTGGTCGGGAGCGATGACGAAGCTGGACGGGAACACGCTGACGCCCCATCCGGCGCGCGCACTGCCGTCGTGGTCGCGGACGACCGGAAAGTCGAGCCCGTAGCGCGCGAGGAACGGCCGGATGCGCTGCGCGTTCTCCTGGAAGTTGACGCCGATCACCTCGAGGCCCTGCGCGGCGAACCGCTCGCGCAACCGCATGAGCGACGGCATCTCCTCGACGCAGGGCGCGCACCACGTGGCCCAGAAGTTCACGATCACCGTGCGGCCGCGGTAGGCGTCGAGCCGCACCTCGCGGCCCTCGAGGTCCTTCAGCACGAGCGGCGGCGTCGCGCCGCCGCGCCACGGCTCGGGCGCCGCGGCGTCCAGCGGGGCCGCGACCGCGGCGATCGCAGCGGCGAGGAGCAAGCCGAGTCGCCCGAGCACGCCTGCCGGACGAACACGCGCATGCACGCTGCGAAGACCCCTCGTCATGCGCTCGGGCACCGCAGGCATGGGCGCGAGGAAGCGCCGCGCCGCTCGACGCGCCACGCTCCGCGTCGACGCGCTCGCGGGAACCGTCGATGGCGGCATGGGTCGGATTTTGACGGACGAGCGACGCGTGATGCAGACTCGCGGGGCCAC
>DASTCK010000126.1:0-4741 GCA_035711225.1 Casimicrobiaceae bacterium
CGAGAGCTGGCCGCCCAGGTCGACGACGCGGGGGGCGATCGACGTGTCGAGCGCCGCGCGGATCGCGCCCAGCATCGCGCGCTCGCGCTCGTCGGGCGCGGCGGTGAGAACCACCGGCAAGCCGCCCGCCACGATGCGCGCGACGAGGGCGGCCACCCGATCGGTGGGCCAGCACTTGAAGAACCAGCGCGAGCCGGGGTGCACCTGCACGAATCCGCCGCGCGCGAGCGCGTGCTCGCGCAGGAGGGTCTCGACGCGCGCCTCCGCCTCGGCGCCCGGGACGATCGTAAGCGCGCGCGTCGCGTCCGGCGGCTCGATGCCCAGCCGGCGCAGCGCGTCGAGGTTCTGCTCGACCATCGCGCGCTCGGTCGCGCGCGGCAGCGGGTAGAAGTGCGTGAAGTGGCGCTTCAACAGCCACGCGGGGCCGCGCTCCAGCGCGCGCTGGGTCGTCACCGCCCAGCGCGGGCGAAGCCGCCGCGCGAGCGCGATGCCGCGCGGGTGCTCGGTGAGGTGGACGAGAAGGTCGTAGCGCCGGGCGGCGAGGTCGCGCGCGAGCGCGCGCTCCGCGACGAGCTGCTTCAGCGCGCCCTGGCCCTTCCAGGCGCGGTCGATCGTGTGCAGCCGCGCGATCGACGGGTGGCCTTCGAGCATCGGCGCGGTGTCGCCGTAGACGAGCGCGTCGACCTCCGTGTGCGGCGCGACCGCGGCGAGCGTCGAGAACACCGGCGAGGCGAGCAGCACGTCGCCGTGGTGGCGCAGCTTGGTCACGAGCACGCGGCGCACCTCGGCGAGCGGGACGGCGTCCGCGAGCGGGCTTCGCATGACGGCGAACGATAGCAAACTTCCCTCGCGCGCGCCGGTCTTGGTCAGCGCTCACTCGCCGCGCGGACGCCGCCGCGGAAGGCGTCCCGGACACCACCTCCCGTTCCGGTACAATCGTCGCTCCCGCCGGGTTTCTCCCCATGCCGCTCGACGCCGTATCCGCCGCGCAGAAGGCGCAGATCCTCGCCGAGGCGCTGCCCTACATCCGGCGCTTCCACGACCGTACGATCGTCGTCAAGTACGGCGGCAACGCGATGACCGAGGAGCGGCTCAAGGCCGGGTTCGCGCGCGACGTCGTGATGCTGAAGCTGGTCGGCATGAACCCGGTCATCGTGCACGGCGGCGGGCCGCAGATCGGCGACCTGCTGAAGACGATGGGCATCGCGAGCGAGTTCCGCCAGGGGATGCGAGTCACCGACGAGAAGGTGATGAACGTCGTCGAGATGGTGCTGGGCGAGCTCAACCAGGAGATCGTCGGGCTCATCAACCAGCACGGCGGCAAGGCGGTCGGTCTGACCGGGCAGGACGGCGCGTTCATCCGCGCGCGCAAGATGGTGCTGCACGACGGCGCGTCGGGCGAGGACGTCGACATCGGCTACGTGGGCGAGATCGAGCGCATCGACGCCGAGCTGATCCAGCTCCTCGACTCGCGCGACTTCATCCCGGTGATCGCGCCGATCGGCGTGGGCGCCGAGGGCGAGGCGTACAACATCAACGCCGACCTCGTCGCCGGCAAGCTCGCCGAGACGCTCGGCGCGGAGAAGCTGGTGCTGATGACCAACACCGCCGGCGTGCTCGACCAGAAGGGCAACCTGCTGACCGGGCTCACCGCGAGCGGGATCGACCGGCTGTTCGCCGACGGCACGATCCACGGAGGCATGCTGCCCAAGATCGGCTCGGCGCTCGAGGCGGTCAGGAACGGCGTCCAGAGCTCGCACATCATCGACGGCCGCGTCGAGCACGCACTCTTGCTCGAGGTGCTCACCAACGAGGGCGTGGGCACGATGATCAGCGCCGACGAGCCCGCGCCGCCGCAGCGCTGACGGACCCGACGCCATGGCCGCCAAACCCGGCGAACGCCGCCTGCAGATCCTGCAGACGCTCGCGTCGATGCTCGAAAATCCGCGCGGCGACAAGGTGACCACCGCCGCGCTCGCCGCGAAGCTCGGCGTCTCCGAGGCGGCGCTCTACCGCCACTTCGCGAGCAAGGCGCAGATGTTCGAGGGCCTGATCGAGTTCGCCGAGTCGAGCCTCTTCACGCTCGCGAACAAGGTGCAGTCCGCCGAGGCCGACGGCGTCGCGCAGGCCGAGCAGATCGTCGCGCTCCTGCTCGGCTTCGCGCAGAAGAATCCCGGCATGACGCGCGTGCTGATCGGCGACGCGCTCGTCAACGAGGACGAGCGGCTGCAGGCGCGCATGAACCAGTTCTACGACAAGCTCGAGGCGACGCTCCGCCAGTCGCTGCGCACCGCGCAGATGGCCAACGCCTGGCACGGCGATCCTTCCTCCGACGCGGCCGCGCTGTTCGCGTTCGTGATGGGACGCTGGCAGCTCTACGCCAAGAGCGGCTTCAAGCGACTTCCGCAGGACGGCTGGGAAGGCCAGCGGAAGTTCCTGTTCTCGTGACGCTCCCGCGCCGATGACGCGACGACTCATCGCCCTGGTGCTCGCAGCCGCCTGCGGCGCGGCGATGGGGCAGGCGACGTCCGACGGACCTCGCATCCCGTCGCTTCCGGAGGCGGCGTTCGAGCGCATCGACCAGGCGCTCCGCGATCGCGTGGCGACCGCCGACGGCGCGGACGCGCATTTCGTGCGCGGCCTGCAGGCGACGATGGACCCGGGCGCGCGCGTCGCCGGCTACGCCGAGGCCTGGCGGCGCCAGCCGGGCGAGCCGCTGTTCCTCGCGAGCTTCGCCGACGCGTGCATGGTGCGCGCGGTGCCCGCGTGGCCGGACTGCGCGTCGACCGATCCGGTGTCGCGCTGGGCGGCGCGCGATGCCGGCAACGCGGTGCCGCGCGTGCTGCTCGCCGAGCGCGCGCGCCAGCGCGGCGACCTGCCCGGCATGCGCGAGCAACTCGCGTACGCCGCGGGACTCGACCGCTTCGACGCCTACCACGGCCACGGAGGCCCCGCCGTGTGGCGCGTGCTGGCGGGCATTCCGGCCATCGCGCGGGAGCCCGAAACCCCCTACGCCGCGACCGCGCTCGGTGCGCTGCGCTCCGACATTGCGACCAGCGAGGCCACGCTCCTCTGCCAGAACGGCGCGCCGGGCGTCGGTCCGGACGTCGCGGCGTCGTGCAGGCGGCTCGCGCGCTCGATGGCGGATCGCGCGGACAGCTACGCGGCGAGGCTGGTCGGGCTCGCGCTCGCGTGGAGCTGGGCGACCGACGACGGCGAGCGCCGCCGCCTCGCCGCCGAGCGCGATCGCCTCGCCGCGGCCAGCCTCGACTGCAGCAACGCGCGGCTCGCGTGGATCGAAACGCTCAACCGCGATGCCGCGAGCCGCGACGCCGCGCGTCGCGCCGAGTCGGCGGCGCTCGAGGACGCGGCGACGCTCGACGAGCCGTCGTCGTGCGCGCGCGCGATCGAGCGCGCGAAGGCGGCGAAGCTGCTCTAGGGGCGGGATGCAGGAGGCAGGACGTGCGCGGCAGGCCGCAGAGGGCGATGAGCGCCGGCGCCGCGGTCGCGACGATTCCGGCGGTGCGCCGGTCGAACCCGACTGCCGCTGGCCGGGTCGCTCAAACCGCCTTCAGCGTCGACGGCGCGAGGATGCACCCGCCGATCCGCCAGCCGCCGCCGCGCGCCCGCACCATCGTGTAGAGCGCGATCAGCACGGTGTTGTCCGGCAGCACGAGGCGCATCGGCTGGATGACGCGCCCCCCGATCACGGCGCCATCGAGCAGCGTCGCCTCGCGCGCCTCGACGAGCGCGGCGTACGACTCGAGCACCATGGCGAAAAACGCAGGGGCGTCGCCGAACTGCTCGCGGATGCCCCGCGACGCATAGCCGAAGGCGCGCTCGGCGTTGCCGGCGACGAGCGCCTCGCGCTGCGCTTCGACCACCGTGCGGATCGCGCGCCAGTCCGCGTCGGGAAGCGTGTCGGGGGAAGGCGCCTGCGCGAGCGCCGTGGACGTCGCGACGATCGCGGCCAGTGCCCACCCGCGCGATCGAAGGATGCTCATGCCCGCCCTCCGCACACCGCGCACGCCGGGTCGCGCGGCACCTTCATCTCGCGCCAGCTCGAGGCGAGCGCGTCGTAGAGGAGGAGCCGGCCGGCGAGCGTCGTCCCGACGTCGGCGAGGAGCTTCAGCGCCTCGCCCGCCTGGGTTGCCCCGACGATGCCCACGAGCGGCGCGAACACGCCCATCGTCGCGCAGCGCGTCTCCTCGAGCTCCTCGCCCTCGCCGAACAGGCAGTGGTAGCACGGCGACGCGGGATCGCGCGGGTCGAACACGGCGACCTGCCCGTCGAAGCGGATCGCCGCGCCCGAGACCAGCGGGACGCGCGCCGCGACGCTCGCGCGGTTGATCGCGTGGCGGGTGGCGAAGTTGTCGGTGCAGTCGAGCACGACATGGGCCGCCGCGACGAGCGCGGCGAGCTCGTCGCCGCCGACGCGCTCTTCGATGGCCACGTAGTGCGGCTCGGGATTGATCGCCGCGAGGCGTCGTGCGGCGGCGGCCACTTTCGGCGCGCCGACGTCGCCCATCGAGAACAGGATCTGACGCTGCAGGTTGGTGAGGTCGACGCGGTCCGCGTCGACGAGCGTGATCGTCCCGACGCCGGCGCTCGCGAGGAACTGCGACGCCGGGTTGCCGAGGCCCCCGACGCCGACGACCAGCGCGTGCGCCTTCGCGAAGCGTTCCTGCGCGTCCGGCCCGAGGGCGTCGAGCAGCAGGTGGCGGCTGTAGCGGAGGAGCTG
>DASTCK010000127.1:0-3275 GCA_035711225.1 Casimicrobiaceae bacterium
TCTTTCACGACGCCAAGTGGGGCCTGCAGCTGCGGACCTACTACCTCGACCGCGAGAAGTTCGACGACAGCCGCAGCGAGGCCTGGGCGATCGGCGGCTCCCTGAGCTTCACCTCCGGCTACCTCGCCGACCTGCTCCGCATCGGTGCGGTCGTCTACACGTCGCAGCCGCTCTACGCGCCCGAGGACCACGACGGCACGCTGCTGCTCGCCCCCGGCCAGGACGGCTACACGGTGCTCGGCCAGATCTACGGCGAGTTCAAGCTCGCTGACCGGATCTTCGCGGCGATCGGCCGCAAGGCGTATGACACGCCCTACATCAACCGCAACGACTCGCGGATGACACCGAACACGTTCGAGGCAGCCACCGTGTACGGGACCGCCGGCGGGAAGGACGGTGCGCCGGAATGGCGCTTCGGCGGCGGGTACTTCTCGAAGATCAAGGAGCGCAACGACGACCAGTTCGTCTGGATGTCCCGCGACGCCGGCGCGAGCGTGGACCGCGGCGTGTACGCGGCCGGCGCGAACGTCAAGCAGGGCGGCCTCTCGTTCGGCGCGATCGACTACTACTCGGACGACATCATCAACATCTTCTACGCCGAAGGCTCGTACGCGGTGCCGATTCCCGGTGCCGCCAAGCTCAAGCTTTCGGCCCAGTTCTCCGACCAGCGCAGCACCGGCGACAACCTGCTGACCGGCGCGGAATTCTCCGGCCACCAGTGGGGCGTCAAGGCCGACTTGGGCTTCGGTCCGGCGTCGTTCACGCTCGCCTATACCGATACCTCGAAGGGCACCGCGATGCGCAGCCCCTGGGGCGGGCATCCGGGCTACACGAGCGTGCAAGTCGAGGACTTCTTCCGCGCCGGCGAGTCCGCGACGCTCGTCAAGGCGGCTTACGACTTCTCCGGCCTCGGCGCGAAGGGCGTGTCCGCCTACGTGCTGTACGTGCACGGCGCCGGCGTCGTGGCTCCCGCCTACAACGAGGACGAGCTCGACCTCAACCTGCAATGGACGCCGGACAAGGCCGGACCGCTGCGCGGGCTGTCGTTCCGGGTGCGCTACGCCCAGGTCGACCAGCGCGGCGGAGGCGATCCGACGCTCAAGGACTTCCGTGTCATCGTGAACTACGACTTTCCGCGGCCGTGACGAGCGGCGGACGCATGCCGATCCAAGCAAGGGAGAAAGCTCATGGAAGCACTGCTTCAGTGGCTGGCCGCTAACCCGTTCGTCCTGCTGTTCCTGGTGGTGGCGGGCGCCGTGCTGCTCGGCAAGGTCACCGTCAAGGGCTACGGCCTCGGCATGGTGGCTTCCGCCATCATCGTCGGCGCCGCGTTGTCGGCGTGGGCATCGACCTACGGCATCAAGATGGGGATCGACAACTTCGCGAAGTCCCTCTTCTACTACCTGTTCATGTACGGCGTGGGCCTGCGCGTCGGGCCGTCGTTCATCAACAGCCTGAAGGGCGACGGCCTCAAGTTCACGGTCCTCGCGATCTTCTGCTCGGTCCTCGGGCTCCTCGGCGCCGTCCTCTTCTCCAAGCTGTTCTCGCTGCCGGCGGGCGCGGCAGGCGGCATCCTCGCGGGCTCGATGACGATGTCCGCGGCGATCGGCTCGGCCGAGGAAGCGGTCAGGCAGGGCGTGTTCAAGCTTCCCGAGGGACAGACCTTCGAGCAGGTGAGCGGCATGATCGCGCTCGCCTACGGCCTGACCTACATCTGGGGAACGGTCGGCATCATCCTGATCTGCAAGTACCTGCCGCGCTGGTGGGGCGTCGATGCGAAGGCGGCCGCCAAGAAGTACGAGGAAGAGAAGGGCGTCCCGAACGTCGACGACGCCGGGCTGACCGGCTACCGTCCGCTCGCGCTCCGCGCCTACCGGCTCACCAACGACGCGGTGATCGGGAAATCCGTCGGCCAGTTCCTCAAGGCCAATCCGCAGTACAAGGTGGTCAACGTGGGGCGCGGCGAGGAGCGCCTCGGCGCACCGGACGACCTGGTGCTCCAGAAGGGCGACGTCATCGCGCTCGGCGGACGGCTGGAGGCGATGACCTCGAACATGGGCCTCGTCGGTCCCGAGGTGGCCGATTCGAAGGTGCTGAACGTGCCGGTCGACCAGGCCGAGATCCTGGTCACCAACAAGGCGATGGAGGGCAAGGAGTTGCAGGAGTTCCGCAACACCGAGTTCGCAGGCCAGGTGGCGCTGCACCACATCGAGCGCGGCGGCGTGACGATCCCGATGGGGCTCACCACGAAGCTCGAGCGCTTCGACGTGCTGTTCGTCGCGGGCATGAAGTCCGCCGTGGACAAGTTCGCGGCGATGATGGGACGCGTCGCGCGCCCCAGCACCGCCACCGACCTGCTGACGCTGTCGCTCGGCATGATCCTCGGGCTGCTGATCGGGGCGATCGCGTTTCCGATCGCGGGCTCCAAGGTCGGTCTCGGCAACGCAGGCGGGCTCCTGGTGTCGGGCATCATCGTGTCGTCGGCGGTGTCGCGCCTGCGCTTCTTCGGCAACACGCCCAACGCCGCGCGCAACATCCTCGAGGACCTCGGGCTGGTCGTGTTCATCGCCATCGTCGGCATCAATGCCGGCGCGGGCCTGATCTCGCAGCTGACCGGCAAGGTGGCGCTCTACATCTTCATCGCGGGCTTCATCTGCACGACGATCCCGCCGATCCTCGTCTGGGCGATCGGCTACCACTGGATGAAGATCAACCCGGCGGTCCTGATGGGTGGCGTCGCGGGAGCGCGTTCGCACTCAGGCCCGGCGCGCGAGGCCGCGAAGGAGATCAACAGCTCGGTGCCGTGGATCGGCTTCCCGGTCGGCTATGCGGTGTCCGGCGTGCTGCTCACGGTGTTCGGCTACTTCGCGATGACGCTGTCGCAGTGACGGTCGGCGCCGTGGCGGGTCGCGACGACATCGCGGCCCGCCACGGGCGCGTTCGGGCTCCTTCCCGGCGCTTCGCGCGCGGGGCCACATGCGTGGGGGCGGTACGTGGACTACTTCGTAGCGGCACTGCGAAACAACCCCGAGCTGGCCGTCTTCCTGACGCTGGCGATCGGCTTCACGATCGGCCGCTTCAAGTTCGGCAGCTTCAGCCTCGGGATCGTGGTGGGGACCTTGCTGGCCGGGGTGCTGATCGGGCAGCTCGACATCAAGGTGTCGCCCGTCGTCAAGAACGTCTTCTTCGACCTGTTCCTCTTCGCCACCGGCTACAAGGTGGGGCCGCAGTTCTTCCGCGGTCTCCGGAAGGACGCGCTGCCCCAGCTCGCGCTG
>DASTCK010000128.1:0-13419 GCA_035711225.1 Casimicrobiaceae bacterium
ACTGGACCTTCTGCCCTTCCTTCAGGGTCTTGAAGCCCGGCATGTTGATGGCCGAGAAATGTGCGAAGAGGTCTTCGCCGCCGCCGTCAGGCGTGATGAAGCCGAAGCCCTTGGCATCGTTGAACCACTTGACGGTTCCGGTAGGCATATCTGTCGTTCCTTGAGTCGTCGTGTTCCGGGAAGCCGCCCGGCCGGTGTCTCGATCTCAAGGACGTCGAGCGGGCGCGGAACCGCGTGCGCTTTCGCACTTGAATCAAAAACGGCCGGTATTGTAGACGATTTTGCCCCTGTCAACGCGTCGGGATCCCCCGGGGAGGACCCGGACCAGGAGAGGGGGGCCGCGGCCCGGGGCGAGGCGAGCCACCTGGCGCGCCCTCGGGTAGCCCGAGCGTCTATCCGGCCAACTCGGCCCGGACGAGGGCGGCGCCGGCCCCGAGCGCCTCCAGCTTGGCGCGGGCCACCTCGCGGGCGAGCGGGACCATCCCGCAATTGGTGCACGGGTAGAGCTGGTCCGGAGCGACGAACCGCAGCGCGGATCGAAGGACCCGGGCGACGTCCTCCGCCGACTCGACGCGGGGGTCGGCGACGTCGATCGCCCCCACCAGCACGTCCTTGCCGCGCAGCAGCCCGATCAGGTCGATCGGCACGTGCGAGTTCGCGCACTCGAGCGAGACCTGGTCGATCGCGGAAGCGGCGAGGAGCGGGAAGGTCTGCTCGTACTGCCGCCACTCGCCGCCCAGCGACTTCTTCCAGTCGATGTTCGCCTGGATGCCGTAGCCGTAGCAGATGTGCACGGCGGTCGTGCACCCGAGGCCCTCGGCGGCGCGCTCGAGCGTCCGGATGCCCCAGTCGCGCACTTCGTCGAAGAACACGTTGAACGCCGGCTCGTCGAACTGGATCACGTCGACGCCGGTCGCGGCGATCTCGCGCGCCTCGGCGTTCAGGATCTCCGCGAACGCCCACGCGAGCTTCTCGCGGGAACGGTAGTGCGCGTCGTAGAGCGTGTCGACCATCGTCATGGGCCCGGGCAGCGTCACCTTGACGCGCCGCTCGGTGGCGCCGCGCAGGAAGCGCGCGTCGTCCACGAACACCGGCCCGCGGCGCGCCACGGCGCCCACGACCACCGGCACGTCCGCGTCGTAGCGGTTGCGGATGCGCACGGTCCGTCGGTTGGCGAAGTCGACGCCGTCGAGCTGCTCGATGAACGTGGTCACGAAATGGCGGCGCGTCTGCTCGCCATCGGTGACGATGTCGATGCCGGCACGCTCCTGGTCGCGCAGCACCAGCCGCACGGCGTCGCGCTTGCCCTCGGCGAGCGCCTCGCCTTCGAGCCGCCACGGGGCCCACAGCTTGCGGGGCTCGGCCAGCCAGGCGGGCTTCGGGAGGCTGCCGGCGATCGTGGTGCTGAGCAGGGAAGGTTTCATCGTCGCTCTCGGCGCGTCGCCCGGGTGAGCGGATTCTTGCATGGCGGCCGTGGGCTGTCCCGACCCGGTGACGGCGCTCCCCTCGCGCGACTCGTCCCCACTGGATCGTTCCACGCCGACGAGCGTCTCCGGCCCCGGTTCCACGAGGCGGTCAGGCCACTTGACCGTCCCACAGGCCGTCGGCAAGATGCGGCGTCCCGCGCGACCCCTCGATCGATGTCCACGATTCTTTTCGCCGATCACGACTACCACGACATCTCGCTCGAGCGCGACCTCTTCGCCCGGAACGGCATCGAGCTCGACGTCGCGCAGTGCAAGTCCGAGGACGACGTGATCCGCGCGGCGAAGCGCGCGCGCGGCGTCCTGCTGCAGTACGCGCCGATCACCGAGCGAGTCGTCGCGGCGCTGCCCGGCCTCGGGATCGTGAGCCGCATCGGCGCGGGCTTCGACACGATCGACACGCAGGCCTGCGCGAGGCATGGCGTATGGGTCGCCAACTCGCCGGACTACGGCGTCGGCGAGGTCGCCACGCACGCGCTCGCCCTCGCGCTGGCGCTCGTGCGCAACGTCGTCCGCTGGCACCGGGACGTCACCGGCGGCAACTGGCACTACACGACCGCCGGGCCGATCAAGCGAGCATCCGAGCTCACGCTCGGCATCGTCGGGCTCGGCCGCATCGGCAAGCGCATGGCGCACGTGTCGCGCAACCTGTTCAGGCGCGTCGTCGCCTGCGACCCGTACCTGATCGACGGCGACTTCCCCGCCTACGTCGAGCGCGCGTCGCTCGCCGACCTGTTCGCGCAGGCTGACATCGTCACGTTGCACGTCCCGCTCAACGACGAGACGCGAGGCATGATCGGCGCTGGCGTCCTCGCGGCGATGCGCCCGGGGTCCTACCTCGTGAACACGGCGCGCGGCGCCGTGCTCGACGTCGACGCGGCCGTCGCGGCGCTCGACCGCGGCACGCTCGCCGGCCTCGCGCTCGACGTGCTGCCGGTCGAGCCGGTGCCCGCGGGCTCGCGTCTGGTGTCGCATCCTCGTGTTATCCTGACCCCGCATGCGGCGTTCTATTCGGTCGAGTCGGAGAAGGAACTGCGCCGCAAGGCCGCGCAGAACCTCGTCACCTGGCTCGCGACCGGGCGCCCCGACTACGTCGTGACCGCGGGCACGCGCAAGCCCTAGCTCCGCTTTCCGACGCCGCGCGCCTCGCCCGGGGCCCGCGGCGCGACGACGAACGACGGGCACGGAGGAGCACCATGGCCGCGGTGGGCATCGCGTCCGTGCACAAGCATTTCGGCGCGACGCACGTCATCCGCGGCGTCGACGTCGCCATCGCCGACGGCGAGTTCTGCGTGCTGGTCGGCCCGTCCGGCTGCGGCAAGTCGACGCTCCTGCGCATGATCGCCGGCCTGGAGGAGATCTCCGCGGGCGAGATCCGCATCGGCGACACCGTCGTCAACCGCGTGCCGCCGAAGGCGCGCGACGTCGCGATGGTGTTCCAGAACTACGCGCTCTACCCGCACATGACGGTGCGCGACAACATGTCGTTCGCGCTGATGCTCGCGAAGACGCCCCGCGACGAGATCGCGCGCCACGTCGACCGCGCCGCGGGCATCCTCGGCCTCGGCGAGCTCCTCGACCGCTACCCGCGCCAGCTCTCCGGCGGACAGCGCCAGCGCGTGGCGATGGGACGCGCGATCGTGCGCGACCCGCAGGTGTTCCTGTTCGACGAGCCGCTGTCGAACCTCGACGCCAAGCTGCGCGTCGCGATGCGAACCGAGATCAAGGAGCTGCACCAGCGCCTGAAGACGACGTCGATCTACGTCACGCACGACCAGATCGAGGCGATGACGATGGCCGACAAGATCGTCGTCATGCGCGACGGCCTCGTCGAGCAGACCGGCGCCCCGCTCGAGCTCTACGACCGTCCGGTGAACACGTTCGTCGCGGGCTTCATCGGGTCGCCGGCGATGAACATGCTGGCCGGCGTCGTGCGCCGCAGCGACGGCCACACGCGCGTCGCGCTCGCGGCGGGCGGCGAGGTCGACGCGGCCGGCGCGATCGACGATGGCCGCGAAGTGCTCTACGGCATCCGCCCCGAGCACCTCGCGCTCGTCGAACCGGCGAGCGGGATGCCTGGCGACGTCGTCGTCGTCGAGCCGACCGGCGCGGACACCCAGGTGGTCTGCCGCGTCGGCGGGCACGACGTGATCGCCGTGCTGCGCGACCGCGTCGCATGCCGGGCGGGCGACCGCGTGGGCCTCCGGCCCGACGCGGGCCGCGCCCACGTTTTCGATGCCGGCTCGGGCGCGCGCCTCGCGGTCCCGGGCCGTCCGATGTAGACGTCGACCCAACCACGAGGAGGAGTGACCAGCATGAGCCAATTCAAGCGCCGTGACTTCCTGAAGACCTCCGCCGTCGCGGCCGCCGCGGCCGGCGTCGGGCCGTACGTGTGGACGAGCAAGGCGCACGCGCAATGGAGCAACGCGCCGGAGAAGGGCGCGAAGCTGCGTGTGCTGCGCTGGAAGCGCTTCGTGCAGGGCGACGAAGACGCCTACATGGCGAACGTCAAGAAGTTCAGCGAGAAGTACGGCATCGAGGTGCGGGTCGACCACGAGGGCTGGGAGGACGTGCGGCCGAAGGCGGCCGTCGCCGCGAACACCGGCGCTGGCCCGGACATCATCCTGTCGACCAACGACGATGCCAACCTGTATCCGGACAAGCTCGTCGACGTGACCGACGTCGCCGAGTACCTCGGCAAGAAGTACGGCGGCTGGTACCCGGTGTGCAACCAGTACCTGAAGCCGGATGGAAGGAAGTGGATCGGCGTGCCGCTCGGCTGCGCGGGCAATGCGCTCGTCTACCGCGAGAGCGCGATCAAGGCCGCCGGCTTCACGAGCGTGCCGAAGGACACAGGCGGCTTCCTCAACCTGATGAAGGCGCTGAAGGACAAGGGCATGCCCGGCGGCTTCGCGCTCGGCAACGCGACCGGCGACGGCAACACCTGGACGCACTGGCTCGTGTGGTCGCACGGCGGCAAGCTCGTCAACGAGAAGAACGAGGTCGTCATCGACAGTCCCGAGACGGTCAAGGCGCTCGAGTACGGCCGCGAGCTCTACAACACGTTCGTGCCCGGCACGCTGTCGTGGCTCGACCCGAACAACAACAAGGCTTTCCTCGACGGCCAGCTCGGCATCACGGCCAACGGCATCTCGGTCTACTACGCGGCGAAGAACTCGACCGACGCGAAGATCAAGGAGATGACCGCCGACATCAACCACGCGAACTTCCCGATCGGCCCGATCGGGCGGCCGACCGAGTTCAACCTGTTCTTCAACCAGATGATCTTCCGGTACTCGAAGTACCCGAAGGCGGCGAAGGAGTTCCTCCGCTTCATGATGGAGGAGGAGCAGGTCAGCCCGTGGCTCACCGCGTCGATCGGCTACGTGACGCCGGCGCTCACCGTGTACGAGAAGCACCCGGTGTGGTCGGACCCGAAGTCGGTGCCCTACCGCGACTCGATGAAGATCATGCTGCCGTCGGGCTACGCGGGAAAGATGGGCTACGCGTCGGCGGGCGCGCTCGCGGACTTCATCGTCGTCAACATGGTCGCCGAGGCGGTGTCCGGGTCGAAGTCGCCCAAGGAGGCGGCGGAGCGGGCGCAGAAGCGGGCCGAGCGTTACTACAAGGTCTAGGCGATAGCCGGATGCGGCATCGCCGCACCGGATGTCCCGGCGAATTCGAGCGGCGTTCGTGCCGCTCCGTTCGCCAACAACGAAGATGGGAGGATTCGGGACAACGATCCGGACTTCCCTTCGCAGCTCGCCAGCGAGGCCGACGCGGGCGCGCCATCACAACCGGCCAAGGGCCCCGGCGAGGCGTCCGGGGGACGTGACCCGAGTTCCCAGACAGGAGGTCGCATGGTCAAGCGCACGGTAATGCGCAGCAGCAAGGGCAAGAAGCTCTACGCGGTCCGCAACCGCAAGGGCCAGTTCAAGGACATCCAGCAGTACTCCCGCGCTCACGCGATGGACATCAAGCGCGGAAGCGGCGCCGAGCGGAAGGCGGCGAAGAAGAAGGCCGCGAAGAAGACGACCCGGCGCAAGGCCGCGAAGAAGTCCGCGGCCAAGCGGCCCGCGAAGCGCACGGCGCGCAAGACGTCGGCGAAGCGCTCGACGCGCAAGGTCGCCCGCAAGGCCGTATCGCGCGCCCGCAAGGCGGCCGGGGCGGTCAAGCGCGCCGTCAAGCGCGCGGTGAAGCGCGCCCGGGGCTGATCCCGGCTAGCATCGGCGAGGTGCCCGGCGCGATGCGCCGGGCGCCGAGGCACCCCCCCGTGGACCGCATCCTCGACAATCGCAACGTCCTTGGGCTCCTGTTCCTGCTGCCGGCAGCGCTGCTGCTGTTGCTGTTCCTGACCTATCCGCTCGGGCTCGGCACCTGGCTCGGCTTCACCGACGTCAAGATCGGCCGCGCCGGCGAGTTCGTCGGCCTCGACAACTTCCGCTTCCTCGCCGGCGACTCGGTGGCGCTGCTGTCGCTGTTCAACACGTTCTTCTACACGGTGGTCGCGAGCGCGCTGAAGTTCGTGCTCGGGCTTTGGCTCGCGGTGCTGCTGAACCAGCACCTGCCGTTCAAGGCGTTCTTCCGCGCCATCGTCCTGTTGCCGTTCATCGTCCCCACCGCGTTGTCGGCGATCGCGTTCTGGTGGATCTACGACGCGCAATTCTCGGTCATCAGCTGGACGCTGCACCGGATGGGCCTCATCGACCGCTACATCGACTTCCTCGGCGACCCGTGGAACGCGCGCTTCTCGACCATCGCGGCCAACGTGTGGCGCGGCGTACCCTTCATCGCGATCACCCTGCTCGCCGGCCTGCAGACGATCTCGCCGTCGCTCTACGAGGCGGCCGCGCTGGACGGGGCCTCGGGCTGGCAGCGCTTCCGCCACGTGACGCTGCCGCTGCTGACGCCGATCATCGCGGTCGTCATGACGTTCTCGGTGCTGTTCACGTTCACCGACTTCCAGCTCATCTACGTGCTGACCCGCGGGGGACCGCTCAACGCGACGCACCTGATGGCGACGCTGTCGTTCCAGCGCGCGATCTCCGGCGGCGCGCTGGGGGAGGGCGCCGCGCTCGCGACCGCGATGGTGCCGTTCCTCGTGGCGGCGATCCTGTTCTCGTACTTCGGCCTGCAGCGCCGCAAGTGGCAGCAGGGCGGGTCGGACCGCTGAGCCCCCGATGAGCGCGACCCCCGCGACGACCGACAGCACCGGGATGGGCTACCTCGAGACGAGGCGCAACCGCCTCGTCAAGGTGTGGCTGCCGCTGTCGGTGTTCCTGTTCGTGCTGCTGTTCCCGTTCTACTGGATGGTGATCACCACGCTCAAGCCCAACGAGGAGCTGCTGTCGCGTGAAGGCAACCCGTTCTGGGTCGTGAACCCGACACTCGCGCACGTCAAGAAGCTCCTGTTCGACACGGCCTATCCCGACTGGCTGTGGAACACGATGCTCGTGTCGGTCGTGTCGACTGCGCTGTCGCTCGTGTGCAGCGTGCTCGCGGCCTACTCGATCGAGCGGCTGCGCTTCCGCGGCTCGCGCTACGTCGGCATGGCGATCTTCCTCGCCTACCTCGTGCCGCCGTCGATCCTGTTCATCCCGCTCGCGACGATGGTGTTCAACTTCGGGCTGTTCGACACGCGGCTCGCGCTGATCCTCACCTACCCGACGTTCCTGATTCCGTTCTGCACCTGGCTGCTGATGGGCTACTTCAAGAGCATCCCCTACGAGCTCGAGGAGTGCGCGCTGATCGACGGGGCCACGCGCTGGCAGATCCTGTGGCGCATCGTGCTGCCGCTCGCGGTGCCGGGGCTCATCTCGGCGGGCATCTTCGCTTTCACGCTGTCGTGGAACGAGTTCATCTACGCCCTCACGTTCATCTCGTCCTCCGAGGTGAAGACCGTGCCCGTCGGCGTCATCACCGAGCTGGTCGAAGGCGACGTCTACCACTGGGGCTCGCTGATGGCGGGCGCGCTGCTGGGCTCGCTGCCGGTCGCGATCCTCTACTCGTTCTTCGTCGAGTACTACGTCTCCGGACTGACGGGTGCGGTCAAGGAGTGAGGCGCAAGCCCTGCTCTGCTGGCGCCGGCGCGAGTTGGTAGAATTCCGGGTTCGACGACGGGAGAGACCCCATGAGCGTCAAGGACACGATCCACGACCAGGTCACCGGGCACCGCGTGGTGCTCTACATGAAGGGCACCCCGCAGTTCCCGCAATGCGGCTTCTCGGCCACGGCGACCGAGATCCTCAGGCGGTGCGGCGTGAACGACTTCTTCAGCGTCAACGTGCTCGCCGACGACGCGATCCGCCAGGGCATCAAGGAGTACGCGAACTGGCCGACGATCCCGCAGCTCTACGTCGACGGCGAGTTCGTCGGCGGCTGCGACATCATGCGCGAGATGTACGCGAGCGGTGAGCTGAAGCAGCTGCTCGACGCCAAGCAGGGCTGATCGCCCCGCGCGGGAGCCCGGGGCGGCATCGTTGGCTCGCGCGCGCGCCGCCCGAGACACTCCTGCGGGCCATTCCGGCGCGGAGGGTCGCCATTCTGCGCGCCGTGGCCCTCGCCTGCACCGAACGCGCTCTCGACGACGGGCGATGCGCCCGCGTTCACCGGAACCGTCGACATCCCGCAGCGGAGGATTCATCCCGCGAGGCATGTTCCGCTGACGATCGGCCTCGGGTCGCCGGGCGGGCCTTCCCGCACCGCGACGTCGTTCCGGGCCGGCAACTGGTTGTCGATCCCCTGGGCCGGTGCGACGGCAACAACGTCGTGCTGCGACGGCTAGTGAGCCGGTGAGCGGCCCATGGATCCCGGTGCCGGGCCTCTCCGCCCTGGCCGGGGTGCTGGGCGCACTCGCGGTCCTGCTCGGCGCGCGAAGGCGCGCCCGCGGCCGGATCGCCTGGTGGCCGGCACACGCCGGGAGTCGCGGGCGAACCGGCTGAGGCAAGCTGCGCCGCGCTCCCTTGTCGCCTCGACGCGCGCAGCGTTCCGGCGGGTGGCGCGCCGCCATGCACCGTTTTGGGCGATCATCCCGGCACAACGGGCCGGAGCGCGGGGAACGTCGCGACTCCCGACACCAACCATCGCCAGGGGAGCTCCATGGACGCCTTGAAATCCGGGACCGACACGCTGTTCATCCTGCTCGGCGCGATCCTCGTGCTCGCGATGCACGCGGGCTTCGCGTTCCTCGAGCTCGGGACCGTGCGCAAGAAGAACCAGGTCAACGCGCTGGTCAAGATCCTGGTCGACTTCTCGGTATCGACGGTCGCGTATTTCTTCATCGGCTACGCGATCGCGTACGGCGTGCAGTTCTTCTCCGGCGCCGAGGCGCTCGCGCAGAAGAACGGCTACGAGCTCGTCAAGTTCTTCTTCCTGCTGACCTTCGCCGCGGCGATCCCTGCGATCGTCTCGGGCGGCATCGCCGAGCGTGCGCGCTTCGGCCCGCAGCTCGCCGCGACGTTCCTGCTCGTCGGCTTCCTGTACCCGTTCTTCGAGGGGATCGCGTGGAACCAGCACTTCGGCGTGCAGGCGTGGATCAAGGGCGCGTTCGGCGAGGAGTTCCACGACTTCGCCGGCAGCATCGTCGTGCATGCGATGGGCGGATGGATCGGCCTCATGGCCGTGCTGCTGCTCGGCGCGCGCCGCGGCCGCTACTCGCGCGAGGGTGGCGTCTCGGCGCATCCGCCGTCGTCGATTCCGTTCCTCGCGCTCGGCGCGTGGATCCTGTCGGTCGGCTGGTTCGGGTTCAACGTGATGAGCGCGCAGACGCTCGACAAGATCTCGGGGCTGGTCGCCGTGAACTCGCTGCTCGCGATGTCCGGCGGCACGATCGCGGCGTTCGTGCTCGGCCGCAACGACCCGGGATTCGTGCACAACGGCCCGCTGGCGGGCCTCGTCGCGATCTGCGCGGGGTCGGACGTCATGCACCCGATCGGCGCGCTCGTGACCGGGGTCGTGGCAGGCGCGCTGTTCGTGTCGCTCTTCACGCTGACGCAGAACCGCTGGAAGATCGACGACGTGCTCGGCGTGTGGCCGCTGCACGGCCTGTGCGGTGCCTGGGGCGGCATCGCCTGCGGGATCTTCGGCGCCAAGGCGCTGGGCGGCCTGGGCGGCGTCGCGTTCGGCGCGCAGCTCGCGGGCACGCTGCTCGGCGTGGCGGTCGCCTGCGCGGGCGGCGCGATCGTCTACGGGGCGCTGAAGGCGATGGTCGGGCTGCGACTCGATCCGGAGGAGGAATACAACGGCGCCGACCTGACGATCCACAAGATCAGCGCGTCGCCGGACCGCGAGCCGTCGTGGTGACGATCGCGTCTTTCGCTCCTCGGACCGCGCGCCGCTAGGCTGGGGTCAGACTCTGCTCGACTTTCGAGAAGGGTCCGACCCCGGTTCCACCGGTCTACTCAGGTTCGCGCCCGGCCGAGCCGCTTGACGTCGGGCACGCGGCGCATCGCGCGCATCACCTGGGCCAGGTGCTGGCGGCCGCGCACCTGGACGCCGAAGAACATCGCGATCACGTTGCCGCCGTCGGGGCGCTCCATCGACACGGTGTCGATGTTCGCGTCGGCGTCGGCGATCGCGGTCGCCAGGTCGGCGAGGAGCCCGCGACGGTCCGAGACGACCAGGCGGATGCCCGCGTCGAACACGCCCTGCACGTCGGACGACCATTCGACGTCGACGATCTCGCCCTGGTCGATGCGCTGGCGTCTGAGCGACGGGCAGTCGCGCACGTGCACGGTGAGTCCCTGCCCGCGGCGGAACTGGCCGACGACCGCGTCGCCCGGGATCGGCCGGCAGCACTTCGCGTACATGATCGCCACGCCCTCGACGCCGCGCAGCGTGAGCGCGCCCGCTTTCGCCGGCGCGGGCGTCGCCTCGGCGTCGCTCTTCACGCCGCCCCGCGTCAGTGCCTGCGCGACGACGAACGACAGCCGCTTGCCGAGCCCGATGTCGGCCAGGATGTCGAGCTGGCTCTTCGCGCCGTACTCCTTCGCGAGCGACTCCCAGCGGTCCCAGCTGATCGACTCCGGATCGACCTTGAGCGTGGACAGCGCCTGCGCCAGGAGCCGCTCGCCCAGCGCCGCCGACTCCTTCTGCTGCAGCCCCTTCAGGAAGTGGCGGATGCGCGAGCGCGCCTTGCCGGTCGCGACGAAGGCGAGCCACGACGGGTTCGGCCGCGCCGTCGGGGCGGTGAGGATCTCGACGTGGTCGCCGTTCTTGAGCTCGGTGCGCAGCGGCAGCAGCTCGTAGTTGATGCGCGCGGCGACGCAGTGGTGGCCGATGTCCGTGTGGACGCCGTACGCGAAGTCGACCGCGGTCGCGCCGCGCGGCAGCGCCATGATCTTGCCCTTCGGCGTGAAGACGTAGATCTCCTCGGGGAAGAGGTCGCCCTTGACGTGCTCGAGGAACTCCTTGCTGTCGCGCGACTCGCTCTGGATCTCGAGAAGGCTCTGGAGCCACTTGGTGGTCTCGCGCTGCGCCTCCTCGAGGTCGATCGCCCCGCCGGACTTGTAGAGCCAGTGCGCCGCGACGCCGGCCTCGGCGACGCGGTTCATGTCGTGTGTGCGGATCTGCGCCTCGAGCGGCGTGCCGAACGGGCCGAACAGCGTCGTGTGCAGCGACTGGTAGCCGTTGGCCTTCGGGATCGCGACGTAGTCCTTGAACTTGCCCGGGATCGGCTTGTAGAGCTCGTGCAGCACGCCCATCGCCTCGTAGCAGCGCGCCTTGTCGGCGCACAGCACGCGCACGCCGTAGATGTCGAACACCTGCGAGAACGTGTAGCGCTTCTCGCGCATCTTCTTGTAGACCGAGTAGATCGTCTTCTCGCGGCCGGTGACGGTCGCCTCGATGCCCGTGACGGCGAGGCCCTGGCGGATCGAGTCGATCAGCCGGTTCATCACCTCGCGCCGGTTGCCGCGCGCCGCCTTGATCGCGGCGGCGAGGATCCGGTAGCGCATCGGGTGGAGCTGCTTGAACGAGAGGTCCTGCAGCTCGAGGTACAGCGCGTTGAGGCCGAGGCGGTTGGCGATCGGCGCGTAGATGTCGAGCGTCTCGCGCGCGATGCGCTTGCGGTGCACCGGCGCCATCGCGTCGAGCGTGCGCATGTTGTGCAGCCGGTCGGCGAGCTTGATCAGGATGACGCGCACGTCGCGCGCCATCGCGAGCAGCATCTTGCGGAAGCTCTCGGCCTGCGCCTCCTCGCGCGTGTCGAAGGCGATCTGGTCGAGCTTCGAGACGCCGTCGACCATGTCGGCGACCGGCTTGCCGAACGTGGTCTCGATCTCGGTCTTCGTGACGGTGGTGTCCTCCATCACGTCGTGCAGCAGCGCGGCGGCGAGCCCCTGCGCGTCGAGGCGCCACTGCGACAGGATGCTGGCGACCGCCAGCGGGTGCGTGATGTAGGGTTCGCCCGACTTGCGGAACTGGCCGCGGTGGGCGGACTCGGAGAAATCGAACGCGCGCTCGACCAGCGCGACGTCGGGCTGGCCGAGGTAGTGGCCGAGGTGCCGGGTGAACTCGCCGATCTCCGACATGCCCGGGCGGCGGAGCGTTACCCCGGCAGCGCGGGCGTCGGCGGCGTCTTGTGCAGCATCTCGATGCCGACCTTGCCGGCCGCGACCTCGCGCAGCGCGATCACCGTCGGCTTGTCGCGGTCGGCGTCGAGCATCGGCGTCGAGCCGGCCGAGATCTGGCGCGCGCGGTTGGTGGCCGCGAGCGTGAGCTCGAAGCGGTTGGGGATTCGTGCCAGGCAATCCTCGATCGTGATGCGGGCCATCGTGTCTACCTCGTCGTGTCGAGCAGGTCGGAGTACGTGCGCGCGTGGCGGATCAGCTGCCGCGTCGCCGCGAGGCGCGCCGCGCGCACGATCACGGACAGATCGTCGACGGCTCGCGCAAAGTCCTGATTCATAATAACATAATCGAACTCTCCCGCGTGCTTCAGTTCCTCGCGCGCCGCGTGGAGCCGCTGCTCGATCACCGCGGCCGTGTCCTGCCCGCGCTTTTCGAGGCGCTGGCGCAGCGACGCGATCGACGGCGGCAGGATGAAGATCAAGACCGAGCCGGGGACGAGCCGCCGCACCTGGGCCGCCCCCTGCCAGTCGATCTCCAGCAGCACGTCGCGTCCCTGCTGCACCTGCTCGGCGAGCCACGACGCGGAAGTCGCGTACCAGTTGCCGTGGACGTGCGCATGCTCGAGGAACTCGCCTGCGTCCTTGAGTGCCATGAAGCGCGGCACGTCCACGAAGTGGTAGTGGACGCCCTCGTCCTCGCCGGGCCGAGGCGGACGCGTCGTGTAGGACACCGAGAGCTTGATGCCGGGCTCGCTCTCGAGCAGCGAGTTGACGAGGCTCGTCTTGCCGCCACCGGAGGGCGCGGCGATCACGAAAAGACAGCCCGATGCGCCCGGGGCCTGGGTGGTGATCGTCATCGGCGTCGACAGCGAAGGCGGGGGGCCATTATGCCTGCGCGCAGAGGGAAGCGCGGCTACGCGGCGGTGGCCTCCCTGGAAGCGCTGGAGACGCGAAACGTCGAGTGTCGGCCGCGGCGGGGATCGCAAGCACGCGTCGTCGATCCCCGCTTCGCGGGGCGGTCGTCGAGGCGGAGCAGGGGCCCCGCGCCATGCGCGGGGATGCGACCCGAGACGAGCGCGGGGCCGGCGCAGGCGACGTCGGGGTACGCAACGACCTCACATCGCCGGCCCCTCGCCGACGCAGCGACCCCGCAGCGGCCTCCCTAAGCGCTGGAGACGCGAAACATCGAGTGTCGGCCGCGGCGGGGATCGCAAGCACGCGTCGTCGATCCCCGCTTCGCGGGGCCCCTCGCCGACGCAGCGACCCCGCTACTCCAGGTTCTGCACCTGCTCGCGGATCTGCTCGATCAGCACCTTGAGCTCGAGCGAAGCGCGCGACAGCTCGGCGTCGACCGACTTGGCGCCCAGC
>DASTCK010000129.1:0-3691 GCA_035711225.1 Casimicrobiaceae bacterium
GCTGTCGATCGCCAGGAGCCAGCGGCCATCCGCGTGGCGCCGCACGACGTCCGCGGTCTGGCCTTCGAGATGGATGGGGCTGCCGTCGGGCGCCTTCGCGTCGAGCGTCCACGTCGCGAACAGGATCGCGACGTCGTCGGCACGTATCGCCTTCGTCGACTGCATCCGGAACGTGCCCTTCATCGCGAGGAAGCCCGCGAGCGCCTCGCGGATCGCGGCGTGGCCGCGGGCGATCGTCCCCGGCTGCGGCACCAGCACGGCATCCGGCTCGTAGAGCGCGAGCAGCGCGTCCATGTCGCCGGCAAGGAAATGGCGCTGGAACAGCGCATGGGATTCCTCGGGCGTGCGTGCGGACATCGGATCCTTCCTCCGCGAGCGGCGGTCGTCATCGGCGAAACGCGCGACGCTACCCGCTGCGCGCGGGATCGTCAATCGTCGCGGCGGAACGCCGCGAGCGCGGCGGCGAGCGCGGCGATCAGCGCCGCCGCAATCGCGTTGTGCCCGACCGTCGCCACGAGTGCGGGCTGTCGCAGCGTTGCGACGGCGCCCAGCGCCAACGCGGCGACCGCGCACGCGGCGATCGCGAAAGCCCTGGCCCGGTCGGCGCGTACGGTCCATGCCGCCAGCAGCGCCAGCGCGACGACCGCGAGCGAGGTCAAGCGATGCATCAGCACCAGTGCATCCGCGCCGGCGGGGGCACGCACACGGCCGTCGACGACGGTCAGCGGGCGCGCCGGGTCGAGGATGCCGGACCCGGCGAGCGTCGCGAGATCGGCGCCGGGACACGCCAGCGCGGGCGGGCACGCCGTCGCCGCGAACTGCGCGCCGATCATCCCGCCGAGCGCCGCGTGCGCGAACGTCGCGACGAGGGCGACCGCCAGCACGGTGACCGCCTGAGGCGAGGGCGGAGGACGCGACTCGGCATCGCGCAGGCATGCGGCGAGCGCGGCGAGCGTCGCGAACAGCGCGAAGCCGCCGAGCAGGTTGCCCAGCGTGACGGCCGGCACCTGCCAGCCCGCGGTCGCGAGGCCGAGCGCCGCGAGGCCAAGGGCGAGCGCGAGCGCGACCCACGCGAGGCGACGTTCGGCTGCGTAGTCGGCCTTCGGCTTGAGCGTCACGAAGGCGAGCATCGCGATGACGATCAGCGCCGTCGAGGCGGCGAGGCGGTGCACGAAGCGCGCGAAGAAGGTGCCCACCGGCGCGATGTCCGAGACGTCGGCGAGGCGGCCGTAGCATGCGGGCCAGTCCGGGCAACCGAGCCCGGCCTGCGTGTGTCGCAGCCACGCGCTCGCGACGATGACGAGGAACACGGCGGCGGCGCCGCCGAGCGCGAGGCGTCGCGAGAAGAGGCGGCCCTTCATCGGGCCGCCCGCGGCACGCTGGTGGCCGGCGCGTTCCGGGACGTCGCGGCGCGGCTCATGCGCGTGGCCGGTCGCGCACGGCCAGCGCGACGACGACGACGAACAGCACCCCGCCGACGACCGCGACGAGCCCGCCCGCGCCCATGAGTCCCATGCCGACGACCTCGCCGGTCGAGCGGAGCACCTGCTCCCCGCCCGCGACCTTGCGCTGCACGCCGTACCCGCCCGACCAGAGCAGCCCGGCGATGTGCATGAGCTGTCCCGCGCCGTAGAGCGTCGCCTGCCAGACCGCGAGGCGCGGTCGCGGCGGCGCCGCCCCGAGGCGCGGCAGCAGCCAGTAGGCGAGGCCCATCAGGGCGATCGTGACGCCGACGATCGCGCCGTGGTAGTGCGCCGGGATCTTGACGTTGCTGCCCTCGATCGCGAACCCGATCGCGCCGCCCGCGCCGAACAGGATGAGCGAGACGACGAGCGCGGCGACGAGCGGGCGCGCGTCGGCGGGCACGGGCCCGTCGCGCCACCGCCGGGCGAGGCCGGCGATCACCGCGGCGGCGACCACCGGGATCGCGAGCGCTCCGCCGAGCCGCATGAGCCAGGTCTGCAGCCGGTGGTGCTCGACCGACGTGACGTCCCAGGCGAGGTAGACGAGCGTGGTGGCGAACACCGCGACGAGCTGGATGCCGAACAGCAGCGCGACGACGCGCGGCGAGATCGGGACGCGCACGCCGGACGCGTCGGCGAGCAGCAGCCACGCGACGAGCAGCAAGAGCGTCCACGCGAACTGGAGCACGTGGCCGCCGCCCCAGAACGCGAGCTCGTAGTACGCGCGCGCCTCGAGGTCGCGCGGGACGGCGAGGAGCGACCACGCGAAGGCGAGCAGCGCGACCGCGCCCGCGACGATGGCGGCGTTCGCGCCGAAGCGCAGCGTACCGGCGCCGTCGAGGCGCGCGCCCACCAGCGGCGAGGCGAACAGTCCCCGTGCGACGAGCAGCGTGGCGCCCGCGGCGAACAGCGCGAGGCCCGCCTTGAAGACGGGGCCGTCGATGACCGGGATGTAGTTCGCCATGATCGGCGCGGCAGGGTCGACGAAGGGCGCGACCGCGATCGCCGCGGATCCCAGGATGGCGAGCGCGAGCGCGACGCGACCCAGGGGGAGCGCGCGCGGGGTGCTGTTCAGGCTCCACACCGCGCCCGCGAACGAGACGAACCACACCAGCACCGACAGGTCGACGTGCGCGACCAGCACGGTGCGGAAGAAATCGCCGGCGGGCAGGAAGCGGTTGACGCCCGGCGTGCGCGCGAGCGCGAGGAACACCGCGAGCAGCCCGGACGCCGCGAGCGCGGCGACGCCGAGCGCGAGCCAGCCGGTCGCGAGGCGCGAGCGGCCGTCGCGCGGCACGGCGAGCGCGTAGCGTCCGAACGCGACGTCGAGCGCGACGCGCGACACGGTTGTGTCGGGGGCAGGAGCGGTCGCATCGGCCTTCATCGCGGCGGCTTCATGCGGCTGGCAGGTCCGCGCGCGGCCCGCGCTTCGGCGGGGCGAGCGTCGCCCGCGACGAGGGCGGCAGCGAGGCGAGGTCGGTGCGGAAAGCGTCGGCCGCACGGAGGAGGCGCGCGCGGTCGTCGGGACCCGCCCAGACGACGCGAACCCGCTCGCGCGGCACGCTCGTGCGCAATCGCGGCGCGCGCTCGCCGGCGAAGCGCTCGGCGACCCATTGCTGCCCGAGCCGCCAGCGGCAATCCCCTTCGCGGCAGCCGGTGACCAGCACGCCGTCGGCGCCGCTTCGCAGCGCGTACTCGACGAACGACGACGGCAGCTGCGCGGCGCAGAGCAGCGTCATCGCCGCGGTGTCGGGCGAGCGCAGCGCGACGACGTCGAGCGACTCGTCGCAGCCGACGACGACGATGCGCGGCGGGTGCGCGGCGGCGGCGCGGGCCGGGGCGCCGATGCGCGCGAGCTCCCGGTCGAGCGTCGCACGTGCCGCGCCGATCGGCTTCTGCGGCAGGTCGATCCCGCTTACGAGCTCGGTCCCGGAGCGGAACGGCGTCGACGACGGGCACGCGCCGGCGCAGATGCCGCATCCGGCGCACAGGTCGGCGTCGACGCTCGCCTGGAACGCGTGCGGGCGGCCGTCGGTGCGCGCGACCATCTCGATCGCCTCGTACGGGCAGTCGGCGAAGCAGCGGCGGCAGCCGTTGCAGTTCGCGAGCGTCACGACGGCGACGGGGCGGCGCGCCTCGCGCGCCGCGCGGGAGCCGTAGGGCACCAGCAGCAGCAGGAGGGTCGCCGCGGCGACGAGCGCCCACAGCGCTTGCGGCGACCACAGGTA
>DASTCK010000130.1:0-2593 GCA_035711225.1 Casimicrobiaceae bacterium
CGATAGGGAATCCGTCCCATCGTCACGTGGGCGCGCTGTACGACCAACCTCGGGGAAAGCGGCGCCTCGGGCGGGCGGTTCCTATCGCCCATCGCCTATCGCCCATCGCCGCCCTTCCCCCGCACAATCCGCACCCATGAACCCGCCACTCCCGTCGCACGCCCGCGCAGTCGTCGTCGGCGGCGGCATCGCCGGCTGCTCGACCGCGTACCACCTGACCGAGCTCGGCTGGCGCGACGTGGTGCTGCTCGAGCAGGGCAAGCTCACGTGCGGCACGACGTGGCACGCGGCGGGGCTCGTCGGGCAATTGCGCGCGACGCGCAACGCGACGCGCATGAGCCGCTACGGCATCGAGCTGTACTCGACGCTCGAGCGGGAGACCGGCCTCGCCACCGGCTGGAAGCAGTGCGGCTCGCTCAACGTCGCGAAGACGCCCGAGCGCCTCGCGCTGCTGAAGCGCCAGATGGCGCGCGCGAAGAGCTTCGGCATCGCGTTCGAGTTCATCTCGCCCGCCGAGGCGGGACGCATCGCGCCGATCCTTCGCACCGACGACCTCGCGGGCGCCGTGTGGATTCCCGGCGACGGCAAGGCGAACCCCACCGACCTGACGCAGTCGCTCGCCCGTGGCGCCCGCAACGGCGGCGCACGGATCGTCGAGGGCGCGCGCGTCACCGCGGTGCGCACGCAAGGCGGTCGCGTGCGCGGCGTCGATGTGATCGTCGACGGCGAGCCGAAGGCGATCGACTGCGAGGTCGTCGTCAACTGCGCCGGCCAGTGGGCGCGTGCGTTCGGCGCGCTCGCCGGCGTCGAGGTCCCGCTCTACGCGGCCGAGCATTTCTACATCGTCACCGAGCCGATCGCCGGCGTGACGCCCGACCTCCCGGTGATGCGCGACCCGGACGGCTTCATCTACTACAAGGAGGAGGTCGGCGGCCTGGTGATGGGAGGCTTCGAGCCGGTCGCCAAGCCGTGGCGCGTCGACCCGATCCCGGAGCGCTTCGAGTTCCAGCTGCTGCCCGAGGACTGGGACCAGTTCGAGATCCTGATGACCCACGCGATCCACCGGACGCCCTGCCTCGAGACGGCGCGGGTCAGGATGCTGCTGAACGGCCCCGAGAGCTTCACCGGCGACGGCAACTTCATCCTCGGCGAGGCCCCCGCGCTGGCCGGCTACTTCGTCTGCGCCGGATTCAACTCGGCCGGCATCGCGAACTCGGGCGGCGCGGGCAAGCTCGTCGCGCAGTGGATCGTCGACGGCGACGCCCCGCTCGACCTGTGGGACGTCGACATTCGCCGCTTCGCGCCGTTCCACGCGAACCGCCGCCACCTCGCCGACCGCACGGTCGAGTCGCTCGGCCTGCACTACGCGATGCGCTGGCCGCGCGAGGAACTGAAGACCGTGCGCCCGCTGCGCCGCTCGCCGCTCTACGATCGCCTCGCGGCGAAGGGCGCGGTGTTCGGCAGCAAGCTGGGCTGGGAGCGCGCGAACTATTTCCTGCCGCCGGGCGAGCACGAGCCGGCGCCGACGCTGGGCACGCCGGCCTGGCTGCCGTGGGTGCTCGACGAGCAGCGCGCCTGCCGCGAGGACTGCGTGGTGTTCGACCAGACCTCGTTCGCGAAGGCGGTGCTCAAGGGCCGCGACGCGCTCGCCGTGCTGCAGCGACTGTGCGCCAACGAGCTCGACGTGCCGCCCGGTCGGATGGTCTACACGGCGATGCTCAACGCACGCGGCGGCTTCGAGAGCGACCTCACGATCCTGCGCGTCGCCGAGCGGGAGTTCTTCATCCTGACCGGCTCGGCGCAGGCGACGCGCGACTTCTCGCGCCTCGAGCGGCACATCGCGCCCGACGAGCAGGCCGCGCTGGTCGACGTTTCGGGCGCGTACTCGGTGATCTCGGTGATGGGCCCGAAGGCGCAAGCGCTGCTGGAATCGCTGTCGCCCGATCCGCTCGGCCGCGAAGCGCTGCCGTTCTCGCACGTCGCGACGATCGACGTCGGTTACGCGCGCGTGCGCGCCGCGCGCATGAGCTACGTCGGCGGCCCCGGCTACGAGCTCTACGTGCCGGTCGAGCAATGCGCGACGCTCTACGACGCGCTCGTCGAGGCGGGGCCGGCGTTCGGGTTGAAGGACGCGGGGTACTACACGATCGACGCGCTGCGCATCGAGGCGGGCCGGCGCGCCTGGGGCGCCGAGCTCTCGCCCGACGAAACGCCATGGGAAGCCGGCCTCGGCTTCGCCGTGAAGCTCGACAAGCCCGCGCCGTTCCTGGGCCGCGACGCCCTGCTCCGCCAGCGCGAGGCCGGCGTTCGCAAGCGTCTGGTCACGTTCACGTTCGACGATCCGCGCGCGTTTCCGTGGGGCGGCGAGCCGGTCCTGATGGACGGCCGCAACGTCGGCGAACTCACCAGCGCGGGCTACAGCCGCAAGCTCGGGCGCGCGGTCGCGATGGGCTACGCGCGTGCCGACGCGCCGCTCACCGACGAGGCGATCCTCGCGGCGCGCTACGTCGTCGACATCGCCGGCGAGACGTGGGCGGTCACGCCGCACCTCGCGGCGCCGCGCTGACCCTGGTGTCAGACACCCCTCTGACAC
>DASTCK010000131.1:0-5719 GCA_035711225.1 Casimicrobiaceae bacterium
GAAGCCCGCCGAGCTGCCGGTGATGCAGCCCACCGGCTTCGAGCTCGTCGTCAACCTGAAGACCGCCGCCGCCCTCGGGCTGCAGCCGGGGCAGGGCCTGCTGGTCAGCGCCGACGAGGTGATCAGGTGAAGGGTCCCGACCAGCGCCCGGGGCGATGACGGCATGCTGATCGAGGCCCGCATCGAGAGCCGGCGGCAGAGCCACGCGGTGGTGCTCGCTACCGATGGCTCGTCGCGTACGCTGAGCATCGCGCCTCGGGACGGCGGGCCGGGTTCCAGCGTGAATGGCGGCGAGTTGCTGTGCCTCGCGCTCGCGACGTGCTACTGCAACGACCTCTATCGGGAAGCGGCCCGCCGGGGCATCGCCGTCGTCCGCGTCGCCGTCGAAGCGCGGGCGCAGTTCGATGCGTCCGGCGAGCCTGCCCGCTCGCTCGGCTACCGTGCCGACGTCGTCGCGTGCGCGACCGAGGACGAGATCCGCGAATTGATGATGCATACCGATCGCGTCGCCGAAGTGCAGGCCACGCTCCGGCGCGGGATGGCCGTGCGCTTCGACATGGGCATCGCGCAACGGGAAGCGTGATAGGGTCGCGATGCATTCCCCTCCGACGGAGCTTGCGATGCCGAAGGGCTACTGGATCGTCCACGTCGACCTGAAGGACCCCGGGAAGTACAAGGGATACATGGCCGCCACCGTCGAGCCGTTCCGCAAGCACGGCGCGCGGTACCTCGTCCGGGCGGGTCGCTTCGAGAATCCCGACGGAACGAGCCGATCCCGCCATGCGGTCATCGAGTTCCCGAGCTACGACGCCGCGCTCGCATGCTTTCGGTCGGCGGAGTACCAGGAGGCCAGGAAGCTGCGCCTGGACGTGGCGACGATGGATGTCGTCGTCGTGGAGGGTTACGAGGGCCAGCAACCCGCCTAGCAGCGACGCCCGCGGCAACGGGAGCCGATGCCGGCTGCGAGCTTTGTTGCCAGCGAAAGGCATCGTCGCCGGCCTCGAAGGAAAGCGACCGATGGAGAGCGCATCGCGCGACCGCTACAGCGCACCGGCCCAGCTGCTGCACTGGCTGACGGCGGTCCTGGTGCTGATCGCATTCCTCTACGGGCCGGGCGGCTCTGAGCAACGCGTGTACTCGGCGGCGCGCGACGTCGATCGCCAGTTGCACGAGACCCTCGGGCTCGCTGTCTTCGCGCTGGTCGTCGTGCGCGTCCTGTGGCGCGCCACCGGCGACCGCCCCGAGCCTCCGGCGGTCGCGCGCTGGATGGAGCTCGCGGGCAGGATCGTTCAGGCCGCGCTGTACGTGCTGCTCGTCGCCATCCCGCTCACGGCCATCACCGGCGCCTGGCTCGAGGGACACCCGCTTACCTTGCTGGCGGGCGTGAACGTGCCTCCCCCGATCGCCGAATCCCACGCGCTCGGCGAGACGATCGCGAGCGTCCACACGTGGCTCGGCGACACCATCATGTGGGTCGCGGGATTTCACGCGCTCGCCGGCCTGTACCATCACTTCATCCTCCGGGACGGCGTACTGAAGTCGATGCTGCCGCGCCGGGGCCTTTCGACCCGCGACGGCGCCTGACGGGCGAGCGCGCGACGACCCATGCTGGGCACCGACGTGGACCTGAACGACGTCACCCGCGCGATCCAGCTCGCGCTGGCGCCCGTCTTCCTGCTGACCGGGATCGCGGGAATGCTCAACGTCATGGCCGGACGCCTGGCCCGCATCATCGACCGCGGGCGGTACCTCACCGAGACGCCCGTGCAGGCGCGGCCATCGATCCACGATGCGCTCGAGCTCGAGCTGCGGACGCTCGACCTGCGCCGGCACCTCGCCAGTGCGGCGATCACGGCGTGCACGTTTTCGGCGCTGCTGGTGTGCATGGTGATCGCGCTGCTGTTCGTCGAGGTGCTGCTCGAGCTCGAGCTCAAGTGGCTGGTCGGCGTGCTGTTCACGGGTTCCACGCTGGCGCTGGTGATCGGCCTCGCGTATTTCCTTCGCGAAGTGCACCTCGCCACCCGAACCATTCGCATTCCCGCTTCGCTCCGCCGCGACTAGCGGAGCGGTTCCCCGGGGCCACCGGCCGAAGGAGGCCGACGCGATGTCCGCCGATCGCTTCGATCACGTCTTCATCCAGCCGGCGTCGTTCGACGCCTCGCTGGCGTTCTACAAGGATCGCCTCGGCTGGCCCTTGCGCTTCGCCTGGGGCGACGCGAATTCGCCGCGCGGCGCCTGCCTCTCGTCCGGCGAGATGACCGTCGTCCTTGCGGAGCCTCATCCTGCCGACGACAACAGCAAGTCCCATGGGATCAACGGAACGCGGCCGACGATCCACCTCGCGGTGGAGGACATCGACGCCCGCTACCGCGACCTCGCGTCGAGCGGCTCGGCGCTGTTCCCGCCGCAGGACACCCATTGGGGCACGCGGTGGTTCGTCGCCCGCGACCCCGACGGCAACCTTCTCGCGTTCGAGCAGCGAAAGCCGGGGTGATCACCGGCTCGGGACGACATGGCGTCCACGTCGCCCGCGTTGCAGGCCGCGCGGCGCGAACGTCGGCCCCGCCGGGCGGTCTCACCGGTGGGTAACGCGCCGTCCAACGGCAGCGCCGCCATGAATCCGCCCGGAACCGCTCGCGACTCGGGGTCCCTCGACGAAACGGCACGGCCGCTTCGCGGCAACGGCTGGCGGGTGCTGCTCGCTGCCCTCGTCGCCGCGCCGTTGCTCTCCGGCTGCATTCTCGAGCGCGTGATGGAAACCCATGCGCAGCTGTGCGACGCCTCGCCGCCGGAGGTCGCGGTGGTGGACGGCCCGAACGGCGGCCTCAAGCTCCTGTTCAGCCGTCCCACGCTCACGGCCGAGGACATCGGCTGGCTGGTCGGCGTGAAGCCCACGCGCATCGAGCCGCGGGGCGACGAGCTCGCGTGGATCTACTCCGCGGCTCCCAGCGCGCGGCCGGAAAGCGGCGAGCGACTGTCGTCCGAGCTTCGCTTCCGCAACGACGCCGGGACCTTCAAGCTCGCCGAAACGGTGCCGCCCGCGAGGTTCGGCCCACTCATGTCCCGCGACCTGATCGCACGCTCGATCGCGGCCGCCTGCCATCCGCAGATCTCGCTGTCGCCGCCGGGCGCGCGCTTCGACATCAGCGGCCTTCCCCCGGGCGCGCTTCCCGACGAAGCGCGCGTCACCTCGCTGCTCGGCCCGCCGCACGAGCGGCGGCACGACCCGGAAGGCATCGAGTACCGCTACTGCCTGCTGCCCTGCGCGGACGATACGTCCTACATGGCGCGCTTCCGCTACGAATTCGTGCCGGGGCGGCGCCTGCAGCGCGCGGAGTTCGTGTACTTCCGCTACGTGCTCACCGTGGATCCGATCGCCGGATACGCTACGATTTCGCTTCGGCTCTGACCGCGCGCGTGCGCGCGCCGGTCCGCCCCGTGCGTCGACGCTTCCCAGGAGCAGCCATGGACAAGCCCACCTCCCCCCACGCCGCGGCCGCCCGGCTCACCGAGCTGTGGTCGCCGCGTGTCATCGCCGAGGTCGACGACGCCTACATCAAGGTCGCGAAGGTCCACGGAACGTTCGGCTGGCACGCGCACCAGGACGAGGACGAGCTGTTCCTCGTGCTGCGCGGACGGCTGCGCATCGACACGGACGCCGGCGCGATCGAGCTGGGCGAAGGCGAGCTCTTCGTCGTGCCGAAGGGCCTGCGGCACAATCCGAGCGCCGAGCACGAGTGCCACGTCATGCTGATCGAGCGCAAGTCGACGAAGCACACCGGCGACATCGTGAACGACAGGACGCGGTCGATCGCCGAGCAGCTTCGCCCGCTCTAGACCGACGTCCTCGTGCCACGGGCACGTCGACGCCCATTCCCGCCTTCCCGAGGGACCGCAGGGTTCGACGCGACGCCCGGCATGCGCGTGATTGCGCCGCCGCCGGGGTTTGCCGGAGAATTCGCGGACCGGACTTCCCGTTCGAAGCCGGGTTCGCCCCGCGAGCACGAGCTCGCCCGATCGCCGCACGAGGCCCGCGATGTGCCGTAACATCAGGACGCTGTTCAACTTCGACCCGCCGGCCACCGACGCCGAGGTGCGCGACGCGTCCCTCCAGTTCGTGCGCAAGCTCTCGGGCTTCACCCGGCCGTCGCAGGCCAACCAGGCGGCGTTCGACCGCGCCGTCGACGAGATCGCCGCCGCGGCGCGCACGCTGGTCGACTCGCTGACGACGCAGGCGCAGCCGCGCTACCGCGAGGTCGAGGCCGAGCGGGCGAAGGCGCGGTTCGCCGCGCGCATGCGGGCGGCGCGGTGATCCTCCGGACGTTGTTCGTCGCGGTTTCGCTCGTCGCGTCGATCGGCACGCGCGCGGCCGACCCGCGCTCCGACGCTCCCGACGAGCGTATCGTGGGCGCGATCGCCACGCCCGCGCCGCCCTCGTACGACGCCGCGCTGCGAAGCTGGCGCGGGGCCGGCGACGTCAACGACTGGATCGGCTCGCACTTCGCGTACGACGCTCCGCGGTCGATGCTGCTGTCCGAGACGCAGCGTGGCGCCGCACGCCTCGCGATCCACCGGCCCGAGGATTTCTACGCCGAGCCGAGCGGCGTGTGCGTCGACCTGGCGCGCTTCGGCGTCGAGACGCTGCTTGCGATCGACCCGGAGGCCCGCCCGTTCTACCTGATGATCGAGTTCGCCCCGCTCGCGATCGCCGGCAACGTGCTGCGACGGCACTGGATGGCCGGCTTCGAGCGCGGCGGCCACCGCTGGTTCTTCGCCGACTCGAAGCGTCCCGGTCACCTCGCCGGCCCTTACGAGGGCACGAAGGCGTTCGTGGACGAGTATGCCGCCTACCGTCACCGCGAGGTCGTGGCGTTCCGCGAGCTCGCGAGCTACGAGCGCGCCACGCGGACGTTCGCCACGAAGCGCGTTCGCGACGGGGGGGCGATTCCCCCATGAACGACGCAGCAGCCGTCGCGGCGCGGCTTTCGACGATCGCGGCGCCTCCCCTCGTCGCGACGCTCGCGATCGTGGCCGCGCTCGCGGTCGTCGCATCTGGTTTCGGCGCGCGTTTCGGGGTCTGGGACTACCGTGCGGCGTTTGCGATCCTGCGCTGGGGCGCGTATGCCGGGCTCGGGATCGCGCTGTTCGCGCTGCTGCTGCTCGCGATCCCGGCGACGCGCCCGCGCGGCCTCGTGGCGCTCTCGCTGGCCGTGGCCGTCGGCAGCGTCGCCGGCGTCGTTCCGCTGGCCTGGATGCAGGGCGCGCGCGGCATTCCGCCGATCAACGACATCACGACCGATCCGGCGAACCCGCCGATGTTCGTGGCGCTGTTGCCGCTGCGCGCCGGCGCCACCGTACCGGCGACCTACGCAGGGCCGGCGACCGCCGACATGCAGCGGAGCGCCTACCCGGACATCGCACCGATCATCGTGGCCGACGCGCCAAACGCCGCGTTCGCGACCGCGATGGCCGTGGCGCGCGGCATGGGCTGGACCATCATCGCCGCGGACGCGCTCGTGGGACGCATCGAGGCGGTCGCGACGACGCCCTGGTTCGGATTCCGCGACGACATCGTCGTACGCGTCTCGCCGCAGGGGCGCGGCAGCCGCGTCGACGTCCGCTCGGTGTCGCGCGTCGGACGCGGCGACCTGGGCGCCAACGCGAAGCGCGTGCGCGAGTTCTCGGCGGCGATGGCGGCGCGCAGCACGCGGTAGCGACC
>DASTCK010000132.1:0-12878 GCA_035711225.1 Casimicrobiaceae bacterium
CTTCAGGATCTCGCCGACGTAGACGCCCGCCTGGTGATACATCCACGTGATGCTCGGGCCGTAGCTCAACAGCGCGCCGATGGTGGCGAACTGCTTCACGAAGCCGACGCCGGGGAGCCCGTGTGCCTGCCCGAAGGCGACGATCTCGCCGCGGCGGTCGAGGATCAGCGGGTCGCTCGCCGTGATGTACGAGTCCGCCTTGAGGCGCAACGCCTCCGCGAGGGCGCCGCGGATCTCGTCGGGCGTCCTCGCGTTCACGACGACGGCGTCGCGGTTCAGCGCGCGCGCGGCGGCGACCCCTTCGTGCTGTTCGGCCTGCGCGGTGAAGTTGTCCGGGTTCATCACGAACGCGATGCGACGCGTCTTCGGTGCGATGCCGGTCAGCAGCTCGACACGCTTCGCGCTCAGGATCGACGAGAACAGGTTGACGCCCGTCGTATTGCCGCCCGGCCGGTTGAGGCTCGCGACGAGGCCGTGGCGCACGGGATCGGCGCCGATCGTGAAGACGATCGGAATGGTCCTCGTCGCCGATTGCGCCGCGCGCGCCGACGCGATGTCGCCGGTCGCCGCGATCGCCGCGACCTTCATCGCCGCCAGCTCGGCCGCGAGCGCGGGCAGCGTCGAGTAGTTCCCCTTGCCCCATCGGTACTCGATGCGGACGTTGCGCCCTTCGACGAAGCCCGCCTTCGCGAGCCCCTCGCGAAACGCGGCGGCGTTGAAGGCGTAGGTGTCGGGCGAGACCGGATTCAGGAATCCGACGACCGGCATCGCGCCTTGCGCGCGCGCCGGCCGCGTCGCGAGGGGTGCCGCTCCACAAAGCGCCAGGAAGTCGCGTCGTCTCATCGCCCTCGACCTTCCGCTGCAGGGGTGGGCCCCGATCCTCACTTCGGGCGCATTCTAGGCTCCGCCCGGACGCCGGGTGAAGTCCGGCACGTGTCCCTCCCGGCTCAAAGCGCGCCGGCGCTGCTCCGGGATCCGACGACGTTGATGGTCGGGAAGCGGACCAGCGGTATCCCGTCCACGTACTCGCCGGTCAGGACGCCGACATAGGGAACGCGCTCATCCGCTGCGCCCACCCGCCCGGCGCCCGATCCGGCGGCACAGCCGGCGATGCCCAGCGCGACGAGCACCGCCGCCAACGCCATCGCCATCGCCATCGAAGAGCGGCGGGTGCGACAGGCGTGAGCGCTGGCGAAGTGCATGCAACTCCCGTTCGTCCCGGACCCGGATCAGGCGCCATCCTGCGGGGAGTCCGGCCGGCGATCAAGAGCCTGCTTCCGCCGGGGTTCGCCCTGTCAGGTGACACCCGACGAATGTCGCGTCGGGCGGGTTCCGCCCGAGGCGGATTCCGCGCTTCATCCGCTACCTGACGGGACTCGGTCGCCGAGCGCATACGCGATCGCCTGGTCCAGCGTCATCGCGCGACCGCGCTGCCACGCGAGGTCGAACGCCGCGGCGTCGTCGATGGCGGCGCGCGCGTCGGCGACGATCCGATCGTAGTGCGGCCGCTCGCTGGGCGCCATGGGCGCGGCGATGTCCTCGCGCAACCGCTCCATCGCGCCCCACAGGCAAGCCGCACGCACCGGCTCGCCCAGCGCGAACGCCGTGCCGGCGTGGCCCTCGATCAAGCCGGCGATGCCGGATCGATCGCTGAGCTCGCGATAGATGGCGAGGCCCTCCTGCTGCAGCGAGCGCGCGGCGGGATAGTCGCCCTGGGCAGCCGCCACCTGGCCGAGGTTGCTCATCGCCTTCGCCATCCCTTCCCGATCGCCCAGCTCCCGGAAGATCGCGAGGCTCTCGTCCAGCAGCTCGCGCGCCGTCGAAGCATCCCCGGCGTGCCGCGCCGCGACGCCGAGCCCGTAGAGCGCACCGGCGATCCCCGACCGATCGCCCAGCTGGCGGCAGATCGCGAGCGCCTCCTCGAACAGCGCACGGGCCGAGGCCTGGTCGCCCTCGTGGCTGCTCAGCGTGCCGAGGCTTCGAAGCGCGTTCGCCGTGTGTCCCCGGTCGCCGAACGCACGAAAGAGCGCGAGGCTTTCCTCGTTGAGCGCGCGCGCCGACGCGTGGTCGCCCTGCATCAGCGCGAGGCTCGCGAGATGGATCAACGAGACGGCGACACCCCATCGATCGCCGAGCTCGCGGTCGACGGCCAGGCTCTCCTCGTGGAGCGCGCGTGCGGACCGGTAGTCGCCGTGCTCGTAGGCCAGGAGCCCCAGGTTGTTCAGGACCGCACCGACGCCCTGGCGGTCGCCGAGCTCCCGCCGCATCGCAAGGCTGCGCTCGTACGCCGCCTGCGCAGCGGCATAGTCGCCTTGCTTCCACGAGAAGATGCCGATCCAGTTGAGCGCTTTCGCTCGCGTCGCCGCCTCCGCGTCGGGGGACGCGGCAAGGAGCCTGGAAAGCCAGCCGCGCGCTTCCGCCAGATAGCCCCGGACGAGCCAGAATCGCGCGAGAGCATTCGCGAGCCGAAGCCCGGTCTCGCCTTCGACGGATCGGGTCGAGCGCGCCAGCGCGGCGCGCAGGTTGTCGTGCTCGGTCTCCAACCGGTCGAGCCAGGCTTGCTGGTCGGCGCCCTTGAGCTGCGGCTCGGCCTGCAAGGCGAGGGCGAAGAAATGGTCCCGATGCCGCTCGTGCCAGGGCGCGTCGTGGAACATCGCGCGGGACCGCTCCGTGGCGTACTCGTGCATCGTGTCGGGCAATTGGTAGCGCGTCGTCGCGTCGCGCTCCTCGACGGCGACGAGGCTCTTGTCGACCAGCGACGAGAGAACGTCGAGCACTTCGCCGGCCTGGAGCGTTTCGCCGGTGCAGACCCGCTCCGCGGCTTCCAGCGTGAAGCCGCCGACGAAGACCGATATCGCGCAGAAGAGCGCCTTCTCGGTTTCGGAGAGGAGGTCGAAGCTCCAGTCGATGGCGGCGCGCAGCGTCTGCTGCCGGGGCGGGAGCGTGCGCGAGCCCCCCGTCAGCAGCTCGAAGCGCTTGTCCAGCCGCTGGTCGATGTCGTGGACGGACATCGATCTCACGCGCGCGGCCGCGAGCTCGATCGCGAGCGCGATGCCGCCGAGCCGCCGGCAGATGTTGGCGACTGCAGGCGTGTTCTCGTTCGTCACGGTGAAGTGCGGCACATGGAGCCGCGCGCGCTCCCTGAACAGTCGCACGGATTCGTAATCCAGCACGTCGTGCGCCGTCGCGACGGATGTCGGATCGGGAACCGACAGCGACGGCACGCGATACGTCACTTCCCCCGGGACGCCCAGCCGCTCGCGGCTCGTGACCACGATCGTGACGTTCGGGCACTGCCGCACGATCGCGTCGGCCAGCTCGGCGCACGCGCCGATCAGGTGCTCGGCATTGTCCAGGATCAACAGGGCGTGCCTCGGCTGCAGGTGCTCGGTGAGCGACTGCGTCAGTCGCTTGCCCGGCTGCTCCTTGAGCCCGATCGCCGCGATCGCCGCCTGCGGCACCAGGTCCGGATCGCGCAGCGCGGCCAGCTCCACGAGCCACACGCCGTCGCGGTAGTCGGCGAGCTTGGCGGCAGCGGCGCGCATCGCGAGCCGCGTCTTGCCGACGCCTCCGGTACCCGTCAGCGTCAGCAGCCGGTGGGATTCCAGGAGCTCCGACACCTCCGCCAGCTCGCGCTCCCGGCCGACGAACGACGTGACCGACTCGGGAAGATTCGAGTGCAGCGCCTTGTCGGCGGCCTGCGCGGTGCCCGTCGCGAGCGACGCCACCGGACCGACGAAACGGTAGCCGCGCCCGGCCAGCGTCTCCAGCCATGCCGCGCCGCCCGAGACGTCGGCCAGCGCGCGCCGGATCGACGAAATCTGGACGGCGAGGTTGCCCTCCTCGACGATCACGCCGGGCCAGGCCGCTTCCATGATGCGGGTCTTCGCCACGTACTGCGGCGCCGATCGCACCAGCACCGAGAGCACGGCGACCGCCCTCTTCCCCAGCGGCACGGGCACGCCGGCGTGCGTGACCACGCCGGTCTCCGAATCCAGCACGAGGGGTCCGATCCGGTAGGTCTCGGTCACGCCCAGCCTTCCATCGAGGGACGGGGGTCGTCCATGGCGACCCTGCGGATGATCCGCCCGAGGGACCGGCTAGTTTTAGAACAATTTAAGGGCTTCCTCAAGACGCCGGGACCGCCCCGGGGCGAACCTGTGCCGGCGTCGACCAGGGATTCCCATGACGAATCGCACGAGCGTCGTCGTTTCGAGGAGCCGACCATGGCAAGCAGCATGAGACTCGTCGCGGTGAGCGCCGCGTTGATCGTCGCCGCCTACGGAATGTTGAATCCGCCGAAGCAGGCGATGCTGGCGTGGGACGAAATCGTCGTCTCCACGCAACACGTCGAAAGGGAACGCACCGCCGGCGATGCGGGGCGCGCCGCGTCGACCGCGCCCCGCTCGAGGAGCGTCGCCTCCGACGCCCGGACACCGCGTATCGACGACTCGCGGGAATGCGCGCCGGACCGCGGCATCAACGACGAGTGCATCTTCAACTGAACGCGGTGCGCCGACACGCCGCTCACGCCGGGAGGCAAGCCATGCGCAACGACCGGACCGAACGCTTGCTGCACGAATTGCCTTCCGACGACGGCGCCTGCGCCGCGTTGTTGCACAGGTGCGCGGCATGCGTCGCCGTCGTCGTCGTGGGCGCGGTGACCTTCGCGTCGGCAACGGGGGCCGACGTCGCGGCTGCGGGAGAGGTCGATGCATGGAGCCGGCATGCCCGGCTCGTCGCGCAGGCGAGATTCCTGCTCGACGAGCGAAGGGATCGCTTCGACGCGATCCACCCCTCCGTCGCCGGCGGACGCGCCGCGGGAGCGCGACGCTCCGTGGAACGATAACGCGGTGGCGCCCTGCGCGTTCCGCTAGCTGCGCCCGCTCGACCGCATCGCGTGATCCTCGGAGTGGCCCGGGGCTCGATGCAGGGTCTGGGCCGCGGGCTCGCACGTTGACGGGACCGGCATCCGGAACCTGCGCCGGTAGGCACCGGGGGAGAGCCCGGTCATCCGCTTGAACAGGCGTCGGAAGAACGCCGGCTCCTCGTAGCCGACCTGCCAGGCGATCTCGTCGACGGGCGATTCGGTACGCTCGAGCCGCCGGCGCGCGTCCTCGATGCGCAGGCGCTGCACGTAGGCGAGCGGCGCGTGGCCCGTGGCCTTGGTGAACCGGCGCTTGAAGCTGCGCTCCGGAATCCCCGCTCGCCTGACGACGTCCTCGACCGGGCTGGCGTCGGGGAAATGTGTCTCGAGCCACTCCTGCGCCGACGCGACGACCGCGTCGCCGTGATCGCGGCGCGCCGAGAAGACGATGTACGGCGCGAGCCCTTCCTGGTGGAGCTGCAGCGCGTAGAACTTGGCGGCCGCTTGCGCGACAGACACGCCGGCGTAGCGGGCGATCAGGTACAGCGCGAGGTCCTGCCAGCTCGTCGACGCCCCCGAGGAGATCAGCTGCTCGCGCTCGCCGGCCGCGACGAGCGCCCGCTCCGGATGCAGCCGGATCCGCGGGAACAGGGCGCGGAAGCCGTCGGCGTACGACCAGTGGATCGTGCAGTCGTGCCGGTCGAAGATCCCGGTCTCGGCCAGCAGGAACAGGCCCGAGCACGCCGAGCAGAGCACGGCGCCGCGCGCGTGCATGGCCGCGAGCCACTCGACCAGCGGAGCGTAGCGCCCCGTTCGCCACTCGCCGCGCGGCACCAGCAGCGACGGCACGATCACGACGTCGGTGTGCGACACCTCATGCGCGGCCTTCTGCACTTCCAGCGCGATCCCACCCGGCGAGCGCGCGACGCCGCGCGCCTGCCCGACGATCTCGACGTCGAAGCGGTCCTGCGCGGGGGGCGCCCCCAGCGCCTCGAGGGAACGCAGCGATCCCAGCACGTCGTGCAGGCCGCTCAGCGTGGAAGCCATGGCTTCCGGAATCGCGACAAGGCTCACGTGGCGGTTCACGCGGCGATCCTTCCCTCCGAACCGGGGTGGCACGAATGGCCCGGAAATGGCTCGCGCGGCTCTGGGCCCGGCCGCTTGCGCGCGGCAATCTCCGCACCTTCTTCCACGAGGAGATTACCGCAATGACGACCCAGATCAATCCGCAGGTGCTCGACGAATTCGTCGCCAAGGTCCTCGGCGATCTCGCCGGAAGCTACGGCGGGGTGATGGTGAGCCTGGGCGACAAGCTGGGGCTCTACAAGGCGATGCGGGGCGCCGGTCCGCTGACCCCGGGCGAGGTCGCGAAGCGCTCCGGGTGCGCCGAGCGCTACGTGCTCGAATGGCTGAACTCGCAGGCGGCCGCCGGCTACGTCCGCTACCACGCGTCGAGCGCGACCTACGAGCTCACGCCCGAGCAGGCGGCCGTGCTCGCGGACGACGCGAGCCCGGCGTATTTCCCGCCCGCGTGGCAGGTGGTCTCGTCGATGTGGCACGACGAGGGCAAGGCGCTCGAGGCGATCCGCACCGGCAAGGGCGTGCGCTGGAGCGAGCACGACGATCGCCTGTTCTGCGGCGTGGCCGCGTTCTACCGCAACGGCTATCGCGCCAATCTCGTGGCGCAGTGGCTGCCGGCCCTGGACGGCGTCTGCGCCAGGCTCGACGCGGGCGCGCGGGTCGTCGACGTCGGCTGCGGGCATGGCCACTCGACGGTCCTGATGGCCGAAGCGTTTCCCCGCTCGAGCTTCCTCGGCGTCGACAGCCACGAGGGCTCGTTGCGCGTCGCGCGCGAGCATGCGGCGAAAGCCGGCGTGGCGGAACGCGTGAGCTTCGAGCACACCGGCGCCGATGCCTACCGCAACGGGACGTTCGACCTCATCTGCTTCTTCGATTGCCTGCACGACATGGGGCATCCCGACGCGGCGGCGCGTCACGCGCGCGGCGCGCTCGCCGACGGCGGCACCGTCATGCTGGTCGAGCCCTACGCGGACGACCGGGTGGAGAACAACCTGAACACGGTCGGCAGGCTTTACTACTCCGCCTCGACGACGCTGTGCTGCGCCCACGCGATCGCCGAGGACGGCAACTACGTGCTCGGCGCCCAGGCCGGCGCCGCGCGCGTCGAGACGATCTTCCGCGAGGCCGGCTTCGACAGCTTCCGCGTCGCGGCGCAGACGCCGTTCAACCTCATCCTCGAGGCACGCGCCTGACGCCGGCCGGGCATGGCGGCCGCGCGCGAGGGGTCCCTGATCGGGGTCGGATTTCAATCCGACCCCGGTGGAGGCGGCCGCGCGCGAAGTCGCCGTCGATCGTCGCGCTGAGGCGCTCGCGCTTGACGACGTTTCGTGCGCTGACGTGGGGTTGGGGCGACCCTGCGGGGAACGACGCGTGCCGTGCCGGGGCCGATCGACCTGCAGGTCAGCGAAGGGCGCGCAGCGTGTAGCCGAGGGCAAGTGCACTGACGTACATGCCGACGCCGAAGGCGGTATGCGCCATCAGGCTCTTCAGCCGGGCCTGCGTCGGATCGGGCGTCCGCGATGCCGCGATGCCGAACCCGAACGAGGGCTGCATGATGAGAAAGGGCGCCACCACGGTGACCACGCCGAAGAGCAGGGCAGGCACCAGCGTGGGCTGCGAAAGCCAGCGGCCCGACACGAGGACGACGAAGGCGAGCGCGTACGCGACGCCGACGAGGTAGTGGGCGATCCAGCCGACCGTGCATTCGTAGGGCTTCTGCGGTGCCGCGGCGATGCTCGCGTGCCTGAACGTGCCCCCCGGCATGTGGCAGAACCATCGGCCAACCAGGCAGTAGTTGGTCGAAGGGATGCCGAAGGTGCGGCTCACGAAGAGCGCCCAGAGGTCCATGAACATCGTTGCGCCGATGCCGACGGCGATCGCGCCGACGACCGGGGCTTCAGCGCTCATCGCGGCCCGACCCTCGGTGTCCACCCCGCCCCGAATCCGCGTGCAGGACACTCACTTCGACCGGCCGATCGCGTCGGAGCATCGAGACCGGTTCAATCGTGCCGGCCCGCGAGCGGTGGACGGTTCTTGCGAAACGAGTTCTTGACCGCGATCCTGCCGTCGCGAAACACGAACAGATCGCACCCCCGCACCTCGACGCGCATGCCATCCTGGCGCGTCCCCGTGAACGTCCACTCGGATACGCCGCGGTCTCCGCAGACGAAGTGACGCGCGTCCCCCCAGTGCGCGTCGGGGAAGACGGCCCACACGTCCTCGAAGGCGGCGCGCACCGCCGCCCTTCCGCTGGCCCGCGTGCCGCAGGCATCGGGCCCGGCGGACGACTCGAAGACGCAGTCGTCGGTCATGAACGACATGAGAGCCTCGATGTCGTGCCGATTCCATGCGTCGGCGAACGCCGCCAGCGATCCGGTCGTGAATTCCACTGCGGCATGTGACATGGTCATCCCCCGTTTCAGTTGGCGCGGAAGACGCCCCTGACAAGCCTGACCTGGCCTTCCTCGAGGCTGCGTCGCGCGTTCGCGGCCTTCCGGGCGAGGTCGTCGACGTAGACCGCGAGGCCCAGCTGTCCCGGCGCGGCGGGCGTCGCGTTGGCAGCAGTCCTGCTCAGGTGGGCCTCGCTCGTATCTTCCAGCATTCCCGTGCCGAATCCCGCCTCGCCGAGCAGCGACCGCATCTCATCGGCGGAGACGAGGTGACTGTCGGCCGGCTCCGTGGCCCACGGCAGGGGAAAGTGGGACGTCGCCGCCGTTCCCGCGGCCATCTCCTGGAACGCGAACCGTCCTCCGGGCTTGAGGACCCGGCGGATCTCCGCATAGAGCTTCCGCTTGTCCGCGATGTTCATGCCCACGTTCTGCATCCACGCGACGTCGAACGAGTCGGCGGGAAACGGCAGGTCCAGCGCGCTGCCCCGATGGATGCCGATGTGGTCGTCGAGGCCGGTGAGCCGGTTCAGCAGCGCAGCGCCGGCGCAGAAATCCGCCGACATGTCGATGCAGTCGACGCGGCAGCCGAGCGTGGAAGCGAGCATCCGTGCAGGACCGGCCAGCCCCGCGCCGATGTCGAGAACGCGATCGTCCCCGCCGACCTGCGCCAGCTCCATCAGGTCGCGCGAAGCGGGGAGCCCGCCGGTGTGGAAATGGTCGAGCGCCCCCAGTGCCACCGGCGACAGGCGGCGATCGGGATCAAGTCCAGCCGCGCGGAGCGCGTCGAGGATTCGCCCTTCGATGCCGCCGGCGGAATAGTGTGCGTCCAGGCTGGCCATGAACGTCCCGCTTCAGGAGTTGCCGCGTCCGGCACGCATCCTACGCCCGCCGCTCGCCCGACGCTCGGGATTCGGCGCGTCGAGTGAACCGATGCGCGCGCGCCACGGGCCGGCGAACGCTAGACGCCGGCCGGAAGCTTGGAGGCCATCATCTTCCTCCGGTCGATCCTGCGACCGTCGACGATGAACGTTCCGTCGCCCACCGCATGAACCGTGCGCTTCTCCCTTCTTCGGGCATCGAACCATGCGGCAACGCCCTCCAGCACGACGATGTTGTGCTTGCCGACGATGTCGATGACCTTGCACTCGATGTTGGCGAGGCACTCCTCGATCAAGGGCGCCCGGACGACCTTGCCCGGCACGGCGGTGAGCCTGAACCTCGCGAACTTGTCCGTGTCCTTCCCCGAGCACGTCCCGATGCCGACCACCCTGTCGAGCATGTCGACGGTGGGAACGGCGATGACGCACTCCCTCGTCTTCCGCAAGGCTGCGAACGAGAAATTCCACTCTCCCGTGGTGAGCGCGAATTGCGGCGTGAAATCCACCACCATGGTCCACGAGATCGTCATGATGTTGGCTTTTCGCCCGTCGTGCGTCGTCACCAGCACGACGGGTCCGGGCTCCATCAGGGTGAATGCCCTGCTCAGGCTCAGCGCGCGCATGGGAGCTCCTCGTGATCGTTTGGTGCCGACATCGACGACGCTGCTTCTTCGATTTCGCGACGTCGAAGGCGGCGGAGGCGCGAACCGACGACTCGACGCCACGGAAGGCGCATTCATCGCGATCTCCGGGCACCGGGAGACGAGACCGAATGATCGCCCGAAAGTCGCGGCGCAGGGTTCCGCTCCGCCGGAAGGGCAGCGCGACGACCGACACGCGTGAGCGCGGGTCCGGCGGATCGTGGGTCAGGCGATGACGCGCGATGCCGGTGGCTTCCCGGCGACGAGCGTGACGAACGACTTGATGCTGCCCTTCGGCGCGGGAAACGTCTGGAACTCGGCATGCAGCACGTCCCATCCGGCGAAGCGCCTGTGCATCTCGTCGCGCGCGAACAGGCAGTGGCTCCCCGTGTCGAACATGTCGAGGTACGTCGTGCCTTCGATGAGGACGTTGACGATCGCGGTGCCCCCCGGCCGCACGTGGGACTGCAGATCGGCCAGTCGCCGGAAGGCGGTCGCGCAGTCGAAGAACATGAGCAAACCGATCGACACGATCGTGTCGAAGTCCTGTGTGATCTCATAGGTTCGAAGGTCGGCCTCGCCAACCTCGATCGGCAATGCGAGGGTCGACGCAACGTGGCGCAGGCGCTCGACGGCCGTGGGGCTGCCATCGAGCGCCAGGACCGAACAGCCGCGACGGGCCGCCGCGATCGCGAGGTTTCCCAGGCCGCAACCGAAGTCGAGAACGCGACCGCGCAGGAACGGCAGCGCCGCGACCTCGAACGGATTGAGCTCGAAGCTGCCGTCGCGGATCTGCTGCTGGAACTGCGCGTCGAAGAACCGGACGCTCGGTGCGAGGGTCATGGACGTCGACGCTTCGCGAGCATCACGGCGAGACGATGCGCTTCTCGACGTTGTCGACCGACACCGGAACCGTCACGTAGAGAATCTCGGGGGGCGAGCCGTATTTCTCGGTGACCATCGCTTTCCAGTCGGGCGTGTAGCACGCCTCGGCGGCCGCCTTCGAGTCCCAGAAATAGATCCCTCCCGCCCTGTCGCCGCTCTCCGTGACAAAGTAGTGCTTCCGAACGAGCCCCGGCTTGCCCAGGTACTTCGGCGCCGTCGACGTGAACACCGCGGCCGCCTCCTCGACGGTCCAGCGCTTCGCCAGCGTGAACGTCACGATGGATACGATCGGCCCCCGACCCGCCTGGCGGACGTGGGAATGCTCGCCACCGCTCGCGACGACGTCCGTGGCGTGGTCGATCTCGTTCAGCGCTTGATTGCACATCGACAACGCCTGCGCCACGTGGCCGGCGGCGAGCTGGTCGCGAATGGCGAGGATCCGCTCACGCAATGCCTGCTCGTACAGCTCCGCCTCTTCGAGCTCGCGCGCGAGCCGCGCGATGTCGGTGGGCGGAGCGGAGGGTGCATCCGTGCCCGTGGGCTCGGTCATCCCACGCGCCTCCACGTGAGCGTCCGCGTGACCGCGTCTCCGCGAGCGGACGTGGTTTTGAGCTCGATCGTAAGCGTGTCCCCGCGGATCGTCATCGCACGGGTGACGGCGGCGCCGACGTTCTCGCTGGAGAGGGCCCCGGTCAGGCGCTGCGTGACCGTGCCGAGCGCGTCGTCGACGGTGTAGGTTCCGAAATACGCGTCATAGCCACCCTGCGCCCGACTGTTGTTCGGCGCGCCGGCCGGACCGTCCGGGATCGGGCCGGTGCGGTCCCGTTTCATGAACTGGGCGGAAAAATGACCCGATCGGTCATAGAAGAGCATCGCTATCGGATCGTCGCCCAGCGACGGATCGGCCTGGCGCGTTCCGGAGTCGGTCACGTCGATCCGCGACACGAGCTCCCAGGTGCCCGGCAATCGCTCGGACAGCGGGGTCTGGCGAGGCTCGGCAGAATGCGGCATGGATACGGCATCGCCGGCAGGCGGAGGCTTGGCCATGTTCGGGTTCGTCACGTGTATCCCGGAGAAGGTTGAAACACCTGGGCGCTGACGTTTCGAGAGAACGCGTCGAGCGCCATCATGGTGTGCAAGGGTGACCCATGCGGGTTTCACGCGCCTGGCAACCTGGGCTGCTGGCAACGGTGTGCAGACCCGACCCGGCGAACTCCGGCATCGCTCGCTGGGTCGCCGGCTACTGTTGCCTGACGATGTCGACCGAGATCTCTACCGCCGGCGTCGTGCCTCTGTTCTCGAGCCAGTGCGTGGTGTTCCTGTCCTCCGGCCAGCCCACGCCCGGCCCATACTCGGTAGCCACCCCGTTTCGATGGTCGGTGATCGTTCCTTGCAGGATGTAGACGGTGCCCGGTCTGTCCTTGTGGGTGTGAATCGGGCCGAAGACGGCACCAGGCTCGAACGTCACCAGGCGCATTCGAAGCTGGCGCCCCGCCATGCCCTCGATTTCGGGGCCGAGGTCAACCGTGGCGAGAAGCTTCACGGTGATGCCTTTCGTTTCGGGCGCTGCCTGTTCGATGGTCATCGTGGTCTCCGTTCCGTAGTCCTGGCCACCTGGCGGCGAAGTTGCGCGGCCCGCGGCCACGGTGCGTGACGCGAGGAGGCAACTCGTTCCGAGGGCCCGCTCGAGCGCGGGATCAGGCGCCTTCGGGCTCGACCAGGTGTCGCACGTAAACGAATTGTGAATGTCCCACCGGATAGTTGGCAATCTCGGCAAGACGCCGATAGCCGTGTCGCTCGTAGAAGACCGGCGCTTGAAAGTCGTGGGTCAGCAGGATCACCTGCCTGCAATGCCGGCGACGGGCTTCCGATTCGACGGCCTTCAGCAAAGCGCTCCCCAGTCCCCGCAGGCGATGCGCAGCGTCAACCCAGAGGTAGGTGAGTTGACACGTACCGCCCCACGTGTGGCCCGCTGCGGCACCGATCGAGCGGCCTGCGCCGTCCTTGATCTCGGCCACCAAGCCCTTCCCGTCGAACAGCCCCGTCGCGCTCGAATTGAACTCGTAGATCCGCTCGGCCAGGAACGACTCGAGTCGGGCATCCCATTCGCCGCGGATGTGCACGTCGGGGAGATCCA
>DASTCK010000133.1:0-15311 GCA_035711225.1 Casimicrobiaceae bacterium
TGCCGCTCGACTTGCATGTGTAAAGCATGCCGCCAGCGTTCAATCTGAGCCAGGATCAAACTCTTCAGTTGATCTTTGGCAATTACTTTCAGTCCAAGACTCACTCGAACGCCCCGTCCGAAGACGGGACACGGATCGGCATCCCGAAAGCCTCGCAGCCCCAGGAACACCCATCCGCACATAGCGTCGTGTGAGCACCAGCTTGTGAATCCCCGCCCCGCACCACCCCGAAGGACGGCACCGGACAGGCACCCCCAACGGCGCCCACACCTATCGATTGCGAATTGTTAAAGAGCGCTTTCGCGGGGCCACCGCGAGCACCGTCCGGGGTCGTTCGACACTGCCGGGAGGGGCGCTGCGTTTGGTACCGCGAAGAGGTCGAATTATAAGGCCGGCGACGCGCGAACGCAAGAGCACGATCAGCCGCGACGCCTCGCGCGCGCGTCGTCCGCGCCGTCCGCGGGCTTCGGGTACTTCCACTTGTTGTGGATCCACAGCCAGTCGGCCGGGGCGGCGCGAATGGAAGCCTCGAGCAGGCGTGCGTACGACTCCGCGATCTCGAGCCCGGCGCCCTCGGCGTGGGGAGGCTCGGCGATCACCTGCAGGTCCACCTCGTAGTAGCCGCGCCGCACGCGGCGCATCGCGACGTACACGACCGTCGCGTCGAGGTAGCGCGCGATGCGCTCGGGGCCGAGGAAGAACGCCGTGTCGCGATTGAGGAACCGGATCCAGTGCTTGGGCGTGCGCTTGAGCGGCGTCTGGTCGGCGAGCATCGCGTAGGCGCGCGCGGTGTCGTCGCTGCGCATCACCTCGTAGAGGAAGCTCTTGTGGGGGATCGGATGCGCGCCGAAGCGGCGGCGCGCGTCGCGCACGTAGGCGTCGACGTCGGCGAGCCGCAGCGGCTTGTACACGACCTCGATCGGGATCGCGAGGTGCGCCCCCGCCGCCAGCAGCAGCCATTCCCAGTTGCACAGGTGCCCGGCGAGCAGGATCACCGACCGGTTCTGCGCACGGCAGCGATCGACGACGTCGGCGTTGACGATCCGCACGCGGCGCTTCAGCGCCTCGGCGCTGGCGCCGTAGCCCCAGATCGCCTCCATCAGCGCCATCGCCAGGTTGCGGTAGCACTCCCGAAGGATGCGCTGCCGCTCCGCCTGAGGCTTCTCCGGGAACGCCGCGTCGAGGTTGGCGCGCGCCAGCGCGACGCGCCAGCGAACCACGCGGAAGGCGATCAGGTACAGCCACCACCCGAGCGAGTGCAGGACGGGGAGCGGAAATACCGCGAGAATGCGCAGCAGCCATGCCATCGCAAAAGCGCCCCGGCCACCATGGCCGAGGCGCGCGGGAGAATCCCCGGGTGAGCCTAAGCGATTTCACTGCACGCGGCAACCGCGCGACGCCCGAGAGGCTTCCTGCGCCGGCACCCGATCTGTCGTTGTGGTGGTGCACGCTCGCGCGACGCGACGACGAGATGCCCGCGCTGTGGGCGATGCTCTCGCCCGACGAAGTCGCTCGCGCGGGACGCTTCGGTACCGACGCGTTGCGGCGTCGCTATGTCGCCGGGCGCGCGGCGCTGCGCATCACGCTCGCCGAGCGCCTCGGCATGGCGCCGAAGGACGTCCCGATCCACCGCGGCCCACGCGGGCGCCCGCAACTCGGTGCGCCGCACCTGCTCGACTTCAACGTGACGCACACGCGTGGCGTCGCGCTGATCGCGCACCTGGAGCGACCCGGCGCACGCGTGGGCGTCGACATCGAGAACGTCGATCGATCGCTCGCGCACGACGGCCTCGCCCGCAAGTTCCTGACCGACCGCGAACGCGCGGCCATCGCGCCGCTCGACGACGACGCCCGCCGGCGCGCGTTCCTGCGGCTGTGGACCTGCAAGGAGGCGATGAGCAAGGCGACCGGTGAGGGCCTTTCCGCCCCGTTCGGCGCGATCGGCATCCGCACCGAACGCGCGCTGGCCGTGGCCGAGGGGAGCGGCTCCTACGAGCCTTCCCTTTGGACGCTCCACGCGGTCGACATCCACGCCGAACTCCTTGCAACGTGCGCCATCTGGCGACAAACCGCCTGACCGCCGGTTGACGCCGCCGGCGTTGTCGGACACAAAGCGACTTGCACAACCCTCCTACGGGGCGTAGGATGGTCCATGACAATGTCATAAGTTGCTGTTTTACCGTCGTTTTTCCATCGCCTCATGACGCTGGAGGGTTCACCGATGCTCAGTTTCAACCGCAACGAACGTCCCGGGGATCCTCGCGCCAACGATCCGAAGCTGGCGCGGCCGCCGATGCCGTTGAATTCCCCGGCGACGCCGTCGACCGCCGCGGTGGGCCGCTACGTCACCGGCGGGACGTCCGCGACGGCCGCGACCGCGCCTACGCCGCCCACGACCGCGCTGCCTCCCGTTCCCACGACCCAGGAAGTCCACGACGCGCCCGCTTCCGCGAGCGCGCCGGCGAGCGGCAGCAAGCTGATCGTCGGCCGCAACGTGAAGCTCAAGGGCGTCGAGATCAGTGATTGCGAAATGGTGGTGGTCGAAGGCCAGGTCGAGGCGAGCGTCTCCGCGAAGGGCATGCAGATCGCCAAGCCAGGCACGCTCAAGGGGACCGCCGTGATCGACGTCGCCGAGATCGACGGCGACTTCACCGGCGAGCTCACCGCGCACTCCAAGCTGGTCGTGAATGGCACCGGACGCGTCTCCGGCACGATCCGCTACGGCAGCCTGATCGTGGCCGAGGGCGGCGAAGTCACCGGCGACGTGAAGCGCCTCGACGACGCGGTGCCGACGCTGCGGCAGGGCGTCGAGCCTCGCGCGGGCAACGCGACGCAGGGCCCGTTGCGCTGACGTTCTCGCTTCTCCTCCAGGGCCGGCGCGTCCCGCGCGCCGGCCTTTTCTTTTGCCGCGCGTCGATTGCGAGACCTAAGCATCCTCCCGCTGCTTCCCCGCTGCCGGAAGCGTCACCCCCCGTCGGCGATGAGCGAGTTGACTTACGCGAACCGCGACCTCGAGCGCATCGGGCAGGTCGACCGGCTGGTCGTGGGTCGCGCGCACATCGTCGACGAGCAGGGCGAGCACACGTCGCCGCCCGCCCGCCCCTGGCGCGGCGTCAGCCGCGCGATTTCGGCGTGAGCGCGAGGTAGCCGGTGTGCTGGTGGAAGCGTTGCAGGTCGTGGGTCTGCGCCCACGGGCCGCGAAGCACGAAGTCGATGTTGCGCATCGCCGGCGGCAGCGTCTGCGCGAAGTCCGGCATCGGCCCCTGCTCCCAGGGACCGTCCTCGTAGATGCGCAGGTCGTCGATGAGCAGCACGTCGCGGCACGGTTGCCGCAGCCTCGCGATCAGCTCGAGTTCGCGCTGCAGCGGCAGCCGCCGGTCGACGTTCCGCTCGTCCTGGTAGGACGCGAGCCCGAAATCCGCGCCGGGGAAATGCGCGTCGAGCCAGAAGAGGATCGGGGACGCGTGGCCCACGCCCGGCAGCACGCTCTTCAGCGCCTCCTCGCTGCTTCCCTCGAGGATGGCGATGCGCTCGTCCCCGGCGAAGCGCTCGCGCGCCGTCGCGGCGATGTCGGGGTGGATCTCGACCGACCAGATCCGGTCGAAGCGGAAGTACGACGCGTACTTCACGCCGTCGCCGAGGCCGGTGCCGGTCTCGAACAGGTGGCGGCAGCCGAAGCTCTCCATCAGCGGCTGCAGGTTGAAGAAGCGAAGGGTTCCCATCGTCGAGCGGCCCGCGATCCTGGTGCGCGGGCGCGGCAGACTCTAGCACGCATGCGGCGCGAGGCCGCGTCGCTTCAGTCGAGGGCAGCGAGGATCGCCGCGCTCGCGGACGTGCCGAGGCGGTTCGCGCCGGCGTCGATCATCGCGAGGGCGTCGGCGAGCGTGCGTATGCCGCCCGAGGCCTTCACGCCGATGCTCGTGCCGACCTCGAGGCGCATCAGCCGCACGTCCGCGACGGTGGCACCGCCGGCGGCGTGGAAGCCGGTCGAGGTCTTGACGAAGGCCGCCCCCGACGCCGCCGCAAGGCGGCACGCGATCCGCTTCATGCCGTCGTCGAGCGCCGCCGCCTCGATGATCGTCTTGACCGGGACGCCCTCGACCGCGCGCACGACCGCCGCGATGTCCGAGGCGACGAGGGCGTGGTCGCCGTCCTTCAGCGCACCGAGGTTGATCACCATGTCGATCTCGCGCGCACCGTCGCCGACCGCGAGCGCCGCTTCGGCGGCCTTGGTCGCCGGGAGCGCGCACCCGTGCGGAAATCCGACGACGCTGGCGACGACGGCGCCGTCGGCAGCCAGCGCCTCGGCGGCGACGCGGACGCGCGAAGGTTGCACGCAATAGCAACCGATGCGCCACGCGCGGACCACCTCGATGCCGTCCCGCACCTCGGCGAGCGTCGCTTCGGGCTTCAGCACCGAGTGGTCGAGCAGCCGGGCGAGCTCCGCGCGCGTCATGGCTTGCCCGGCATCGTCGCGCGCGCACGCGCGAGGCGCGCGGCCAGGTAGGCGTCGAGCTTCGCCGCGTCCGTGAACTCGGGTGCCGTGTCGGGCACGCCCAGGAAGTAGACGACGAGCCCCGCGGATCCCGCACGCGCCGCGCCTTCCGAGGCGTAGAACACCCATTCGGTCCGCGGCGTGTCCGCGAAGCGCGCGCGCGGAATGCGCACGTCGATCGCGCCGGCGATGGGCTGAGGGCGCGCGATCGCCTGCTGCTGGTTGCTGAACGGATCGACACCGCGCACGGCGAGCCAGGTGAACGTCGCCGGTTCGGCGGCGACGCGCACGACGATCGCTGTCGATGCCTCGTCCGCGCCGCGTGCCACCGCCCATGCCATCGCGAGGCCGGGCGCGGCATAGGCGTCGGCACTGCCGTGCACGACCGGCTGCGCGCGCGGCGCGGCGGTCGCGAGCGACAGCATCACGCCGAGCAGCACGCCTCGGCCGGTCACGCGGAGCCTCCGGGCAGCAACGCCAGCGCGCTTTCGGCGAGCTCGAGGCCGACCGTCGTGCCGTCGGCGATGACCCCGCCCGGCCCCGCGTTGTAGCGGACGGCGTGCAGCGGGAACTCGCCGCACCGCAGGTCGTACTCGATCTTCTCGCCCAGGAACGCGTGCGACGCGACCGTCGCCGTCAACCGCGCCGTGCCCGACGGCACCAGCGCGATCGCCTCGGGCCTGACGACGACGCGCACCGCGTCGCCCGCCGACACGCCCGGCGGCACGACGGGAACGCGGACCGTGGCGCCGAGCGCCGAGACGCTCGCGCCTCCGCCGGCGAGCGCGAGAACGCGCGCCGGCACGAGGTTCACGCGCCCGACGAAGGTCGCGACGAACTCGTCCACCGGACGGTGGTAGAGATCCTGCGCGGTCCCTTCCTGCACGACGCGCCCCTGGCTCATCACCGCGATGCGGTCCGAGACCGCCATCGCCTCCTCCTGGTCGTGCGTCACGTAGACGGTCGTGATCGCGAGCCGGCGCTGAAGCTCGCGGATCTCGGTTCGCATCTGCACCCGCAGCTTGGCGTCGAGGTTCGACAGCGGCTCGTCGAAGAGCAGGACGCGCGGCCGGATCACGATCGCGCGCGCCAGCGCCACGCGCTGCTGCTCGCCGCCCGAGAGCTGGCCCGGGAACTGGTGCTCGTAGCCCGCCAGGCCGACCAGCCGAAGCACCTCCGCAACGCGGGAAGCGACCTCCGACGCCGGCACGCGACGCACTTCGAGCCCGTAGGCGACGTTGTCGGCGACCGGCAGGTGCGGGAACAGCGCGTAGTTCTGGAACACGAAGCCGATGCCCCGCTGGTTCGCGGGCACGCCGGTCACGTCCTGCCCGCCGAAGCGGATGCGCCCGGCGTCCGGGGTCTCGAATCCGGCGATCATGCGCAGGGTCGTCGTCTTCCCGCATCCCGACGGCCCGAGCAGCGTCAGGAACTCGCCCGGCGCCACGGCAAGGCGTACGTCGCGCGCCGCGTAGACCTCGCCCTTCACGCGGTGCGCGTAGCGCTTCGACACGCCGTCGACCTGCACCCCGATCGTGTCGTCGGCCACCGGCTAGCCTCCAAGCATGCTGGTGACCTGCACCGCGCCCGGCGCGCGGAACGCGCGCAGCATCCGCCCGATCAGCGCGATCACGACGAAGACGATCGCGACGACCAGCACCGAGAACGCGGCCGCCGGCCCGAGCGACAGCTCGGTCATGTTCTCGAGGATCTTGACCGTGATCAGCGTCCAGCTGATCGACACGAGGAAGATCGTCGCGCTGATCGCAGTCATCGAGCGGATGAACACGACGCCGAGCCCGGCGAAGAACGCCGGGACGATCAGGGGCAGCGTGATGCGCCGGAACGTCATGCCGCTGCCCGCGCCCAGCCCCTGCGACGCTTCCTCGAGGCTCTTGTCGATCTGCTGCAGCAACGCGACGGTCGCGCGGATGCCGGTCGGGCCGTAGCGGAAGACGTAGCAGGCGATGATGATCAGCGCGGTGCCGGCGAGCTCGATCGGCGGGTCGTTGAACGCGATCAGGTAGGCGATGCCGACGATCGTGCCGGGCAGCGCGTAGTTGATCATCGACACCATCTCCATCGTGCGCCGGCCGACGAAGCGCTTGCGCGTCACGAGGTAGCCCAGCAGGATGCCGTAGAGGCCGCCCAGCGGCATCGCGAACCCGGCGATGATCAGCGTGTCGCGGATCACCTTGAGCCCCTCGGTGAAGATGACGCGGTAGTGCTGCAGCGTGAACGCGTGGTTCGCGCCCAGCGCGACGACCAGCGATGCGTAGAGCAGGAGCGCGTAGAAGTAGACGATCGCCGCGGCGACGAGCGCGCACGCGGCGAGCAGGATCGCGCGCACGAGCGGCGAGATGCTGTCGAAAGGCGTCTGGCCGGCGCCTTTCCCGGTCACCGTGACGTAGTGCCGCCGGCCGACCCAGTAGCGCTGCAGCAGGAACACCGCCAGCGCCGGGACCAGCAACACCAGCGAGAGCGCGGCGCCGCCGCGCAGGTCGAACATCCCGGTGATCTGCAGGTAGGCCTGCGTCGGGAGCACCGGGAACTGGTTGCCGGCGAGGATCAGCGGCGTGGCGAAGTCCGCGAGCGACGCCGCGAACAACAGCAGGAACGCGTTCGCGAGGCCCGGCACGCACAGCGGCAGCGTCACCGTACGGAAGACCCGCCAGCGCGAGGCGCCGAGCGACAGCGCCATGCCCTCGAGGTTCGAATCGATGGCGGCGAGCAGCGGCCGGAGCGTGAGGTAGGCGATCGGGAAATAGGTCAGGACCTCCGAGAGCAGCGTGCTCGTCAGCCCGTAGACCGTCACGCCCTTGAGGCCCAGCAGCTCGTAGGTGATGAGCCCGCGCGGCCCGAACGAGAAGATCATCGCGATCGCGGTCGTGAACGGCGGCGACACGAGCGGCAGCAGCACCGCGGCATCGATGGCGGTCAGCAGCCAGCGCGGCAGCCGGCCGCGCGCCGCGGTGAACGCGAACACGAACCCGATCACGGTTCCCCCGAGCCCGACCAGCGCGCCGAGCAGCAGGCTGTTCCAGAACGCGCGGACCTGGTGGCGGTCGGTGAGGACCGCCACGATGCCCGCGACGCTGAAGCCGTCCTTGTCGACGAGGACGCGCGCGAGCAGCGTCGCCATCGGGTAGACGACGAAGAGCGCCAGCAGCAGCCACAGCACGACGACGGTCGCCGCGACCGCCGGGTCGCGGCGCAGCACGTCGGGGGCGTTCACGTCGCGCGCGCCGTGCGCCCGCGCTCCCGATCGTGCGGGGAAGCGCGGGCGATGCCGGGATCAGGGATTGAGCACTTCCGCGATCCAGCGATCGACGATGCGCTTGCGGTTCGCGCCGGCGTAGGCGGCGTCGATCGGGAAGATGTTGGCGCCCTTCAGGACCGCCGCGAGCGACGGCTCGAGCGCGACGTCCGGGTGGGCCGGCACGAAGTTGATCTTGTATTTCGCGAACAGGTTCTGCATCGCCGGCGAGGTCGCCCAGTCGATCAGCTTCTTGCCGAGCTCGGGGTTCTTCGCGCCCTTGATGAGCGCGATCCCTTCGGCGGCCGTGCCGATGCCTTCCTTCGGGAAGCTGATCGTGACGTCGTAGCCCTTGGCCTTGGTGTCGAGCGCATCGACGATGAAGAAGATCCCGCCGCCCGCCTGGCCGAGGCCGACCGGCAGCGTGCCCCCGCCGCCGCTCTTGGTGTAGAGCTGCACGTTGGGGCGCAGCTTCTTCATGTAGTCGAACGCCTTGTTCTCGTCGCGGCCGTTGACCTCGAGCACCGAGAAGATCCGCGTGACCGCGGTGCCCGACGTGCGCGCGTCGGCCATCTGCAGCATGTTCTTGTACGCCGGCGCGAGCAGGTCGTTCCACGACGCCGGTGCCTTCAGGTTGTTCTCCTTCAGGAACTTGTCGTTGGTCATGAACACCAGCGGGTCGTCCGCGATCGCCGTCCACTGGCCGTCCTGATGCTTGAAGCGCGGGGGCAGCTTCGCGAACGACGGGGACTGGTAGGGTTCGAACAGGCCCTCGTTGATGCCGGCGGCGAAGGTCTCGACCGGGCCGCCGAACAGCACGTCGACCCGCGGGTTGCCCTTCTCGGCGGTGACGCGCGCGAGCGCCTCGCCCGAGCTGAAGCGCACGAAGTTGACCTTGATGCCGGTGGCTTTCTCGAACTCCTCGAACATCGGCCGCGCCCAGTTCTCGGGCCAGATCGAGTAGGCGTTGACGGTGTCCGCCGCCTGCGCGACGAAAGCCGTGGCGGCGAGGGCGCCGGCGGCGAAGGCACGCGCGGCGGCGGACATCCAGCGATGCGGGACCATCGGCTCTCCTCCGGGACGTGCCGCCGCTGCGGCGAGGGCCGCTCGCGGTCCGGGGCACGCCGGCGACGGTAACCGACCCACGGCGCGGGCGTCAAATCGGCCCGCGCGGGGTCCTCGGAGTCAGTCGTTGTCGACGATGCCGGCGAGGATGCCGGCCGCGTCGAGGCACTGGGCGCGCGTGACGTCGAGATGCGTCACGGCGCGGATCGTGCGCGGTCCGAATGCGAACACGAGCACGCCCTGCTCGCGCGCCGCGGCCACGATCGACGCGCCATCCGGCGCCTCCGGCGTCACGCCGAACACGACGATGTTCGACTGCACGGTGGCGAGGTCGAGCCGCACGCGCGGCGATTGGGCGAGTCGATCGGCGAACAGGCGGGCGTTCGCGTGATCCTCGGCGAGGCGCGCGTAGTGGTGGTCGAGCGCGTAGAGCCCGGCGGCCGCATAGATGCCGGACTGGCGCATCGCCCCGCCGAACATCCGCCGGTAGCGAACGGCGAGATCGAGCGTCGCGCGCGCCCCTGCGAGCAGCGAGCCGCCCGGGGCGCCGAGTCCCTTGGACAGCGAAACGGCGACCAGGTCGAACGGCGCGGCGAGCTCCCTCTCGCGCCGACCGCTCGCCACCGCCGCGTTCCAGAGCCTCGCGCCGTCGAGGAACGTCGCGAGCCCGTGCTCGCGCGCGGCCGCGCACACGCGCCTGACGAGGTCCTGGGGCAGCACGATGCCGCCCGACCGGTTGTGCGTGTTCTCGATCTCGACAAGCGTGGTCGGCGGATAGATCGGATGGCCGCGCGGCTTGATCGCCGCGACCAGCGCGTCGACGTCGAACACGCCCCGCGCGCCGACCTCGGTGAACTGCACGCCCGCGTTCGCCGCGGAGCCGCCCATCTCGTGCCACACGGCGTGGCTCTCGCGGCTCACCAGCACGTCGTCGCCGGGCCGCGTCAGCGTCCGCAGCGCCACCTGGTTCGCCATCGTGCCCGACGGCAGGAAGATCGCCGCTTCCTTGCCGAGCATCGACGCGACGCGTTCCTGCAACGCGTTGACGGTCGGGTCCTCGCCGTACTGGTCGTCGCCCACCGGCGCGGCGGCCATCGCCGCGCGCATCGCGGCGGTCGGCCGGGTGACGGTGTCGGAGCGGAGGTCGATGGCCATCGTTCCCGCTCTCGCGTGCAATGGATGCGTGCGCCGGCGCGCGGCCCTACGCGCTCTGCAGTCGGCGGATCAGCACGTCGATCAGGTCCTTGCCGTCCGGCGACTTGAGCCGGTGCCGGACGAGCGTCTTCACCACGTCGAGGTGCGCGAGCGCCTGGAAGTCCGCGCGGATCAGGATGCCCGCGATGGCACGCTGGACCTGCAGCGAGCGCGTCTGCGGGAACAGGTGCGCGAGCGCCTTGAGGCTCTCGGGATCCGCGAGTCGATGGGCGGCCAGCGCGTCCAGCGCGCGCACCTGGGCGTCGGCGCCGGGCATCGTCGCGATGCCGTTGGCGACGGCCCGGAGCTCGCCGGCGTCCGCGATCGGCCGGTGGTGCAGATAGACCTGCGCGATCCGGACGTCCTCCTCGTTGCCGCCGACGAGCGCGCGGAGCACGCGCGCGTGCGCCTCCGCGCTGCCGAGGCACGCGAGGACGGCAGCGTTGGCGACCCTGTCGGCGTGGCCCGCGGGCAGCGGCCGCGAGAGGAGGTCGCGACCCGGATCCAGGCTGCGGTCGAGCGTGCATGCGAGCTCGACGTCGGCGGCGCCCGAGGCGTTGCGTGCGAAGCGATCGACGACCATCCGCGTGTACTCGGCGCGCTCCTCGTCGCGGGACAGCCACCCCAGCGAGCGCGCCACGCGCATCATGCGGACCTGCACGGCGGGCTCGTCGGCATCGCGCGCGAACGCGAGGTACCGATCGCGCGCCTCGCGGTCGCGGGCGATCTCGTCCAGCGCGCGAGCCAGCTCGGGCGGCCGGGCCCCGGCGGCGGGCAGCGACGCCGCCTCCTTCTCGATCGGGTCGAGGAACATCCTGACCTCGGCCATGTCGCGGCCGAGCAGCTGATGGACGAACGCGGTTTTCTGCGCGATCGAGAGCCGGTCGTCGTGGAAACGGCACGCCTCGGCGCGGAACGTCGCGCGCGGGTCCGCGTCGTTCACGCCGGCCGCGACCGTCATCCCGGTCGGCGCGAAAAGCCCGAGCAGCGTCGCGCTCGGCCGGCCGCTGCCGAACTCGGCCGCGCCGCCCGACCGGAAGTACTTGTCGAGGACCGGCCCCGCGTAGCGCCCGAGCGGAGCCTTGCCCGGGAACCCGTAGATGGCGGGGACGTCCTTGAACACGTGTCGCATCCGGTCGCGGTTGCTCTCGCCATGCCGCTCGGCCAGCGCCTTCGCCATCCGCTCCGCCTCCGCCGGTGCGTGACCGGAGCGCACGAGGCTGCGCACGATCTCGGGCGACGCGCTCCTCATCGGCTCGGCGTTGAGCGTGTTGCAGCCGAACAGGTAGACCTCCTTGAGCTGCGAGAACAGCCCCGGGCAGGCGTCGCTGCACGAAACGCGCTCGAGCTCCTCGACCGGGAGGAATTCGCGCGCGTCGAGCGAGTCCGTGTAGAACTCGGTGCCGCCGTCGAAGTGACCCGAGATGACGAGGACGTCGCAGCGCACGCCCCTGCTGCACGACGACGCGAGCCAATCCTGGCGGCCGCGCTCCACCAGCTCGACGAACTGGTAGTCGTCCTGCGGAAGGCTCCGGCGAATGACCTCGCGCTCGTCGGCCGAGTTGACGGTGACCGTGCACACCGTCTTCCTGTCGGCGCGCGCGTCGGCGGCCCATGCGCCGGCCAGCACAACGCACACGAGAGCGACGGTCGTGGATCGAAGCATGCGGGACGCAGGGCGGAGCGGGGCCGCATTATCGCACGGGCCGCCAGCGGCCAAGCACGCGTGCGTCTGTCGGACGGCCGCCGACGGCGCGCGGGCCCCCCGGGGGAGCCGGCAACGGCGGGAGCGAGCTACCTGGCCTGAAGGCGCCGGATCAGCACGTCGACCATCGTCTCGCCTGCGCCGGACGTCAGCCGATGCTCGCGCAGCGAGCGCAACAGGGTCGCCCGGTCGATCGCATCGTCATCCGCACGGACCAGCACGCCCGCGATCGCCCCCTGCACCCTGGCGGACTCGGTGGAACCGAACAGGGCCGTCAGGTCGGCGAGGCTTCGCGGATCGGACAGCCGATGCGCGGCGAGCGCGTCGAGTGCGAGGACCTGTGCTTCGGCGTCGCGCATGCGGGCAACGCCCGCGACCACGGCGCGCAGCTCGTTCGCGTCGTCGATCGGCCGGTGGCGCAGGTAGACCTGCGCGATCCTCACGTCGTCGAGGCCCGGCCCGGTCAGCGCCTGCAACGTCCGCGCACGGGCTTCCGCGCTTCCGAGGCACGCGAGCACCGCCGCGTTCGCGACGCTATCGGCCGGCCGACCCTCGCGCTCGAGCCGGGCGAGCCCGGCATCCGGCAATCGATCGTCGTTGAGCGAGCACACGAGCTCGACGTCCGTCGCGTCCGCCGGCCCCCATTCGAGCCGCTCGCCGATCATCGTCGTCAGCTCCGCGCGCTCCTCGTCCGGCGAGAGCCAGCCAAGGTCGCGCGCGACTGCCAGCATGCGGGCGCGGACCGCCGGCTGGTCTGCATCGCGCGCGAACGCGAGGTAGCGGGCACGTGCCTCGGTGTCCCTCGCGATGTCGTCGAGCACGCCGGCGACCGGCGGGACGCGGCGCTCGGCGTCGCTCACCGACGCCACCTGCTTCTCGATGCGATCGAGGAACAGGCGCACCTCGGCCACGTCGCGGCGGAGCAACTGATGGACGAAGTCGAGCTTCTGCGACGCGGACAGGCGCTCGTCGGCGAACCGGCACACGTCCTCGCGATGCGACGCCTCCGGATCCCCGTCGACGATCCCCCGGGTCGTCACCATCGCATGCGCGCGGAACCGCTCGAGGAGCCTCGGGCTCGCGCGACCGCTGCCCACCTCCGCCGCTCCCCCCGCCTGGAAGTAGCGTCGAAGCAACGCGCCCGCCGTCGGCCCGACCGGCGCGACCGACGAGAACCCGTAGAGCACGGGGACCTTCGGGAACACCTGGCGCATGCGATCGAGGCTGCTCTCGCCGTGACGCGCGCCCAGCGCCCTCGACAGGCGCGCGGCGCCGGCCTTCGGATGGCCGGCGCGCACGAGGCTGCGCTCGATCTCGGCAGACGCGCTCTTCAGCGGCTCCGCATTGAGGGTGTTGCAGCCGAACAAATAGATTTCCCGGAGCTGCGCGAACAGGCCCGGGCACGAATGGCTGCACGAGACGCGCTCCAGCTCGTCGACCGGCAGGTACTCGTCGCGATCCAGCCGGTCGGAGAAGAATTCGTTGCCGCCGTCGTAGTGTCCGGAAACGACGAGGACGTCGCAGCGGACGCCCTTCCGGCAGGCCGACGCGAGCCAATCCGGCCGACCGGGCTCGACCAGTTCGACGAAGCGGAACCGGTCCGGCGGCAGGGCCGCGCGGAACGCATCCCCCTCGTCGGGGGAGTTGACGGTGATCGTGCACACCGTCTTCGTGTCGGCCCGGACATCGTGGGGCCACGCTGCGGCCAGCGTTGCGACCACCAGCGCCGCGATCGTGCAACGGGACATGCCATGCGCTCGTGCGAATCGAGCCCGCAGTATTGCATGGGGGTCGAACGGCCCCGGCATGGGGCGCGCGCCCGCGCGTGTCTGCCCGCCGGGACGGCAACGGCCGAAGTTCCCGCGGCCGGGCTCCCGCGCTAGCGCGCCTCGAGCCGGCCGATCAGAACGTCGATCGGGCCGCGGCCGCCGCCGGACTTGAGCCGGTGCTCGCGTAGCGTTCGCAGCAGGCTGGCCTGGCCCATCGCCTCGTAGTCCGCGCGGATCAGCACGCCTGCGATCGCCGCCTGGACGCTCGCCGACGCGGCGGTCGGGAACAATCGCGTCAACGCCTCCAGCGTCATCGGATCGGAAAGCCGGTGCGACGCGAGCGTATTGAGCGCGCGCACCTGCGTGTCCGCGTCGCGCATCCGCGAGATGCCCTCCGCGATGGCGCGTAGCTCGCCCGTGTCGTCCACGGGCCGGTGGCGAAGGTAGACCTGGGCAATCCTCACGTCATCGTCTCGTTGGCTGGTCAGTGCCGCAATCGTGTCGCCGCGACGCGCCTCGTCGCCGAGGCACGCGAGGATGGCCGCCTGCGCGACGCTGCCCGCTTGCCGCCGCGACGCGTCGAGGCGTGATCGTTCGCCGTCGAGGCTGCCGTCCCGGTTGAGCGTGCAGACGAGGTCGACGTCCGGCGCGCCGAGATCGGGTGCGGCCAGTCGCGCGTCGATCATCGCCATCGTCTCCGCCCGCCTTCCTTCGTCGTCGAGCCAGCCGAACTTGTGCGCCAGCGCGGCCATGCGCGCGCGCACCGCGGGCTGATCGGCGTCGCGGGCGAACGCGAGGAAGCGATCGCGAGCCGCCGTGTCCGACGCGATGGCGTCGAGCGTGCGCGCGACCTCGCCGTCGCGCCGGTCGTCCACGGTGAGCGACGCCTCGAGCTGCTCGATGCGCTCGAGGAACAGCCTGACCTCGGCGGCTTCGCGGCCGAGCACGTCGTGCACGAAGGCGAGCTTCTGCGCCGTCGAACGGCGGTCGTCGGCGAAGCCGCAGATGTCCTGCCGGTAGGCCGCCTGCGGATCGGCGGCGGTGACGCCGCTCGTGACCGCCAGCGAGTGCGCGCGAAACTGGCCGAGCAACCGCCCGCTCGGGCGCCCGGTGGCGAACTCTCCTGCACCGCCCGACTGCATGTGCTGGGCGAGGAGGCGTCCGGCGATCGGGCCGACCGGCGCGACCGACGAGAACCCGTAGATGGCCGGCACGTCCGCGAAGATCTGCCGCATGCGGTCCTTGCTGCTCTCGCCGTGGCGCGTGGCGAGCACGCGCGCGAGGCGCGCCGCGTCGGAGCGCGAGTGCCCGGAGCGCAGCAGGCTCCGCTCGATCTCGCCCGACGTGCTGCGCACCGGCTCGGGATTGAGCGTGTTGCAGCCGAACAGGTAGACCTCCTTCAGGTGCGCGAACAGGCCGCGGTCCGGCTCGCTGCACGACGCGCGCTCGAGCTCGGCGACCGGCAGGAATTCGCGCGCCTCGATCTGGTCGGAGAAGAACTCATTGCCGCCGTCGTAGTGCCCCGAGATGACGAGCACGTCGCAGCGGACGTCTTGCTTGCGCGCGGAGGCGAGCCAGTCGGGACGGCCGCGCTCGACCAGCTCCACGAACCGGAAGCGGTCGGCGGGGAGGTGCCGGCGGAGCGCCTCCTTCTCGTCGGGCGAGTTCACGGTGATCGTGCAGACGGTACGCGTCGGCGTCGCGGCGCGTGCGTTGGCGGGAGCGAGGATAACTGCGACCGCCAACGCCGTCGCGAGCCACACGAGCATGCGGTGGCGGCGTGCACGGAGCACCTGCGGCGGCTCGTACCGGCTGCGCAGGACGTGG
>DASTCK010000134.1:0-2710 GCA_035711225.1 Casimicrobiaceae bacterium
GTGGCCGTCGAAGGTCGTGCTCGGCCTCAAGCCCGACGGCTGGGTGTCGACGAAGGAGCGGCTCAAGTTCACCGTCGTCGCCGTCGACCTCGCAGGCAAGCCGATGCCGGGCGTGCGCGTGACGACCGACGCGTTCCAGCGCGAATCGTTCTCGCACCGCCGGCGACTGATCGGCGGGTTCTACGCCTACGAGCACGGCTACGAGACCAAGCGCGTCGGCGCATTGTGCGAAGGCACGACCGATTCGCTCGGTCTCCTGGTCTGCGAGATGCCGCCGCCGGCGACCGGCAACCTGATCCTGCGGGCGCGTGCCTCCGACGGCGACGGTCGCACCGCGGTGACGCGCACCGACGCGTGGGTCGCGTCCGACGAGGACCAGTGGCTGGCGGCCTCCGACAACGATCGCATCGACCTCCTGCCCGAGGCGAAGCGCTACGAGCCCGACGCCCGCGCGCGCTTCCAGGTGCGCACGCCGTTCCGCGAGGCGACCGCGCTCGTCACCGTCGAGCGCGAAGGCGTGCTCGACGCGTTCGTCACGAAGGTCGACCGCACCAACCCGTTGCTGGAGGTGCCGCTCAAGGGGAACTACGCGCCGAACGTGTTCGTCTCGGCGCTGCTGGTGCGCGGGCGCATCGGCGAGCCCGCGCCGACCGCGATGCTCGACCTCGCGAAGCCGTCGTTCAAGATGGGGCTGGCCGAGCTTCGTGTCGGCTGGGGCGCGCACGAGCTGGCGGTCAAGGTCGCGCCGACGCGCGAGGCCTACAAGACGCGCGAGAAGGCGTCGGTGAAGATCGCGGTGCGCCGCCCCGACGGCAGCGCGCCGCCGCGCGGCAGCGAGGTCGCGCTCGCGGCGGTCGACGAAGGACTGCTGGAGCTCGCGCCGAACGCGTCGTGGAAGCTGCTCGACGCGATGATGGCGCGGCGCGGCGAGGAAGTGGAGACCGCGACGGCGCAGATGCAGGTGATCGGGCGGCGCCACTTCGGGCGCAAGGCGGTGCCGCCGGGCGGCGGCGGGGGACGCTCGCCGTCGCGCGAGCTGTTCGACACGCTGCTGGTCTGGAAGGCGCGCGTCATGCTCGACGACGCGGGCGACGCGACGGTCGAGGTGCCGCTGAACGACTCGCTGACGAGCTTCCGGATCGTCGCGGTCGCGTCGTCGGCTTCCGGGCTGTTCGGCACCGGCGAGGCGACGATCCGCGCCACGCAGGACCTGATGCTGCTGTCGGGCCTGCCGCAACTGGTTCGCGAAGGCGACCGCTTCCGCGCGACGTTCACGGTGCGCAACGCGTCGCAGCGCACGCTCGATCTCGCGGTGACGCCGCGGGCGACGGCCGGCGGCGCGGCGATCCCGGACGTGGATGCGCGGTCGCTGGTGCTCGCCGCCGGCGAGGCGCGCGAGATCGCCTGGGACGTCGCGGCGCCCGCCGGCGCGTCGTCGATCGCATGGCAGCTCGACGCGGCCGAGCGCGAGGCCACCGGCGAGCCGGCGAAGGACGCGCTCAAGGTCACGCAGAAGGTCGTGCCGGCGGTGCCCGAGCGCACCTGGCAGGCGACGATCGTGCAGCTCGTCTCGCCCCAGTCGGTGGCGGTCGAGCGCCCGGCCGACGCGATCCCCGGGCGCGGCGGCGTCAACGTCCAGGTGCAGGGCAAGCTCGCGGGCGACCTGCCGGGCGTGCGCGAGTACCTGTCGGCCTACCCGTACACGTGCTTCGAGCAGCGCGCGTCGGTCGCGATCGGCCTGCGGGATCCCGCGCTCTGGAGCGCGGCGATGGCGGCGCTGCCCGACTACCTGGACCGCGACGGGATGGTCAAGTACTGGACGCTGCTTCGCGACGGTGACGACGTGCTCACGTCGTACCTGCTGTCGGTCGCCTCCGAAGCCGGCTACGCGATCCCCGAGCGCGAGCGCATGCGCATGGAGCAGGCCCTCGTGGGGTTCGTCGAGGGGCGCGTGATCCGCTCGTCTGCGCTGCCCACGGCAGACCTGTCGATCCGCAAGGTGGCGGCGCTCGAGGCGCTGTCGCGGCGCAAGGACCCGATCGACGCGAAGTGGCTCGACAGCATCGCGATCGAGCCGAACCTTTGGCCCACCTCGGCGGTCATCGACTGGTACCTGGTGCTGAAGCGCCAGCCGAAGCTGCCCCGCCACGACGAGCGCCTGAAGGCCGCCGAGCAGGTCCTGCGCTCGCGGCTCGCCTTCCAGGGCACGACGATGGGCTTCTCGACCGAGAAGACCGACGCGCTGTGGTGGCTGATGGTGTCGGCCGATGCGAACGCGAACAAGCTGATCGTCGCGATGCACGACGTGCCGGCGTGGCGCGACGATGTGCCGCGGATGGTGCGCGGGTCGCTCGGCCGGATGCAGAAGGGACACTGGAACACGACGGTCGCGAACGCGTGGGGCGTCGTGGCGCTCGGCAAGTTCTCGGCGCGGTTCGAGGCGGCGCCGGTCACCGGCACGACCGAAGCGAAGCTCGCGGAGACGTCGTTCGCGCACGCGTGGAAGCCGGACGACGGGGCGAAGCCGTTCTCGAAGCGCCTGGGCTGGCCGGCGGCGAAGTCGGAATTGACCGTCACGCACGACGGCACCGGCACGCCGTGGGTGACGCTGCAGAGCATCGCGGCGATCCCGCTGACGGCGCCGCTGTCGAGCGGCTACCGCGTCACTCGCACCGTGACGCCGGTCCGGCAGCAGTCGGCCGGCATCTGG
>DASTCK010000135.1:0-9473 GCA_035711225.1 Casimicrobiaceae bacterium
CGACGGGAAGCTCCACATCGACGCGCACGTCGGTCCCGGCGTGGACGAGCTGAAGAAGGTGTTCCCCCGGCCGCTCGCGCGCGACGTCAGCGCGGGCCTCGCGATCCTCGACCGTCGCACGCTGATGTATCCCGACCTGGACGCCGCCGACGTCCCGGCCGTGCTCCGCCAAGGCAGCCGCCTGCTCGGCGACCAGTCGTTCCTCGTGGCGCCGATGATGCTCGGCGAGCGCGCGATCGGGGCGCTGTGGCTCGGCCGCGGCTTCAAGGGCGCGTTCGCCGACAAGGAGCTCGCGCTCCTGAAGACCTTCACCGAGCAGGCGGTGATCGCGCTGCAGAACTCACGCCTGTTCAACGAGACGCGCGAGGCGCTCGAGCAGCAGAAGGCCTCCGGCGAAGTGCTCGCCGCGATCTCCAGTTCGATCGCCGATACGGCGCCCGTCTTCGAGAAGATCCTCGAGAGCTGCGAGCACCTGTTCTCCGGTCGCATCGTCGGCATCAATCTCGTCGGCGATGACGGGCTGCTCCACGTGGGCGCCTACCATGGCGCCGGTCGCGAAGCGCTGCTCGCGATGTTCCCGCTGGCCGTCGACGAGCGCTCGGGGAGTGGCGCGGCGATCGTCCGGCGCGGCGTCGTCCACTACCCGGATGTCGACGCCGGACCGGAGGTCCCCGAAGGCACGCGGCGCGCGTGCGCCGCCACGGGCCAGCGTGCCGTCGTCTTCGCCCCGATGCTCTGGGAGGGCCGCGGCGTCGGCGTCATCTTCGTCGGGCGCCCGACGCCCGGGCCGTTCTCCGACAAGGACGTCGCGCTGCTGCGGACCTTCGCCGACCAGGCGGCGATCGCGATCCAGAATGCGCGCCTGTTCCGCGAGATCCAGCAGAAGAGCCGCGAGCTCGAAATCGCGAGCCAGCACAAGAGCGAGTTCCTGGCGAACATGTCGCACGAGCTGCGCACGCCGCTCAACGCGATCATCGGGTTCTCCGAGGTGCTGCTCGAGCGCATGTTCGGCGAGCTGAACGAGAAGCAGGACGACTACCTGAAGGACATCCACACGTCGGGCAAGCACCTGCTTTCGCTCATCAACGACATCCTCGACCTGTCGAAGGTCGAGGCCGGCCGCATGGAGCTCGAGCCCGCCGCGTTCGCCGTGCCGACCGCGATCGACAACGCGATGACGCTGGTGCGCGAGCGGGCGCAGCGCCATGGGATCGCGCTGTCCGTCGACGTCGCGGAAGGCGTCGCCGAGATCGTCGCCGACGAGCGCAAGTTCAAGCAGATCCTGCTGAACCTCCTGACCAACGCGGTGAAGTTCACGCCCGACGGCGGCAGCGTGGCGGTGCTCGCGCAGCGCGCGGGCGACATGCTCGAGGTCTCGGTGCGCGACACGGGCATCGGCATCGCGAAGGACGACCAGGAGGCCGTGTTCGAGGAGTTCCGCCAGGTCGGCCGGCACTACACGAACAAGCAGGAAGGCACCGGGCTCGGGCTGGCGCTGACCCGGCGCTTCGTCGAGCTGCACGGCGGGACGATCCGCCTCGAGAGCGAGCCCGGCAAGGGCTCGACGTTCACGTTCACGATTCCGCTCGTCCGCGGAGGAGCGACGCCATGATCCTGATCGTCGAAGACAACGAGAAGAACATGAAGCTCGTGCGCGACGTGCTGCAGGCGAAGGGTTACAAGACGCTCGAGGCGGTGACCGGCGAGGACGGCGTTCGGCTCGCGAAGGCGCACCGCCCGGAGCTCGTGCTGATGGACATCCAGCTTCCCGGCATCAACGGCATCGAGGCGCTGCGGCAGATGCGCGCCGACCCCGCGACGGCGTCGATCCCGGTGATCGCGGTGACCGCGTCGGTGATGGCGTCCGACCGCCGCAACATCACCGATGCGGGCTTCGACGGCTACGTCGGCAAGCCGCTGAACCTGAAGGAATTCCTGGACGCGGTCGCGCGCGCGGTCGGCGGCGGGGGGGCGGGACGATGAACGACCGCGACGACAAGCCCGCGGCACCTTCCGCCGCGTCCGCGCCGGCGGAGAGCGTCGCGCCGGCGAGGCAGGCGAAGGTGCTCGTCGTCGACGACACGCCGCAGAACGTCAAGCTCCTCGCCGACATCCTGGGCGCGAAGGGTTATGTCGCCGTCACCGCGTTCTCGGGCGAGGAAGGCCTCGCGAAGGTCGCCTCCGAGTCCCCCGACCTCGTGCTGCTCGACGTGATGATGCCGGGGATCTCCGGCTACGAGGTGTGCCGGCGGCTTCGCGCGGATCCGCAGACCGCGCTGCTCCCCGTCGTGCTGGTGACCTCGCTCGACCCGCACCAGGAGCGCGTCAAGGGCATCGATGCCGGCGCGGACGACTTCCTGTCGAAGCCGATCCACCAGCCCGAGCTCCTGGCCCGCGTGCGTTCGCTGCTGCGCGTGAAGGCGCTGCAGGACGAGGTGCGCCGGCAGGCGGACGAGCTCCGCGAGTGGAACGCGACGCTCGAGTCGCGGGTGAAGGCGGCCGTGGCCGAGATCGCGAGCCTCGGCCGCCTCAGGCAGTTCTTCTCCGCCCCCGTGGCCGACGCGATCGTCTCGGCCGGCGAGGCGTCGCTCCTCGCCCCGCACCGGCGCGAGGTGTGCTGCGTGTTCATCGACCTGCGCGGCTTCACGTCGTTCACCGACAACGCGGAGCCCGAGGAGGTGATCGCGCTGCTCGGCGAGTTCCACGCGGCGATGGGCGAGCTCATCACCGAGCACGAAGGCACCGTGCCGCACTTCACCGGCGACGGCATCCTGATCTTCTTCAACGATCCGATGCCGGTGCCCGACATGTGCGAGCGGGCGGGGCGCATGGCGCTCGCGATGCAGGCGCGTTTCCTGCCGCTGGGCGAGCGCTGGCGCGCGCTCGGCCACGAGCTCGCGCTCGGCATCGGCATCGCGCGGGGCTACGCGACGCTCGGCGCGATGGGCTACACGGGCCGCTTCGACTACACGGCGATCGGAGGCGTCGTGAACCTGGCCGCGCGGTTGTGCTCGGAGGCCGCGGGCGGGCAGATCCTCGTGGACCGGCGCGCGCGCGCGGGCATGGGCGACGGCTTCGCCGTCGAACCGGTGGCGCCGCTGGTGCTGAAGGGTTTCGACAAGCCGGTGCCGGCGTTCGTGCTGACCGGCGGCGCTCCGTAGCGCTCGCCGTTGCGCGCAGCGCAGGCGCGCCTTCCTAGCGCAGCGACGCGTTGACGGCGTCGAGCGCGGCGGTGCCGGGCACGAGATCGGCGTCGGCGAGCTGGTTCAGCGGCGTGTCGACCGTCTGCTGCGCGTCGTGCATGTCGCCGGCGTTCTCCGCGACGTACAGGAGGCCGGTGACCACCACGCCGCGCGCGCGGTGCGACTCGAGGTAGGCCATCGCGGCGACCTTGTCGTGCGGATCGTAGCCCGGGTCGAGGCGCTTGAGCCGCAGCACGCCGCCGTCGTGCATCGGGATGTCCTGCGTGGCGCCCGGCTCGCTCGACGCGACGATCGGCGCGCGTTCGGGCATGAAGTCGAGCCGGTTGACCGCATCGTTGTGCTCGCGCACGTAGTCGTAGCTCTTGGTCGAGCCGGGGTGGTTGTTGAACGCCACGCACGGCGAGACCACGTCGATCAGCGCGGCGCCCTTGTGCTGCACCGCCGCCTTGATCAGCGGGACGAGCTGCTCCTTGTCGCCGGAGAAGCCGCGCGCCACGTAGCTGGCACCGAGCGTCAGCGCCAGCATCACGAGGTCGATCGGCTCGTCGTCGTTCGCCGCGCCGCGCTTGCTCCGGCTGCCCTTGTCGGCGGTCGCCGAGAACTGTCCCTTGGTGAGGCCGTACACGCCGTTGTTCTCGACGATGTAGGTCATGTCGACGTTCCGGCGCATCACGTGCGCGAACTGGCCGATGCCGATCGACGCGGAATCGCCGTCGCCCGAGACGCCGAGGTAGATCAGGCCGCGGTTCGCGAGGTTGGCGCCCGTCAGCACCGAAGGCATGCGTCCGTGCACCGTGTTGAAGCCGTGCGACTGGCCGAGGAAGTAGGTCGGCGTCTTCGACGAGCACCCGATGCCCGACAGCTTGGCGACGCGGTGCGGCGGCACCGCGAGGTCGAAGAACGCCTGGATGATCGCCGCCGAGATCGAGTCGTGGCCGCATCCCGCGCACAGCGTCGACACCGGCCCCTCGTAGTCGCGCCGCGTGAACCCGAGCGCGTTGACCGGCAGCGACGGGTGGTGGATCTTGGGCTTGGCGAGGTAGGTCATGGCGGGATGAGGCGGCGATAGGCGATGGGCGATAGGCGATGGGACGACGGGTCGGCTAGGCGCGGGCAGAGGTGAGCGAGGGACACAGGTTCGCTGCGATGCGGCGGCTTCCTATCGCCAATCGCCTATCGCCCATCGCCGCTCTTCAATCCGCCGCAATCGCCGGCCGCCCCCGCACGAGCCCCAGCGCGCGCGCCTTCTCGCCGATCTCGCTCTCGATGAATCGCGCGGTGAGCGGGTTGCCGTCGTAGTGCAGCACCGGGATCAGCTTGTCGGGCGCGATGCCGCATTCGTTGACGAGGAGCGCGCGGAGCTGCGCGTCGCGGTTCTGCTCGACGACGAACACGTGGTCGTGCGCCGCGATGAACTCGGGGATCGTGTCGGCGAACGGGAAGGCCCGGATGCGCATGCGGTCGAGGTGGATGCCCTGCCCTTCCAGCGTCGCGAGCGACTCGGCCATCGGCGCGCCGGTCGAGCCGTACCAGGCGATCGCGGCGCGCGTGGGCTGCGCGGCGCGCTCGATCAGCGGCCCCGGCACCAGCGCCTTCGCGCCCTCGAACTTTCGCAGCAGCCGCTGCATGTTGTCGACGTACGCCGGGCCTTCCTCGGTGTAGCGCGCGTAGCGGTCCTTCGAGGTGCCGCGCGTGAAATACGCGCCACGGCGCGGATGCGTGCCCGGCAGCGTGCGGTACGGGATCCCGTCGCCGTCGACGTCGAGGTAGCGGCCGAAGTCGCGCCCGGCCTCGAGCTCCTCGGCGCTCATCACCTTGCCGCGGTCGAGCGCGCGCTGGTCGTCCCACTTGAACGGCCCCGTGAGCCAGTCCTGCATGCCGATGTCGAGGTCCAGCATCACGAACACCGGCGTCTGCAGGCGGTCCGCGAGGTCGAACGCGAGCGCGCCCATCTCGAACGCCTCGGTCGGGTCCTCGGGCAGCAGCAACGGGTGCTTGGTGTCGCCGTGCGACGCGTAGGCGGCCGACAGGATGTCCGCCTGCTGCGTCTTGGTCGGCATGCCGGTCGACGGGCTCCCGCGCTGCACGTCGAACAGCACGGCGGGAATCTCCGCGAAGTAGGCGAGACCGATGAACTCCTGCATCAGCGAGATGCCCGGTCCCGCGGTGGCGGTGAACGCCCGTGCCCCGTTCCACCCGGCGCCGACCACCATGCCGATCGAGGCGAGCTCGTCCTCGGCCTGCACGATCGCGTAGCGGTGCCTGCCGGTCGCCTTGTCGACGCGGAACTTGCGGCAGTACTTCTGGAAGGCTTCCGCGAGCGAGGTCGACGGCGTGATCGGGTACCAGGCGCACACCGTCGCGCCGCCGTACACCGCGCCGAGCCCCGCCGCCGTGTTGCCGTCGACGAAGATGCGGTCGCCGACGTTGTCGCGCCGCTCGACCCTGAGCCCCAGCGGCGCGAGGTGGTCGCGCGACCAGTCGAAGCCCAGCCGGAACGCCTGGCGGTTGGCGTCGAGCAGCGGCGCCTTGCCCTTGTACTGCTCGACGAGCATCCCCTCGACCACCCCGGGGTCGATGCCCAGCAGGAACGCGAGGCTGCCCAGGTACGCGATGTTCTTGAAGAGCTGGCGCTGGCGGGCGTCGCTGAACGCCTCGTGGCACAGGTCGGTGAGCGGCACGCCGATCGCGGTGATGTCCGCGCGCGTGCGGTCGGCCGCGAGCGGCCGCGTCGAATCGTAGAGCAGGTAGCCGCCGGGCTCGAGCTCGGCGAGGTCGGCCTTCCACGTCTCGGGGTTCATCGCGACCATCAGGTCGACGCCGCCGCGCCGTCCGCGCCAGCCCGCCTCGACGATCCGGACCTCGTACCACGTGGGCATGCCCTGGATGTTCGACGGGAAGATGTTGCGCGCCGCGACCGGCACGCCCATGCGCAGGACCGCCTTGGCGAACAGCGCGTTCGCCGACGCCGAGCCGGAGCCGTTGACGTTGGCGAACTTGACGACGAAATCGTTGGTGCGCGCGATCGGGCGCATCGCTACTCCGCGGCCTCGGCCGCGACCTCGTCGGCGGCGCGCTTCGGCAGGTGCACGCGCGGCGTCTCGCCGCAGTGCGTCATCTCGAGGTACGACTTCTTCATGTCCCACGCGCCGGTCGGGCAGCGCTCGGCGCACAGCCCGCAATGCAGGCACACGTCCTCGTCCTTCACCATGACGCGCTTGCTGGCGAGCGTCCCGGACACGTAGAGGTCCTGCGCCAGGTGCAGCGCCGGCGCGCGCAGGCGCTCGCGCAGGCCGGGCTCGTCGCCGTTCGCGGTGAACGTGATGCAGTCCATCGGACAGATGTCGACGCAGGCGTCGCACTCGATGCACAGCCGGTCGGTGAACACCGTCTGGACGTCGCAGTTGAGGCAGCGCTGCGCCTCGGCGAACGCGAGCCTGGCGTCGAAGCCGAGCTCGACCTCCTGCCGGATGTCCTTCAGCGCAATGACCGTGTCCTTGAGCGGCACGCGGTGGCGCCTGTCGCTGGTGATCGCGTTGTCGTAGCTCCACTCGTGGATGCCCATCTTCTGCGAGACGAGCAGGAACGTCGGCGGCGGGCGCTTCGCGACGTCTTCGCCGCGGCAGTGCTTGTCGATCGAGATCGCGGCGTCGTGCCCGTGCGCGACCGCCCAGATGATGTTCTTGGGCCCGAACGCCGCGTCGCCCCCGAAGTAGACGCCCGGGCGCGTCGACGCCATCGTCGCCTTGTCGACCACCGGCATGTTCCAGCGGTCGAAGTCGATGCCGAGCCCGCGCTCGATCCACGGGAAGGCGTTCTCCTGCCCGACGGCCACCAGCACGTCGTCGCAGTCGAAGCGGACCTCGGGCTCGCCGGTCGGGACCAATTCGCGGCGCCCCTTGTCGTCGTAGCGCGCGGCGACCTTGTCGAACGTGATGCCCGTCAGCTTCCCGTCGTCGTGCAGGAACGCCTTGGGCACGAGGAAGTTGTGGATCGGGATCCCCTCGTGCTGCGCATCCTCCTTCTCCCACGGAGACGCCTTCATCTCGTCGAAGCCGGAGCGCACGACGACGTCCACCTTCTCGCCGCCGAGCCGGCGGGCGCTGCGGCAGCAGTCCATCGCGGTGTTGCCGCCGCCCAGCACGACGACGCGCCGGCCGATCGACGTCACGTGCCCGAACGACACCGACGACAGCCAGTCGATGCCGATGTGGACGTGCTTCGCCGCTTCCTTGCGGCCGGGGATGTCGAGATCGCGGCCGCGCGGCGCGCCGCTGCCGACGAACACGGCGTCGTAGCCTTCGTCGAGCAGCGCCTTCATCGAGTCGATGCGCGTGCCGGCGCGGAAGTCGATGCCGAGGTCGAGGATGTAGCCGCACTCCTCGTCGATCACGCGGTCGGGCAGCCGGAATTTCGGGATCTGCGTACGCATCATGCCGCCGGCCTGCGGGTCGCCGTCGAACACGACGCACTGGTAGCCGAGCGGCGCGAGGTCGCGCGCGACGGTGAGCGACGCGGGGCCCGCGCCCACCAGCGCGATGCGCTTGCCGTTGCGCGTCTCGGCCGGCTTCGGCAGTCGCGGGCGGATGTCGCCCTTGTAGTCGGCGGCGGCGCGCTTCAGCCGGCAGATGGCGACCGCTTCCGGCTTCGCGCCGGCCTTGCGATGCTCGGGCGAGCCTTCCTCGACGCGCACGCGGCGGCACGCCGGCTCGCACGGGCGGTCGCAGGTGCGACCGAGGATCCCCGGGAAGACGTTCGACTTCCAGTTGATCAGGTAGGCGTCGTCGTAGCGACCCTGCGAGATCAGCCTGATGTACTCGGGAACGGGCGTGTGCGCCGGGCACGCCCATTGGCAATCGACGACCTTGTGGAAGTAGTCAGGTTGCGCGATGTCCGTCGGTTTCAACTTGGCTCCTCGAACGCGTCCGCGGCGCACGAGCCCGTCGGCGCGGGCCGTCTTCCTCGCCTGGCCGGCGTTGAGCCGGCGGGTCGCCCGAGGACGCCGCGAACGCTGGCCCGCATGCTACGCCGATCGCCGGCATACGCCTACGCCGCGGACAGCCGGGCGGCACTGCCGTTGACGTGGGGCAACATTTGTTGCACTGCACACAAGGGCGCGCGACACGGGATGTCGATGCCGCAGCGCCGTGTATCCCCGTCAGCAAGCCCCGTGCCGACGCGTTCAGGCGGCGCAGGTGCGAATACCCACGAACATGTCATGGCGTTCGGGCCGGTAGAAATTGCGCATGCGCGGGTGCGCCAGACGCGAGCGCGTCGCCCACGAACCGCCGCGGATGACGCGGTGATCGCCGAACCAGGGCTCCGAGTATTCGGCATAGGGACCCGCGACGAACCCCGGATAGGGCAGGAAGCTCGACGCCGTCCATTCCCACACGTTGCCGATCGCGTGCGACATCCCGATCGCGCCGTCCGACGCCGCCACCGGACCGCCGTGACGCGCGTCCAGGTTGGCCCGGCTCGCGCTTCCGGCGGTGATCGCGGCGATTTCCCATTCCGCTTCGGTGGGCAGGCGCCTGCCGCTCCACGCGCAAAACGCCTCGGCTTCCCATGCGTTGACATGCTGCATCGCGACCGGCGGCGCGAGGCCGCGCCAGCGGGCGAACTCGCGCACCTCGAAGCCGCCGGGCGCACGGCGCCACGTGGCGGGCAGCGCCCTCGCCGCCTGCGAGCGCCAGCGCCACCCCTCGTCGGACCAGAGCTCGGCACGATCGTACCCGCCCGCGTCGACGAAGGCGGCGTACTCGCCCTCGGAGACGCAGGCGCGCGCGATCGCGAACGGCGCGACGGTGACCTCGCGCGCGGGCAGCTCGTTGTCGAACACGAAGCGCTCGCTCGCGTCGAGCGGCGAGCTGCCGACGACGTACGCACCGCCCGGCACGTCGAGATCGCCCACGGCCGGCGCACCGCCTGCGACTGGCGGAGGCGCGACACCCGCGGGGGGAGCCAGGCCGAGCGTCTGCAGCGTCATCAGCAGCGCCTCGCCGTGCATGTCTTCGTGGACCAGCGCGAGCTCGTGGAAATAGCGCGCGTCGTCGGCGCAGCGCGCGAGCCCGTCGAGGGTCGCCGCCAGCGTGTCGTCGAGGTAGCGCTCGATCCCCCGCCAGTCAGGCAGCGGCAGCGACCAGCGCGCGTCGTGCGGCACGCGCGCCGAATCGAACAGCGTGTCCGCGCGCGCCAGGCGCGATGGCACCGGGCACGACGCGGGATCGCCGGCGCGCATCGCGGTGCCGTGGCGCGTGCACCAGTATT
>DASTCK010000136.1:0-5294 GCA_035711225.1 Casimicrobiaceae bacterium
GCACCCTATCCCTATGCCTACAGCGTGCCGGCCAACTACGACCAGTCCTTCGACGCCGTCGTCGGCGCGATGGCCGACAACGGGCTGACGATCAACCAGCAGGATCGCGGCGGGGGCGTCGTCGCCGGGCGGCGCGGCGGGATCGACGTCGTCAGCACGGTACGCCAGCAGCAGGACGGCACCGTCCGCGTCGAATTCTCGACGCGCGGGGCGATCGAGCAGGATCCCGGGCTGATCGACCGCGTGACCGCCGCATACAACCGCCGGATGGGGCGCTAGCCGGCGCGCGTCCCCTTTCCACGGCGAGCGCCCGTCGCCGATCTCCGCTGCGCGAGGCCCCTCGTCGACGCAGCCGCGCCGCGTCCTCCTCGCACCGCCCTGCAAGCGGAAGCCTCGCGTGTCGGCCGCCGCGTCGACGGCAAACGCGCGTCGCCGATCCCCGCTGCGCGGGGCCCCTCGTCGACGCAGCCGCGCCGCTAGTGCGACATGAGCACCGGCACGGTCATCGAGGTCAGCATGAGCTGCGACACGCCGCCCCACACGAGGCGCGAGAGGCGTGGACGGCTGTAGCCTCCCATCACGATCAGGTCGGCGCCGAAGTCGGCGGCGCGCGACAGCAGGAACTCGCCGGCGTCGATGTCCTGCGCGACCATGCGCTTGACCTCGGCGACGACGTCGTGCCGGCGCAGGAACCCCTCGACGGCGCGGTCCGACACGTATTCCTCGACCGTCTCCTCGGCGCGCGAGGTGACCGCCACGGCGAGCACGCTCTTCGCGTCCTTGAGGAACGGCAGCGCGTCGTCGACGGCGCGCGCCGACTCGCGCGAGTCCTTCCACGCGATCATCACGCGCTCGCCCAGCGTCTTCGCGGCGCCGATGTAGGGAACGATCAGCACCGGCCGGCCGGAGTCCATGACGACGGCGTTGGCGAGCTCGGCGGTGAACGTCGCATCCGGTCCGTCGTGCACCGGCTGGCCGAGGATCGCGAGGTCCGAGTAGCGTGCCTGCAGCACCGCCGCGTCGATGGGATCGCCGGCCGGCGCGCGCCACTGCGACGTCGTGACGCCCGCCGCGGTCATCGCGGCGCGAAAGCGTTTCTCCGCGTCGTGCTGCGCCTGCACGGCCGACCCGATCCTCGCCTTCACGAGGTCGGGCGGCAGCATCGCCGACTCGGTCGGCGTGAGGTCGCGCCCCCCCACGACGTAGCCGCCGACGACCTCCGCGGGGTAATGGCGGGCGAGCCGTGCGGCGACGTCGAGGCGCTTGGCGGTCTCGGCGGTATCGTCGAGATGGACGAACAGCGAGCGGTAGGTCATGGCAGCTCCGGCGGCCCCCGACCGCGAAGGCGGCCGGGACACGGGACTTACTCTACCGGCCCGCCGGCGGGCAATCCTTGCGCGAAATCAGCAGGCAGGCGCGCGCCGCCGGGAGGTGAACGCGACGCCCGCCTTCGGACCTCAGGCGGTTCGCCGTCGCCGCCGCGTGGCGACGCCCAGCGCGCCGAGGAGTGCCGACAGGAAGGCCACGCGAAGGCCCGAGGCTCGGTCACGGGAGTGTAACGCGACCGATCCTACGCGCCGGGCGGCTCGAGCCGCGCCGCGACCGCCGGCACGTTGCGGTATTCGTGGACGCTGCGGTGCGCGCCCACGAAGACCCGGTTCGCGTCGGCCGCGAGACCCATCGGACGCGGCAGCGCCACGACGTGCGTATTCAGGGTTTGCCCCTGCGGGCGCATCAGGATGACGCGGCCCGCCTGGAACGTCGTCACCAGCAGCGACGCCCTGAGTTCGCGCAGGAGCGCCGGGAACGAGGGCGTGTGGACGCTCGAGAACGCCTCGGGCGCGGCGGGATCGGCCATCGGCGGGAAGGGCGGGCGGCGGCGGGCTGTTCGCGTGAGGCGCGGGGATGCCGCGCCGGGCCCGAGTGTGACGCGGCGCGGGACGCGCGATGGTACGGCGCCCGACTCCATCCGCGCCGCGCCGCCGTACTATCCCCCGAGGCCCCGATGCGCCCCGCTTCTTTCCCTGCCATTTTCCTCGCCGCGCTGCTCGCCGGCTGTGCCGCGAGCCCGCCCGTGCCCGACACCGGGACCGTCGCGCCCGCGGACCTCGCGTGCGCGCGGCTGATCGAAGCGCTCGACGCGAGCGTGGCGGCGGCCGGCACCGGCGACGGCGGCTATGCGCGCGTCGACGGCTTCCGCGCGCTGCGCGTCGACCGGCTCCTCGCGAGCTACGGCAACGCGCCGATGGATGCGGCGCGCTTCGGCGCGTGGATCGCCGCCATGCGCGCGCTCGATCGCGATGCGCGCGGCGTCGAGCTCGCCAACCTGCCCGCGGGCGAGCGCGCGCGCCTCGACGCCGCCATTGGCGCGCTGCCGCGCGATGCCGTGCAGGGCGCCGACACGGCCGCGCGCGTCGACGCCTGCGCCGAGCGCGTGCTCGCGCGCGACCTCACGGCGCCGCACGCGCGCGTGTGGCTGATCCAGTCGGCGCAGGTGCCCGACGACTACCGCGATTCGTGGCGCGCGCTCGGGCTCTATCCGCTGACCGGCTTCGGTCTCGCCGCCGGCGTCGCGAAGTACGAGCGCGACGCGATCGCCTCGTTCGCCGAGCGCGCGCCGGCGCGCGGGACGCTGGCCGCCTACCGCCCGGCCGCGACCGCCCCCGCCACGCCCGAGGCGATCCGGCGCACCGTCGCGGCGCTGATCGCGGCCGAACCGCTGCCGCCCTTGCCGCGCGCCGACCCGGCGGCGCTCGACGCGCTGTTCGCCGCGTACGCCCCCGACTACGCGATCGACACGCTGACCGTCGATGACCGCCCGGGGCGGCCCTACCGTCGCGCCGACGGCGTTCCCGACGTCGACGCGACCGCGCCGGTCGTCTACACGCGCCTCGCGTGGACGCGCTTCGACGGCGCGCTCCTGCCGCAGCTCGTCTACACGATCTGGTTCGCGCAACGGCCCCCGTCGTCCGCGGTCGACGGCCTGTCGGGCCGGCTCGACGGCCTCGTCTGGCGCGTGACGCTCGACCGCGACGGCGCGCCGCTCGCGTTCGACACGATCCATCCCTGCGGCTGCTACCACCAGTTCGTGCCGACCGCACGGCTCGCCTTGCGACCGGCCGAGCGCACCGTCGAGGAAGGCGCGCTCGTCGTGCAGGCGCTGCCCGAGCTCGCGGCCGGAACGCGCGTGCGTCTCGACCTCGCGCCGGGCACCCACTACCTGCGCGGCGTCACGCCGATCGCTTCGAGCGAGCCTCCGCGCGAGGGCGCCGTGGCCTACGCATTCGTTCCCGACGCGACGCTGCGCACGCTGCCCGCGCCGGGCGGCGGCACCGCGAGCCTGTTCGGCCCCGACGGCATCGTCGCCGGCACCGAGCGCTCCGAGCGCTACACGCTGTGGATCAGCGGCATCGCGAGCCCCGGCGCGATGCGCCAGTGGGGGCGCCATGCGACCGCGTTCGTCGGCCGGCGCCACTTCGACGAGGCGTTCCTGATCGAGCGCTATTTCGCCCGCGCGCGCTGACGGCGAGTTCGCCCGCGCGAGCGGGCCGATGCCTGAAAGCTGGGGCGAGTCGCCACGTTCGACCGGAAGCACGCCCCACCGCGGCGCCGGCATCAAGCGCCCGCCGCGGCTCACCGGCGCGACGGCGGCGTTCGACCTGATGCTCACCGGCAAGCCCACCGACGCGACACAGTCGACTCGCCCGGAGCAGAAGGCCGGCCCCACGTCGATCGACGGACGTCGAGCCCGGCCCTCCCCGTGGCAAGAGCGTCGCTAGCTGCGCGCGGAGAACGACGCGACCTCGGCGCGCGTCGGGCAGCCGGCGCGGCCGCCGTCGCGCGTGCACTTGATCGCCGCGGCGAGTGTCGCGAAGCGCGCGGCGGCGGCGACGTCGCGACCCTCGGCGAGCGCGAGCGCATACGCGCCGTGGAAGACGTCGCCGGCGCCGAGCGTGTCGACCGCGTCGATCGCGGGCGCGGGCACGTGCAGCGGTCCGTCCCGCGTCAGCCACCACGATCCCGCCTCTCCGCAGGTGACCGCGCACGCGCACGCGTCGCCGCGCGCGCGCATCGCGGACCACGCGCGCTCGAGCGCCGCCAGTCGCTGGGCGTCGGTCGCCTGCTCCGGCAGCGGCGCCCAGCGCGCCAGCCCGTGCTCCGAGAACACCACGTGGTCGGCGAGGCGCACCAACTCGTCGATGACGCTGCCGTCGGCGACGTCCGCGTCGAGCACGCGCGGCACGCCCGCCTCCCGCGCCGCGCCGAACAGCGTGCGCGCGCCCGCCGGCCAGCGCACGTCCGCCAGCACCGCGCCGGCCTCGCGCACCTTGTCGACGGGCAGCCACGAGGCGTCGTCCGGCACGTCGCCGTGGTGCGAGACGATCAGCCTCTCGCCGCGCGCATCGACGACGATCGCCGATTGCGACGAGCGGCAGCCGGGCAGCCGGCGGAACGCGCTCGCGTCGACGCCGTAGGCTGCGAACTCCTGCGCGATGGCCGCGCCAGCCGCGTCGTCGCCGGCGCGGCCCCAGAAGGCCACGCGGCCTCCCAGGCGGGCGATCGCGCACGCGGCGTTCGACGCCATGCCGCCGCCCACCTCGCGGTAGGCGCTCGCTCGCACCTTGGTGGCGGCCCGCGGAATCGTCTCGACCGAGTAGATGCGGTCGAGCGCGGCGTGGCCGAGGCACACGACGTCGAGCGTGCGTGCGCTCCCGTTCATCCGTGCAGTGCCGTGCGTCGCCACGGTGTTAGCATCGTTTCACGTCCCGGCCCGGACGCTCGGGAAATCTCCATGGCCGCCGCACCTCCGATCGACATCGTTCACAACGTGGAGAGGCACCGCTTCGAGGCGATCGTCGACGGCGGGCTCGCGCGCTGCGACTACCGGCGCGTGGGCAACGTGCTGCAGCTCCATCATACCGAGGTGCCCGTGGCGCTCGAAGGTCGCGGCATCGCGGGGCAGCTCGTCGCCGCGGCGCTCGCCTACGCGCGCGGGAGCGGCCTCAAGGTCGCGCCCTATTGCTCGTACGTTCGCTCGTACATGCAGCGCCATCCCGAGACGCAGGACTTGCTGTCGAGCGGGCAGGCGGTTTGACGTCGGGGTAGGGCCAGGTGGGGTCGGCGTTGGCGGGGACGGGCTCGGTGGGATCGGGCACTGTGGGGTCGGGTTCGCGACCTGGTCCCGGGATCCTGGGGGTCAGGTTGCGAACCTGACCCCTGCAGTTCTCCCCGCGAGCCGCCGACTCCAATCGCGTCGCGCGCGTTCGCAATGCACACCTTCCAGGGGTCGGGTT
>DASTCK010000137.1:0-28276 GCA_035711225.1 Casimicrobiaceae bacterium
TTCGCGCGCTTCCTTGAGGCCGGCAGAGTACGCGCGCCGCGCCTCCTCGGAGAATTCGGCGGGCAGCGGCGTCGGCGGCGGCTCCGCGGGCAGCTTCGTCGATGGCGCCTGCGCGTGCGCGAGCGTCGCAGCGAGCGCGAGGGCGAGGAGCAGCGGAGGAAGCGATCGGGAAGTCATGCGCGAAGGATCGATTCTAGCGCAGGCGCTGGGAGCCCCTCGGCATTGCCACCGGGGCCGGAATGTCATCCGGGCCGGTCGGCTCCGAGGAGTTCTGGGCGTAGCCAGTGCCGATCGCGAGCAGCGAAGCGGCCAGCGTGGTGCGGAGGGGTCGCTTCTCGAAGGTCTTCATCCCGAGCGCAGGCGCTCGACCGTCGCGTCGATCAGGCGGCGCGCGATCGAGACCGGCGAAGGCAGCGCCGGCAACGCGTCGAGCGGGAACCAGCGCGCGTCCTCGATCTCCGGATCGTCGAGGCGGATGTCGCCGCTCGCGTACTCGGCCGTGTACGCGATCATCAACGAATGCGGGAACGCCCACGACTGGCTCGCGAAATACACGGGGCGCGCGATCTCGACGCCGACTTCCTCGCGCACCTCGCGGGCGATGCAGTCCTCGATCGTTTCGCCCGGCTCGACGAACCCCGCGAGCGCCGAGTACATGCCCGTCGCGAAGCGGGCCGAGCGCGCGAGCAGGAGCTCGCGACCGCGCGTCACGAGCGCCATCATCGCGGGCGACACGCGCGGATAGGCGACGAGCCCGCACGACGGGCATTCGGCCGCGCGCTCGTCGTCGCGCAGCCGCGTGCGCGTGCCGCAGCGGCCGCAGTAGCGATGCGTGCGGTCGAAATCGGCGATCTGGTACGCGCGCGCGGCGAGCGCCAGCAGCGGCTCGTCGAGCTTCAGGAAGAACGCACGCAGGCCCGCCGCTGCGTAGCCATCGGGAATCGACGCGCTCTCGTCGAGCGCGATCGCGACGCAGGGCGCGCCCGCGAGCGATCCCAGGAAATGCCGGTCGCCGCCGATACCCGCCGCGTCGAGCTCGCCGAGCGTCGGGATGGCCGGCCGGTCGACGCTGCCGCGCACGACGAGCTTCGGGCCCGCGAATGCGAACGCGAGCGTGGCCGGCGGCAGGATCGCGGGAAGTCGATGCGACGAGACGAAGCCGGAGGGGGTGTGCATGACGGCGCTACGCGCCGCTCACGCGAAGAAGCGGTGGTAGGGAGTGGATGGTAGCAAAGGCCGTCGCGCGCGCGACGAGCGCCTTTGCCACTCCCCACTCCCGCTTTCGGCCCGCGTCAGCGGACGAACACCCCATCCCTCCCGATCGCCGTGAGCTCGACGTAACGCGACCCGCCATGGTCGCCGGGGGTGTAGGTGACCGTGAAGCCGCCGACGTCGAAGTCGTTCATCGTCTCGAGCGCGGCGACGAGCTTCTCGCGCGTCAGGTCGCGGCCGGCGCGCCGCAGGCCCTCGACCAGCACCTTCGCGGCGATGAAGCCCTCGAGGCTCGTGAACGAATAGTTCTCCTTGCCGGTCTCGGTGGCCAGCAGCTTCTGGTACTCCTTGACCACCGGCGTCCCGATGTTCCACGGGAACGGGACCACCTGCGAGATCGCGACGCCGCGCCCTTCGGCGCCGAGCTCGTTCGCCAGCGCGCGACTGCCGACGAACGACACGTTCATGAACTGCGCGTGGATGCCCGCGGCCTTCATCGCCCTGATGAACGCCGCGCAGGACTTGTACGCGCTGATCATGACGACGGCCTGCGGATCGACCTTGGCCAGCGTCGCCACGGCCGCCTTGACGTCGGTCGAGTTGCGCTCGACCGTCGCGGTCGCCGCGATCGGCATGTTGCGCGCCTTCGTGGCGCGCTCGACCCCTTCGAGGCCCGCCTTGCCGTACGCATCGTTCTGGTAGAACACCGCGATGCGCTGCAGGCGCAGCGTCGCGAGGAGGTCGACGAGCTTGTCGGTCTCCTGGTAGTAGCTCGCGCGCACGTTGAAGATGTAGCGGTTGAACGGCCGCCGGAACGCCTCGGCGCCGGTGAACGGGCCGATCAACGGCACCTGCGCCTTCGTGAACACCGGCATCGCGGCGATCGTCGTCGGCGTGCCGACGTAGCCGAACAGCGCGAACGCCTGGTCGGTCTCGACGAGGCGCCGCGTGTTCGCGAGCGATCGGTCGGGCTCGTAGCCGTCGTCGAGCGTGCGGAGCTCGATGCGCCGGCCGTTGACGCCGCCCCGGGCGTTGATCGCGTTGAAATAGGCGAGCGCCCCGGCGCGCATCTCGGTGCCGAGCTCCGACGCCGGCCCGGTCGTCGCCGCCGACTGGCCGATGACGATCGTGGTCGGCGTGACGCCCTGCGCGGTCACGGCGGCGGGCGCGAGGGCGGCCAGCGCCGCCATGGCGATCCATCTCAGCATCGGGAGACTCCTTCGCAGGCGGCCGCACGCGCCCGACCGGGGGCGCCGGGCGCACGGCACTCCGCCATCGGGAGCAAACATCGGGCCAGGCCGGAACCGGGGTCAGATATCACTCTGACCCCGGGGGCTACGCGAGCTTGAGCGGCAACGTGCGCAGGCGCTTGCCGGTCGCCGCAAACAGCGCGTTGGCGAGCGCCGGCGCGATGACCGGCGTCGCCGGCTCGCCCACGCCGGTCGGCTTCTCGCCGGAGGGCACGATGTGCACGTCGACCTTCGGCATCTCGTTGATCCGCAGCACCGGGTAGTCGTGGAAGTTCGACTGCTCGACCGCGCCGTCCTTGACGGTGATCGCGCCGTATAGCGCCGCCGACAATCCGTACCCGATCCCGCCCTCCATCTGGGCGCGCACGACGTCCGGGTTGACGGCGATGCCGCAGTCGACCGCGCACACGACGCGGTCCACCGAATAGCCGTTGTCCGGCCGCACCGTGACCTCGACGACCTGCGCAACCACCGTATTGAACGACTCGTGCACCGCGAGCCCCCGGCCGCGCTTCTCGCCCGCCTTGCCCGCGGCGAGCGGCTGGCCCCATCCGCCCTCGCGCGCCGCGAGCTCGAGCGCGGCGAGGTGGCGCGGATGCTTCGCGAGCAGCCCGCGGCGCAGCGCGAGCGGATCCTTGCCCGACGCGGTCGCGACCTCGTCGACGAACGTCTCGGTCGAGAACGCCGTGTGTGTCGAGCCGACCGAGCGCCACCACTGGACCGGCACCGGGCCCCAGGGCGAGTGCAGGTCGACCTGGATCGCGGGGATCGCGTACGGCAGGTTGGCGGCGCCCTCGACCGACGTCCCGTCGACGCCATCCTTGACCATCATCGCTTCCATGCCGGTCCCGGCCATGATCGACTGCCCGACGATCCGGTGCTGCCAGCCCACGATATCGCCCCCGGCGTCGAGTCCCGCCTTCAGCGTGTGGAAGTAAGCCGGGCGGTAGTAGCCCGCCCGCATGTCGTCCTCCCGCGTCCACACGAGCTTCACCGGAACGCCCTTCGTGCCGGCCTTCGCGAGGCGCGTCACGATTTCGGCGCACTCGAGCACGTAGTCGGAGAACGGGTTCGCGCGGCGTCCGAAGCTGCCGCCCGCGTAGAGCATGTTGATCGTCACCTTCTCGGGCGGCAGCCCGGTGAGCTGCGCGATCGCCATCTGGTCGCCGGTGTGGAACTGCTCGCCGTTCCACACTTCGCAGCCGTCGTCCGACAGCCGCATCACGCAGTTCATCGGCTCCATCGCCGCGTGCGCGAGATAGGGAAACTCGAACGACGCCTCGAGCGTCTTCGCCGCGCCGGCGATCGCCTTCGCGGCGTCGCCGTCGGCGCGCGCGACCTTGCCGGGCTTTTCGGCGAGCTTGCGGTACTCGGCCATCGTCTCGGCGGTCGAGCCATGCCAGGCACGGTTGTCGTTCCATTCGATCCTGAGCGCGTCGCGCGCCGTTTTCGCCGTCCAGAAGTTGGTCGCGACCACGGCCACGCCGCCGGGGATCTCGATGACGTGACGCACCCCCGGTATCGCGCGAACCGCGTCTGCGTTGACGGTCCGCACGCGCGAGCCGAAGCGCGGCGGGTGCAGCACGACCGCGGTCAGCATGCCGGGCAGCTGTACGTCCTGCGTGAACATCGCGGTGCCGTTCGACTTGGCGGCCGAGTCCGTCCGCGGGACGTGCTTGCCGACGTAGACGAAGTCCTTCGGGTCCTTGAGCTTGACGCTCGCCGGCGCCGGGATCGCCCCGGCGGCTTCCGCGAGCTCGCCGAACGTCGCCTTGCGCCCGGAAGCGTGCGAGACGACGCCCGCGTTGACCCTGATCGACTCCGCGGGCACGCTCCAGCGCTTCGCCGCCGCGCCGACCAGCATCGCGCGCGCGGCCGCACCGGCGTTGCGCAGCTGCTCCCACGAGTTGGAGATCGACGACGACCCGCCCGTGCCCTGCGCGGGGCCCCATGACAGGTTGTTGTAGCGGGAAGCGTCGGCGGGCGCGCCGACGACGCGCACCTGGCTCCACGCGGCGTCGAGCTCCTCGGCGACGATCGTCGCGAGCCCCGTGTAGGCACCCTGGCCCATCTCGAGGTGTTTCGCGACGACGGTGACGGTGTTGTCGCGTCCCACGCGCACGAACGCGTTGGGCGTGAAGCCCGCGGCGGCCGACGCGCCGCCGGCGCGGCCCGGGCCGCCCGTCTGCGCCAGTGCGGGCACGTGCACGCCGAGGATCAGCCCGGCGCCCGCGGCGCCGCCGGCCTTGAGGAACGCGCGCCGCGAGCGCGACAGGTTCACGATGCGGTTCTCGCTCATCGCACTCTCCTTCAGCCGAGCGAGCGCGCCGCTTCCTTGATCGCGGCGCGGATGCGGACGTAGGTGGCGCAACGGCAGACGTTGCCGGCCATCGCGGCGTCGATGTCGGCGTCGCTGGGCGCGCGGTTCTTCGCGAGCAGCGCAGTGGCGCTCATCACCTGCCCGGACTGGCAGTAGCCGCACTGGGGCACGTCGAGCTTCACCCAGGCCGCCTGCACCGCCTGCGCCTCGCGCGTTTTGAGTCCCTCGATCGTCGTCACCTCGGCGCCCTGCTTCAGCGACGACAGCGGCGTCTGGCACGAGCGCACCGGCTGGCCCTCGACGTAGACGGTGCAAGCGCCGCAAAGCGCCATGCCGCAGCCGTACTTGGTGCCGGTCAGCTTGAGCGAGTCGCGCAGCACCCACAGGAGCGGGGTGTCGCCGGGGACGCTGGACGCGATGTCGACGCGTTCCTTGTTGACGAACAGGACGGCCATGGGGAGAGCTCCGGGCAGATGCGGGATCGAACCGACGATGGTAGCGATCCGTGACGGCGAGGACAATGCGTCGCGCAAAGACCTCTTCCACGGCGAGGAGATCGTCGGCAGCGTGGTAAAATATTCAACGAAAAAAAGGGGAGTGGGGAGGTGCTGGCGGCTGGGGAGCGCTTCGCGTCCCCGGGCTGCCGCACGTTCCACTCCCGACCTCGCCACTCCTGCGTATTCCATGGAACCCGAACAGCTCAACCTCCTCGCCAACACGCTCGCCGACCTGAAGTCCCGGTCCGCCGAGATGCGGAGGTTGCTTTGACTTCGACCTGAAGTCGAAGAAGCTGGAAGAGGTGCGCCGCGCGCTCGAGGACCCGCAGGTCTGGGCCGATCCCGAGCGGGCGCAGGAGCTCGGCAAGGAGAAGAAGGCGCTGGAAGGCGTGGTCGGGACGCTGACCGAGCTCGATCGCGGCCTCGCCGACAGCGACGAGCTGTTCGAGCTCGCGCGCGCCGACGACGACGACGCGACGCTCGGCGCGGTCCGCGACGACGTCGCGGCGCTCGCGAAGGTCGTCGAGGGACTCGAGTTCCGCAGGATGTTCAACCATCCGATGGACCCGAGCCCGTGCTTCCTCGACATCCAGGCCGGCAGCGGCGGCACCGAGGCGCAGGACTGGGCGTCGATGCTCGAGCGCATGTACATCCGCTACTGCGAGCGGCGCGGCTGGTCGGTCGAGGTGCTCGAGGAATCGGCCGGCGACGTCGCAGGCATCAAGAGCGCGTCGCTCAAGGTCGACGGCGACTACGCCTACGGCTACCTGCGCACCGAGACCGGTGTCCACCGGCTCGTCCGCAAGAGCCCGTTCGATTCCAACGCGCGGCGCCACACGTCGTTCGCCAGCGTGTTCGTCTACCCCGAGGTCGACGACTCGATCGACGTCGACCTCAACCCGGCGGACCTGCGCATCGACACCTTTCGCGCGTCGGGCGCCGGCGGCCAGCACATCAACAAGACCGACTCCGCGGTGCGCATCACGCACCTGCCGACCAACATCGTCGTGCAGTGCCAGAACGACCGCTCGCAGCACCGCAACCGCGCGGAGGCGATGGCAATGATGAAGGCGAAGCTCTACGAGCTGGAGCTCCGCAAGCGGCAGGCCGAGCAGCAGAAGCTCGAGGACAGCAAGACCGACATCGGCTGGGGGCACCAGATCCGCAGCTACGTGCTCGACCAGTCGCGCATCAAGGACCTGCGCACCAACCACGAGGTCGGCGACACGCAGCGCGTGCTCGACGGCGACCTCGACGACTTCATCGCCGCCAGCCTGAAGCAGGGCGTGCAATGACTATCCCCCCGAAGCGCGCTGCGCGCGCCTCCCACCGGGGGGCGCCGCGCCCTTGGGGCGGCCCGGCGGGCGCGGGTGCGATCCCCCCGAAGCGCGCTGCGCGCGCCTCCCCCCGGGGGGCGCCGCGCCCTTGGGGCGGCCCGGCGGGCGCGGGTGCCCTCGAGATCGCCTGAACCATGTCGCCCCCCGCGTTCATCTTCGACATCGACGGCACGATCATCGACTCGATGCCCTGGCACGGCCGCTCGTGGGAAGCGTTCCTCGTCCGTCACGGCGTCGCCTACGAGGGCGAGGCGTTCCTGCGCCGCACCGCGGGTCGCACCGGCACCGAGATCATGCGCGAGCTGTTCGGCCCGATGAGCGACGCCGCGGCGTGGGCGCTCGTGCACGAGAAGGAAGGCCTGTACCGCGAGCTGTTCGCGCCGGACTTCCGCGAGATCGCGGGATTCCGCGAGTTCGCGCGCGCCGCGCGGCGCGAAGGGATCCGCATCGCGTGCGCCACCGCGGGCGACGCGGGCAACATCGCGTTCGCGCTGTCGGGGCTCGGGATGGCCGACGAGTTCGACGCGGTCGCCGGCGCGCACGACGTCGCGCAGGGCAAGCCCGCCCCCGACCTCTTCCTGCTCGCCGCGCGGCGCCTCGGCGCGGACCCCGCGCGCGCGATCGTGTTCGAGGATGCGCCGCTCGGCATCGAGGGCGCGCGTCGCGCCGGCATGGCGGCCGTCGCGATCACCTCCGGCGAGAGCGCCGAGCGCCTCGCCGGCCCGCACGTCCTCGCGGCCATCGCCGATTACCGCGGCGCGTCGCCCCGTCACTTCGTCGACCTCGCCGCCCGCGCCGCCGCGCGCGCCGGCGCCTAGGGCCCCCATGAGCGAACCCGCCACGCCCCCCGTCGACGAAAACCAGATCATCGCGGAGCGGCGCGCCAAGCTCGGAGCGCTGCGCGCTGCCGGACACGCCTATCCGAACGACTTCCGCCGCGACGCGCTCGCCGGCGACCTGCACGCGCTGCACGACCCGACGCCGAACGAGACGCTCGAGCCCAGGGCACTCCGTGTCTCGGTCGCCGGCCGCATGATGCTGAAGCGCGTGATGGGCAAGGCCTGCTTCGCGACGCTGCAGGACATGAGCGGACGCCTCCAGCTCTACGTGACGCTCGACGGCGTCGGCGCCGAGCGGCTCGAGTCGTTCAAGCACTGGGATCTCGGCGACATCGTCGGCGCGACCGGCACGCTGTTCAAGACGCGCACCGGCGAGCTGTCGGTCAAGTGCGAAAGCGTTCGCCTGCTCTCGAAGGCGCTTCGTCCGCTGCCCGAGAAGTTCCACGGGCTCGCCGACCAGGAGCAGAAGTACCGGCAGCGCCACGTCGACCTGATCACGAATCCGGCGTCGCGCGACGTGTTCGTCAAGCGCTCGCAGATCGTGCAGGCGATCCGCGAGTTCTTCGTCGCGCGCGGCTACCTCGAGGTCGAGACGCCGATGATGCACCCGATCCCGGGCGGCGCCGCCGCGCGGCCGTTCGTGACGCACCACAACGCGCTCGACATGCAGCTCTTCCTGCGCATCGCGCCGGAGCTGTACCTGAAGCGCCTGGTCGTGGGCGGGCTCGAGCGCGTGTTCGAGATCAACCGCAACTTCCGCAACGAAGGGATCTCGACGCGGCACAACCCCGAGTTCACGATGCTCGAGTTCTACGAGGCGTACCGGGATTACCGCTACCTGATGGACCTGACCGAGGAGCTGCTGCGCGAGGTCGCGCAGCGCGTGCTCGGCACGACGACCGTCACCTACCAGGGCGAGACGATCGACCTCGGGGTGACCTTCGATCGCCTGACGATGGCCGAGGCGATCCACAAGCACAACCCGCATTACCCGCTCGCCGAGCTCGCGAAGCCCGAGTACCTGCGCGTGGCGCTCGCCCCGTTCGACGAGGAGGTGTTCCCGACCGACGGCGTGGGGCTGCTGCAGCTCAAGCTCTTCGAGGCGACGACCGAGGAGAAGCTCGTGCAGCCGACGTTCATCGTCGCGCACCCGACCGACGTGTCGCCGCTCGCGCGCGCGAACGACGCCGATCCGTCGGTGACCGACCGGTTCGAGCTGTTCATCACGCGCCGCGAGATCGCCAACGGGTTCTCCGAGCTCAACGATCCGGAAGACCAGGCGGCGCGTTTCGCGGCGCAGGCCGCGGCGAAGGAGGCCGGCGACGAGGAGGCGATGTACTTCGACGCCGATTACGTGCGAGCGCTCGAAACGGGGCTGCCGCCGACGGCCGGCGAGGGCATCGGCATCGACCGGCTGGTCATGCTCCTCACCGACAGCCCGTCGATCCGCGACGTGATCCTGTTCCCGCAGCTCAAGCCCGAGCCGGGGCCCTGACGGTCAGGGGCCTGACGCGGCTTCATCGGGGCCCCCGATTTCGGCAGGGGTCTGACCGCGGCTTCATCGGTGCTGACCCCGGTCTCGACGTCGCCGGGGTCTTCCCCCCCGGTTCGTGCCCGCCCGTCCATACCCTCCACGGGTACTTGACAAGTACCCCACCAGGGTATACATTGATCGTATGGATACGCTCGCACCGCACCCCTCGGACTCCGTCGCGGCGTCGCGCGGCCCTTCCGCGCCGGGCGACGGGCACGTCGACCTCGCCCTCGAGGGCATGACCTGCGCCGCCTGCGCGACGCGGATCGAGAAGGTGCTGAACCGGCTGCCGGGCACCGAGGCGGCGGTGAACTTCGCCACCGAATCCGCGCAAGTGCGCTTCGATCCGGCCTCGACGCCGGTCGCGTCGCTCGTCGCTGCCGTGGAGCGTGCGGGCTACAAGGCGCACGTGAAGGCCGACGTCGAGCAGGAGCGCCGCGAGAACCAGGCGCGCAAGCTCGCCGCCTACCGGTCGCTGCGCTTCGAGTTCGTCGTCGCCGCGCTGCTGACGATCCCGCTGGTCGCGCAGATGATCCCGATGCTCGCGACCGGCGACTGGTCATGGACCGGGCCGGCCGCGCACCACGACTACCTGCCGCGCTGGCTGCAGCTCGCGCTGGCGACGCCGGTGCAGTTCTGGATCGGGCGGCGCTACTACGTCGGTGCGTGGAACGCGCTGCGCGGCGGCGGCGCCAACATGGACGTGCTGGTCGCCCTGGGGACGACCATGGCGTACGGGCTCTCCGCCGTCGTCACCGTCCTCGGCCTGCACGAGCACGTCTACTTCGAGGCGTCCGCCGCCGTCATCACGCTGGTGCTGCTCGGCAAGCTGCTCGAGTCGCGCGCGAGGGCGGGGACCTCGGCGGCGCTCGAGGGGCTGATCAAGCTGCAGCCGCGCACGGCGCGGCTCGAGCGCGACGGCGCGATCGTCGAGGTGCCGCTCGCCGACGTGAAGGCGGGCGACCGCTTCGTCGTTCGCGCGGGCGACGCCGTGCCGGTCGACGGCGAAGTCGTGCGCGGCGACTCGTCGGTCGACGAGAGCATGCTGACCGGCGAGAGCCGTGCGGTCGCGAAGTCGCCCGGCCATCGCCTCTACGCGGGCACCGTCAATGCCGACGGGATGCTCGTCGCGGTCGCGACCGGCGTCGGCGCATCGACGATGCTCGCGAGCATCGTGCGGCTCGTGGCGGAAGCGCAAGGCTCGAAGGCGCCGATCCAGAGGCTCGCCGACCGCGTGTCCGGCATCTTCGTTCCGGTGGTGGTGGCGATCGCGCTCGTCACGTTCGGCGCGACGTGGGCGCTGGAAGGCGATCTCTCCCGCGCGCTGATCCACGCGGTGGCGGTGCTCGTGATCGCGTGCCCGTGCGCCCTGGGTCTCGCCACGCCCACGGCGATCATCGTCGGGACCGGGCGCGGCGCGCAGCGGGGCATCCTGATCCGCAACGCATCGGCGCTCGAGCACGCCGGGCGACTCACGAAGCTCGTCGTCGACAAGACCGGCACGCTGACGGAAGGCCGGCCGGTCGTGACGGGCGTGATCGCGTTCGAGGGCGGCAGCGCGCAGCGCGCTCTTGCCATCGCCGCGGCGCTCGAGCAGGGCTCGACGCACCCGCTCGCCCAGGCCGTGATCGCGCACGCCGCCGCGATGCGCGTGGCGCCGCTGCCGATCGACGCCTTCGTCTCGGTGCCGGGCAAGGGCGCGCGCGCGACGCTGGCCGCAAGCGGCGCCGTCGTGCGCGTCGGGTCGCCGGCGTGGCTCGCGTCGGAGGGCGTGGCCATCGACGACGCGGTGATCGCGGACGTCGCGCGCGACGGCCACACGATCGTCGCGGTCGGCGAAGGCGACCGGCTGGTCGCGGTGATCGCGCTCGCCGACCGGATCCGAGCGACGTCAGCGGCCGCCGTCGCGCGGCTTGCGGCGGCCGGCGTCGAGGTGACGATGCTGACCGGCGACCACGAGGCCACCGCCGCCGCGGTCGCGCGCTCGGTCGGCATCGCGCGCTGGCGCTCGGGCGTTCTGCCCGCGGAGAAGGCCGATGCCGTGCGGGAGGCGCGCGCGTCGGGCGCCGTGGTGGGCATGGTCGGCGACGGCGTGAACGACGCGCCGGCGCTCGCCGCGGCCGACGTGAGCTTCGCGATGGGAGCGGGCTCGGCCATCGCGATCGAGAGCGCGGACGTCACGCTGATCCGCGATGACCTCGAGGCGGTGGTCGACGCGATCGAGCTCTCGCGCGCGACGCTGTCCAAGATCCGCCAGAACCTGTTCTTCGCGTTCGCCTACAACGTGCTGGGCATCCCGCTCGCCGCGATCGGGGCGCTGAGCCCGGTGATCGCCGGCGCGGCGATGGCGATGTCGTCGGTGTCGGTCGTGAGCAACGCGTTGCTGCTGAAGCGCTGGCGGCCCGCCGGCGCGAACCGCTAGGAGAAAGGAGCGTCACATGGAAACGGTCACGTTGAACGTCAAGGGCATGACCTGCGGCGGATGCGTCGCGAGCGTCACGCGCGTGCTGAAGGCGGTCCCCGGCGTCGAGGCGGTCGACGTCAAGCTGCAGCCCGGCCAGGCGACGGTGCGCTACGACGCGGCGAAGGTGGCGGTGCCGAAGCTCAAGGCCGCGATCGAGGACGCCGGCTATGACGTCGCGGCGTAAGTCGACGGCTGTCGCTCCCGCCGCGCAGGCGCACGCCCACGCGGCGTCGGCTCACGCGGTCGGGCAGCGCGCCGCGCTGACCAAGCGGCTCAACCGCATCGAAGGCCAGGTGCGCGGCATCGGCAAGATGCTCGCCGAGGACCGCTACTGCGTCGACATCCTGACGCAGGTCTCCGCGGTGCGCTCGGCGCTCGACGCGCTCGGACTCGAGCTGCTCGAGCACCACCTGCACGGCTGCGTGCAGAACGCGGTGAAGTCGGGGAAGGGCGAGCCGGCGATCGACGAGGCGATGCACGTGATCCGCAAGTTCGCGGCGTAGCGGGTCGGCAGACCCCTTGCGTCCCGCCGTTTGCCCGGGGGCGTCGCGTAGGGCATAATCGCGCCCCTCGGGGTGTAGCGCAGCCTGGTAGCGCGCTTGCTTTGGGAGCAAGATGTCGGGAGTTCAAATCTCTCCACCCCGACCAAACCCAACGCGAGGGCGGCAGCGGTCGGCGGCGACGTCGATGCGCATGCGGCGCTCGCCTCGTCCGACAGGCGCCCGTAGCTCAATCGGATAGAGCACCGGCCTTCTAAGCCGGGGGTAACAGGTTCGAGTCCTGTCGGGCGCGCCATTCCACGGCAGGCGGCGCGCGGTTCAAGCCGCCTCGCCCGAGGCGCGCATCGGTTGCATCGACGGTGGCTGTAGCTCAGCGGTAGAGTCCCGGATTGTGATTCCGGTTGTCGTGGGTTCGAATCCCATCAGCCACCCCACTCGATTCCCGCGCGGCGAAGCAGCCGCGAGTCGCCCGCGTGGCGCATGATGTCGGTTCCGGGACCCGGCATTTCCGGGGCCCCGTCGTCGTGATCCCGCGGGCGCCGTCGCCTGCAGGGGAGGTCTCATGCAAGCGCACCGGTCCCTTCGTACCCTCGCATCGATCGCATTGTCGATGGCCCTGGCCACTGCGGCGGGGCTGCCCTTCGCACAGGCCCCCGGCGAAACCATGCGCATCGCAATCCTCTCGTCGGGCACCGCGGAAGTGCGAAGCCCGTTCGACCGGGCGCTGCTGCAGGGCCTACGCGAGCAGGGCTGGGTCGAGGGTCGCAACCTGCACGTCGAGCGTCGCTACGGGACGAGCCGCCTTGTCGATAGCGCGAGGGAGCTCGGGGCCGGGAACTTCGATGCGATCCTCACTACCTGCACGCCATCGACGCGCATGATGATGCAACACTCGTCGTCGACGCCGATCGTCATGGCGGCCGTGTCCGACCCGGTGCAGCAGCACATCATCGCGAGCTACGCGAAGCCCGGCGGCAACGTGACCGGCACCGCGAGCCAGGCGGAAGACCTGTTGGCCAAGCGTCTCGAGCACGTCCGGGCGCTCCTGCCCGCGGTCACCGCGGTCGCCGTCCTCGCCAATCCGCGCAATCCCGCCCATGCGCTCGGGTGGCAGAAGCTCGAGCGGGAGGCGCCCGCCATGCGCTTTCGCGTCGTACGGTTCGAGATCAACGATCCCGACGACGCGGCGCTCGCAGTCGAGGGCGCGGCCCGCGCCGGGGCCGGGGCGCTGCTGGTCCTTTCGGACGATCCGCTGATGCTCAATGCGCGCCCGCAGATCGTCGCCGCGGCCGCGAAGCACCGGATTCCCGATTTCCACTGGGAGCGATCCTTCGTCGAGGCCGGCGGCCTCATCAGCTACGGCGAGGACCTGCGTGGCACCTATCGCACCGCGGCCCTCTACTTCGACAAGATCAAGAAGGGCGCGCGGCCCGCGCTCCTGCCCGTCGAGCAGCCGACCCGCTTCGAGCTCGTGATCAACCAGAAGACGGCGACGGCGCTGGGCCTCACCGTCCCGCCTGCGATGCTGGCCCGCGCGGACGAGGTGCTGAACTAGCGCCGTTCGCTGCCGTGCCGGACGCGCCGGCCGCCCGCGGCCGGGCGGTTATGCTTGCGGTCCGCCGCGGATCGCGCGGCAGCGACCGTCCCGGAGACAGGCGATGGACATGGACCGGATCTGCAAGCTCGCGCACGGTATCGCCGGGCGGCATCGCGTCGAGCGCGGGGGCAAGTTCCGGCTGCGCGACCACGATCCCGCCGACACCGGACCGCTGGTCGACGAGGACAAGCCGCGCGCGCGCGAGGCGCTGGAGGAAGGCAAGGCCGCGCTCGCTCAGTTGCAGGACATGCTCTACGCGCAGGACCGCTGGTCGGTGCTGCTGGTGTTCCAGGCGATGGACGCCGCGGGCAAGGACGGCGTCATCAAGCACGTGATGTCGGGCGTGAACCCGCAGGGCTGCCAGGTCTACTCGTTCAAGGCGCCCTCGGCCGAGGAGCTCGACCACGACTGGCTGTGGCGCTGTGTCCGCGCGCTGCCCGAGCGCGGCCGCATCGGCATCTTCAACCGCAGCTACTACGAGGAAGTGCTGGTCGTGAAGGTGCATCCCGAGTTCCTCGGCGCGCAGAAGCTGCCGCCGTCGCTCGTGGGCAAGCGCCTGTGGGACGAGCGCTACCAGGACATTCGCGCCTTCGAGCGGCACCTGGCGCGCAACGGCACGGTGATCCTCAAGTTCTTCCTCAACGTGTCGCGCGCCGAGCAGAAGCGGCGCTTCCTCGAGCGCATCGCCGAGCCCGAGAAGAACTGGAAGTTCTCCGCGGCCGACGTGAAGGAGCGCGGGCACTGGGCGGAGTACATGGCCGCCTACCAGACGATGATCCGCGAGACCGCGGCGCCGCACGCCCCGTGGTTCGTGGTGCCCGCCGACAACAAGTGGTACACGCGCGCCGTGGTCGCCGGCGCGGTCGTCGACGCGCTCGCGCACCTCGACCTGCATTATCCGAAGCTCGGTCGGGCCCAGCTGGCCGAGCTCGCCGCGGCGAAGAAGGCGCTCGCCGCCGAGCGGAAGTAGGCGCCCCGGCGACACGCCGTCGCGCGGGCGTCCGGACGCGCCGACCGGTACCATCGGGGCATCCTCGGTCGGCCCCGCCATGCGCTTCACGATCGCCACCTACAACATCCACAAGGGGTTCTCGCACCTCACGCGGCGCATGGTCATCCACGAGCTGCGCGAGCGGCTGCACCACATGGCGGCCGACGTGCTGTTCCTGCAGGAGGTGCAGGGCTCGCACGAGCACCACGCGGTTCGCTACAGCGACTGGCCGGGCAAGTCGCAGCACGAGTTCATCGCCGACCAGGTGTGGCGCGAGGTCGCCTACGGCAAGAACGCCATCTACCGGCACGGCCACCACGGCAACGCGCTCCTGTCGCGCTTCCCGATCGTCGAGCAGCGCAACGAGGACATCTCGGCGCACCGCTTCGAGAGCCGCGGCCTGTTGCACTGCGTCGTCCAGCTCGGGCCGCGCATGCCCGACCTCCACTGCATCAACGTGCACCTGGGCCTGTTCGAGCGCGGGCGCCAGTGGCAGGTCCGCGCGCTGTGCGAGCGCATCAGGCACGACGTGCCGCGCAACGCGCCGCTCGTGATCGCCGGCGACTTCAACGACTGGCGCCACCGCGCCAACCGGCAGCTGGTCGACCAGCTCGCGGTCGTCGAGGTGTTCGAGGCCGTCAAGGGGCGCACCGCGAGGACGTTCCCGTCGGTGATGCCGCTGTTCCGGCTCGACCGCATCTACGCGCGCGGCCTCGACGTCATCGACGCGCGCGTGCACTACGTCTACCCGGGCCGACGGCTTTCCGACCACGCGGCCCTCGCCGCGACCTTCGAGCTCGCGTCGCGCCGCCGCTGACGCGCGGACGATGAACCGCTTCGTCCCCGGCAACGAGATCGCTCTCCTGTCCTGCGGGGCCGCGTATTTCCCGGCGCTGATCGCCGCCATCGACGCGGCGGAGCGCGAGGTCTGGCTCGAGACCTACATCCTCGCCGACGACCCGGCCGGGCGGGAGGTGGCCGCCGCCCTGGTGCGCGCCGCGTCGCGCGGCGTCGCCGTGCGCGTGCTCGTCGACGGGTGGGGCGCGAGGCACTACCTGACGCGCCGCCTCGAGCGAACGCTCGAGCAGGGCGGCGTCGAGCTCCTCAAGTACCGGCCGGAAGTGCAGCCCTGGCACTTCCGCTCGCACCGGCTGCGGCGCCTGCACCGCAAGCTGTGCCACGTCGACCGCGACGTCGCGTTCGTCGGCGGGATCAACCTGATCGACGACATGAACACGCCGGGGCACCGGCCGCCGCGCGTCGACTTCGCGGTCCGCGTGCGCGGCCCCATCGTCGCGGGCATCGTGCAGACGATGCAGCGGCTGTGGGCGCTGAACGAGCTGGTGCAGTTCCGCACGAGCGACGTGCCGCTGTTCCCCGACGCGCTGTCGGTCGCCCGTGCCGGCACGCAGACCGCGAAGTTCACGATCCGCGACAACCTTCGCCATCGACGCGACATCGAGCACGCCTACCTGGCGGGCATCCGCACGGCGCGCCGCGAGATCCTGATCGCGAATGCCTATTTTTTCCCGGGCATCCGCTTCCGGCACGAGCTGATCGCCGCGGCGCGGCGCGGCGTGACGGTGACGCTGCTGCTGCAGGCGAAGGTCGAGTACAAGCTGCTGCACTACGCGAGCCGCGCGCTCTACGGCCAGCTCGTCGCCGCGGGCATCGCGATCCAGGAGTACCACCGCTCGTTCCTGCACGCGAAGGTCGCGGTGATCGACGACCGCTGGGCCACGGTGGGCTCGTCGAACATCGATCCCTACTCGCTCCTGATGGCGCGCGAGGCCAACGTGTTCGTGCGCGACCAGGGGTTCGCCGACGCGCTGCGCGTCGAGCTGACGGGCATGATCGCCGCCGGCGCGCGGCCGGTCGAGGCGCGCCGCTGGCTCGGCCGCTCGATCGTCGCGAAGGCCGCCTGCTGGGTCGCCTACGGCATCGTGCGCGTCGGGATGGGGATGCTGGGGTATGGCGGCAACGAGTGGTGGAGGGGGCGGCCGCGCAGGAGGCGATAGCCGAAGGCGATGGGCGATGGGCGATAGGCGATAGGCGATAGGAATACGGCATCGTCGCGCGCTCGCGTTTCCTATCGCCCATCGCCCATCGCCGATCGCCACTTCTTGCCTCGGGTGCAAGAGGGCACCATCGCGCGCTGGGCCTTCCTATCGCCCATCGCCCATTGCCTATCGCCGCCTTTCCCCCCTCCGCTACACTCGCCCCATGCGCGGCGCCCATTCCGGCCCCATCCCCCTTCCCGCCGACAGCGGCGTCGCGCGCACGCAGCGCGGGGCCTGGCAGACGCTGCGCATGCTGCTGCCCTACCTGTGGGAATGGCGCGGGCGCGTCGCGCTGGCGCTCGTGTGCCTGGTCGCGGCCAAGGTCGCGAACGTCGGCGTCCCGCTGCTGCTGAAGGAGATCGTCGACGGCCTCGACCGGCAGTCGGCGCTGATCGCCGTGCCGCTCGCGCTGCTGGTCGCCTACGGGGCGTTGCGGCTGTCGACGACGCTGTTCACCGAGCTGCGCGAGTACCTGTTCGCGAAGGTCACGCAGCGGGCGGTGCGCGCGATCGCGCTCAAGGTGTTCCGCCACCTGCACGCGCTGTCGCTGCGCTTCCACCTCGCGCGGCAGACCGGCGGCCTCACGCGCGACGTCGAGCGCGGCCAGCGCGGCATCTCGACGCTGATCAGCTACGCGCTGTTCTCGATCCTGCCGACCTTCGTCGAGGTCGCGCTCGTGATGGCGATCCTGATCGCGCGCTACGACTGGACGTTCATCGCGATCACCGGCGGGGCGCTCGCGCTCTACATCGTGTTCACCGTCGCGATCACCGAGTGGCGCACGCACTTCCGGCGTACCGCCAACGAGCTCGACAGCAAGGCCAACACGCGCGCGATCGACAGCCTCATCAACTACGAGACGGTCAAGTACTTCGGCAACGAGGACTGGGAGGCGCGCCGCTACGACGAGAGCATGCAGCGCTGGGAGAAGGCGGCGGTCGTCAGCCAGACGTCGCTGTCGCTGCTGAACGTCGGCCAGAGCGCGATCATCGCCGTCGCGGTCACGCTCATCATGTGGCGGGCCACGGTCGGCGTCGTCGACGGGACGATGACGGTCGGCGACCTCGTGCTGGTCAACGCGTTCATGATCCAGCTCTACATCCCGCTCAACTTCCTGGGCGTGATCTACCGCGAGATCCGGCAGGCGCTCGCGGACATGGAGCGCCTGTTCTCGCTCATCGACGAGCACGCGGAGGTCCGCGACGCGCCGGGCGCGCGCCCGCTCGTCGTGAGCGGCGGCGAGGTGCGCTTCGAGAACGTCCGCTTCGCCTACGAGCCGGACCGCACGATCCTCGACGGCGTGTCGTTCGCGATCCCCGCCGGCCGGACGGTTGCCGTGGTCGGCCCGTCGGGATCGGGCAAGTCGACGCTCGCGCGCCTGCTGTTCCGGTTCTACGACGTGTCGGCCGGCCGCATCACGATCGACGGCCAGGACATCCGGCAGGTCCAGCAGGCGAGCGTGCGGGCGGCGATCGGCATCGTCCCGCAGGATACGGTCCTGTTCAACGACACGATCGAGTACAACATCGCGTACGGGCGCCCCGGCTCGGCGCGGGACGAGATCGTCGAGGCGGCGCGCCTCGCGCAGATCCACGGCTTCGTGTCGTCGCTGCCGCAGGGTTACGCGACGCCGGTCGGCGAGCGCGGGCTCAAGCTCTCCGGCGGCGAGAAGCAGCGCGTCGCGATCGCGCGCGCCATCCTCAAGCGCCCGGCGATCCTCGTGTTCGACGAGGCGACCTCCGCGCTCGATTCGCGCAACGAGAAGGCGATCCAGGCCGAGCTCGCGACGATCGCCCGCGACCGCACGACGCTCACGATCGCGCACCGGCTGTCGACGATCGTCGACGCCGACGAGATCCTCGTGCTCGAGGCGGGGCGCATCGTCGAGCGCGGCCGCCACGCGAGCCTCGTCGCCGCCGGCGGGCCGTACTCGCGCATGTGGCGCCTCCAGCAGGACGAGGCGAGGGTCGAGGCCGAGCGGCGCGACGTCGATCCGCCGCCGGCTGCGGCGGTTGGGCTTCCGGGCGGCGAGCCCGCCCCCGTCGCCGCCGAGTCCGGCCCGCAACCTGGCTGACGGACGGCCTCCCTTTTTCGGGCCCCCCGGAACCCTCCTGGGCCAAGCGGGTCCCACGGCTTCTCCGCTGGCACCATCCGTGCTTTGCCGAGAGGCCTGGCAGTCAAATGCCTGCCCTGGTGTCGGTACCCGTCCGACAAGGGGCATTCCCGAGCCGGGGGAACCGGTGGTATAAAGCCGCACGCCTTGACCCAGCACATGACGAATCTCGCCCGAGTCCTTGTTTTGCTGTCCTTCCTGGCCACGCCGGCCTTCGCGGCGGGCGGAGGGGATAGCCTCGACCCGGCCAAGCTCAAGCTGGGCAGCGCCAACGCGCTCATCTACGACCCGGGCAGCAAGGAGGCGCTCTACCAGAAGGGGGCGGACGACGTCACCGCGATCGCCTCGGTCACCAAGCTGATGACCGCGATGGTCGTCCTCGACGCCAACCTGCCGCTGGACGAGCCGCTCGACGTCGACATGGGCGACCTCGACATGATCAAGGGCTCGAGCTCGCGCCTGTCGCTCGGCGTCGAGCTGCCGCGCCGCGAGATGCTCCGGCTCGCGCTGATGGCCTCCGAGAACCGCGCTGCCTCCGCGCTCGCGCGCCACTTTCCCGGCGGCACGTCCGCCTTCGTCGCCGCGATGAACGCGAAGGCGGCGTCGCTCGGCATGACGCGCACGCATTTCGACGATTCGACCGGCCTGTCGCCGTCGAACGTCTCGACCGCGCGCGACCTCGCGAAGATGGTCGAGGCCGCCGCGGCCTATCCGCTCATCCGCGAGTTCTCGGTGACGCCCTCGCACGTCGTCGAGGTGCAGCCGACCGGACGCGTGCTCGGCTTCAACAACTCGAACCGGCTGGTGCAGTCGAACGCGTGGGACATCCAGCTCCAGAAGACCGGCTACATCCGCGAGGCCGGCCGCTGCCTCGTCATGCTCGTCCAGATCGCGAGCAAGCCGGTCGTGATCGTGCTGCTCGACTCGGTGGGCAAGTACACGCGCCTCGCCGACGCGACGCGCGTCAAGCACTGGCTCGAGACCGGCCAGTCGCTGCCGGTCGCGAAGGCGACGATCGTCGCCGCGGGCAAGACGCGCAAGCCCGGCAAGGCGGGCACGCGGGCGGTGTCGACCGCCTCGCTCGGTTCCCGCCGCTGATCGTCGCGGGACGGGCGCCTCGCCTGTCGCTGCGCTCCCTCGTTTCCTCGTGACGCCGATGGTCGTCCGCGCCGTCGCGCGGTACCATCACCACGCCCGACCGACCCGAGCGACGACCCGGGCGGCCGCGAGCGCGCCGCCATGACGCGCGCCGTGCGATCCACAACGACCCTGGAGGAGGATCCATGTCCGTCGCCCGTACGCGCGTCCTCGCGCTCGCGCTCTGCGCCCTCGTCGTCCCCCTCGCCGCCTACGGGCAGGCGTGGCCCACCAAGCCGGTCCGCCTGATCTCGCCGTTCGCGGCGGGCGGCGGAACCGACGCGTTCGCGCGCCCGCTCGCCGCGGTGCTCTCGCAGCAACTGGGCCAGCAGTTCGTCGTCGACAACCGCGCGGGCGCGGGCGGCACGATCGGCGCGGACATCGCGGCGAAGTCGCCGCCCGACGGCTACACGTTCCTCGTCGGGGCCGTGCACCACACGATCGCCGTCAGCGTCTACAGCAAGCTTCCCTACGACCTCGAGAAGGATCTCGTGCCCGTGACGATGGTCGCGATGGTGCCCTCGGTCATCGTCGTGCATCCGAAGGTGCCGATCCACTCGGTCGCCGAGCTCATCGCCTACGCGAAGGCGAACCCGGGCAAGCTCAACTTCGCGTCCGCGGGCAACGGCACGTCGCACCAGCTCAACGCGGAGCTGTTCAAGGTGAAGACCGGCACGCAGATGAACCACGTCCCGTACAAGGGAGCGGGCCCCGCGATGCAGGACCTGCTCGCCGGCCAGGTCGACCTGATGTTCGACGGCATGGGTACCTCCGCGCCGCAGATTCGCGGGCAGCGCCTGCGGCCGCTCGCAGTGACCACCGCCGCGCGCGCGCCGGCGTTCCCCGACATCCCGACGCTCCAGGAGTCCGGCGTGCCGGACTACGACGTGACGACGTGGTACGCGCTGTGGGCTCCCGCCGGCACGCCGCCGGAGATCATCGCCAAGATGCAGCAGGAGGTCGCGAAGGCACTGGCAACGCCGCAGCTCAGGGAAGTGTGGGCGCAGAACGCCGCGACCGGCGGCGGCAACCCGCCTCCCGAGTTCGCCGCGTTCGTGAAGCGCGAGATCTCGCGGTGGGCCGACGTGGCGAAGGCGTCGGGGGCGAGGATCGATTGAAAGGCAAAGGCGGCGATGGGCGATAGGCGATGGAGAACGCGCGCCTGATGCGAGCGAATGCCACGTCGCGCGCGCGTTGCATGCCTCGACGCGCAGTTCCTATCTCCTATCGCCCATCGCCCATCGCCATCTTTGATCTACTCCAGCACGATGTGATGATGAAACACCTGCGCCTGCGCGACCCCGTTGCGCATCCACTGCAGCGTGCGCTCGACGCGGAAGCGTAGCGTCGACAGGCCCTCGCCGCCGAAGCCGACGTCGCCCTGCGCGCCTTTCGCGAGGTAGATCGAGCGCGTCGACTGCGTCTCGACGTTCTGCGAGCCTTCCGGCGTCAGGCCGTGGTGCGCGTGCGGCAGCGGCGTGAAGGTCCCGTCGCGCTTGTGCCACTTGAGGCCCTTGCGCATGATGCGCTGCTGCAGGTCGACGTCCTCGAAGCCCCAGCCCCAGTAGTCGTTGCTGTAGCCGTTGATGCGGACGAAGTCGTCCGCCGGAAACGCGACGACGCACCCCGGCGTATTCGACGGCTCGTTGCCGCGCCCCTCGACGCCCCAGGTGATGAGGCTCGTCGGGTGGTGCACGCGCGAGTAGTCGGCCCAGATCGGCAGGTAGTCGACGTCGTGGAACACCACGTAGTCGGCGTCGCGGTGCGCGATCGAGAATCCCGCGTTCTTCATCGCCCCCCGGTTGAACGGCCGTCCCGGCGCCTGCTCGGCGACGTGGATCTCGTAGGGTATCGGCTTCGCGAAGCGGTCGCGCTCGAAGAACGTCACCAGGTGCGGCAGGAAGCGGCCGAGGTGCTCGGCGCGGTCGCGATAGGGCACGACGATCGCGAGGCGCGCGTCGTAGTCGGCGGGGTCGAGGCGGGGCAGCGGGGCGCGGGGCGGGATCATCGATGTCGGCGGTGGGCGTCGTAGAGCTCGCGCGCGTGCGCGCGGGATTTCGCGGTGGTCTCCTCGCCGGCGAGCATGCGCGCGAGCTCGGCGATCCGCTTCTCGCGGTCGAGCGATGCGACGAGCGACTCGACGCCGCCCCGTCCCTCGCGCTTCTCGACGCGGAAGTGATGGTCGGCGAACGAGGCGACCTGCGGGAGATGCGTGACGCACAGCACCTGGCGGCGCGTGCCGAGCGATTGCAGCAGGCGGCCCACCGTCGCGGCCACGGCGCCGCCGATGCCCGCGTCGACCTCGTCGAAGACGAGCGTCGGCACCTGCGCGACGTCGCTCGCGGCGACCTGGATCGCAAGGCCGACGCGCGACAGCTCGCCTCCGGAGGCGACGCGCGAGAGGGGACCGACCGGCTGCTTGGCGTGCGCCGCGATGCGGAACTCGAGCGCGTCGAGGCCATGCGCCGCCGGGGCGGCGAGCGGCTCCAGCGCGATCTCGAGGCGCCCGCCCGCCATCGCGAGCGTGTGCATCGCCGCGGTGACGCGGTGCTCGAGCTCGCTCGCCGCGAAGCGGCGCTTGGCGCGGAGCTGCCGCGCGAGCCCGAGGTAGCCCTCCTCGGTGTCGCGGGCGCGCCGCTCGAGCGCATCGACGTCGGATGCCGCCGCGAGCTGGTCGAGCGCGGCCTGCGTCGACGCGAGAAGGTCGGGCAAAGCCTCGGGGCGCACGCGATGCTTGCGCGCGGTGTCGTGCAGGGCGGCGAGCCGCTCGTCGATGCGCGAGAGCTCGGCGGGATCGAGATCGAGGCGGCGGCGGTAGTCGCGCAGCGCCCTGGCGGCCTCGTCGAGCTGGACGCGCGCGGGCTCGAGCAGCGCGACGACCTCGGCGAGGGCCGGATCGTGCGTCGCCGCGGCGGAAAGACGCGACACGAGCTGGGAAACGCGGCGCGTGAGCGCGTCGTCGGCTTCCTCGAGCGCCTCGGCGGCGCCCGCGCAGGCCTCGATCAGCGACGCGGCGTTGGCGAGGCGCGACTGCGCCGCCGAGAGCTCGGCCCATTCGCCTTCCCGCATGGCGAGCGACGAGAGCTCGCGCGCCCGCGCCTCGAGGAAGTCGCGCTCGGCGGTCGTGCGTCCCGCATCGACGCGCGCGGCGTCGAGCGCCTGCAGCGCCGACTTCCAGTGCCGGAACGCGGATCCGGTTTCCTGCGCGAGCGCCGCGAAGCCGCCGAACGAGTCGACCAGCTCGCGCTGCGTCTCGGCGGTCGACAGCGCCTGGTGCGCGTGCTGGCCGGTGATCTCGACCAGGCGCTCGCCGAGCGCCTTGAGCTGCGCGAGCGTCGCGGGCGAGCCGTTGATCCACGCGCGGCTGCGCCCCTGCGCATCGAGGACGCGGCGCAGCAGCACCTCGCCGTCGCTCTCGGCCAGGCCTTCCTCGACGAGCCACGCGCGCACGCTCGGCGCGTCGTCGACGTCGAACGCCGCGGCGAGCTCGGCGCGCTCGGCGCCCGCCCGGATCTGCCGCGGCTCGAAGCGATCGCCGAGCAACAGGCCCAGCGCGTCGAGCAGGATCGACTTGCCCGCGCCGGTCTCGCCGGTGAGCACGGTGAAGCCGGGCTCGAGCTCGAGCTCGAGCGCCGAGACGACGACGAAATCGCGGATCGACAGCAGCCGCAGCATGTCAGCGCGCGTGGCGCTCCTTGAGCCGCTCCGGCGTCTCGCTCCAGTGGAGCTTCTCGCGCAGCATCGCGAAGTGGTCGTGCCCCTCCGGATGCAGGAAGCGCGCCGGGTGCGGTGCGCGCTGGATCGAGATGCGGTCGCCCTCGGAGAGCGGGAAGTGCGCGTGGCCGTCGCAGTGCACGGTCGCGTCGGTGCCGCGCACGACGGTGATCGTGATCGTCGCGAGATCGGTGAGCGCGATCGGCCGGTGCGTGAGGGCATGCGGCGCCACCGGCACCAGCGCGATCGCCGCGAGGCGAGGGTCGAGGATGGGCCCGCCGGCCGACAGCGCGTAGGCGGTCGATCCCGTCGGCGTCGACACGATGATGCCGTCGGCGCGCATCGTGTAGGCGAAGCGCCCGTCGATCTCGACCGCGCACTCGATCATGCTGCCGCCGCCGCCGCGGTTGACGACGACGTCGTTGAGCGCCGGTTCCGCCGCCTCGCGCACGCCGCCTCGCTCGACCGTGGTCACCAGCATCGTGCGGCGCTCCTCGAGGAAGCGGCCGGCGAGCATCGGCTCGAGCGCGCGCTCCATCGCGGAGATCGGGATGTCGGTCAGGAACCCGAGTCGGCCCTGGTTGACGCCGATCAGCGGCACGTCGTAGGGCGCGAGCCGGCGCGCGATCGAAAGCATCGTGCCGTCGCCGCCCAGCACGATCGCGAGGTCGGCGCGCGCCCCGAGCGCCTCGGCCTCGGCCACCGCGTGCCCGCCGAGCGAGGTCTGCTGCGCGGTGTCCGATTCGATCACGACCGCGTGCCCGCGCGTGGTGAGGAAGCGCGCGAGCTGCTCGAGCGGCGCCGCGAGGTCGGGCGTGTCCGGTCGCCCGGCGATCGCTACGCGGGGGAAGCGGGCGGGGGGGCCGGGCATAGGCCGCGATTATTCCACACGGCTCGCGCGGGCCTTCCTCGTCCGGTCGGTCGGTCGCGAAGGGCCACGCGGGCCGGAGAATCCGCCGCCCGGCGTCCGCGGCGTGCGCCGCAAGGGCGTTAGAATCGTCCCGGACGACCGGATCGCCCCAGTGATCGACTCCCGCGCCGCCCATCTCCTCAAGACGCTCGTCGAGCGCTACATCGCCGAGGGCCAGCCGGTGGGGTCGCGCGCGCTGTCGCGCCAGTCGGGGCTCGACCTCTCGCCGGCCACGATCCGCAACGTGATGGCCGACCTCGAGGAGATGGGCTTCGTCGCGAGCCCGCACACCTCGGCCGGCCGCGTGCCCACGCCCAAGGGCTACCGCTTCTTCGTCGACAGCCTGGTCGTCGTCAAGCCGCTAGAGCAGCGCGAGATCCACCGGCTGGAAGGCGAGCTGGTCGGCGGCGACCGCCCGCAGCCGCTCGTCAACGCGGCGGCGCAGATGCTCTCGCAGCTCACGCACTTCGCCGGCGTCGTGATGACGCCGCGCCGCGACGCGAGCCTGCGCCACCTCGAGTTCCTTCGCCTCGCCGACCGGCGCGTGCTGCTGATCGTCGTCACCGCGCAGGGCGACGTGCAGAACCGCATCCTGCACACCGAGCGCAACTATTCGCAGGCGCTGCTGGTCGAGGCGACCAACTACTTCAACCAGCACTTCTCCGGCCAGTCGCTCCCGGCGATCCGCGCGGGGCTCGCCGACGAGCTCAAGCGGCTGTCGTCCGACATCGCGGCACTGATGGCCGCCGCGGTCGACGCGGGCGCCGGCGCGATCGAGTCGGGCGAGAGTGTCGTGCTGGCCGGCGAGCGCAACCTGCTCGCCGAGGGCGTCGCACCGAGCATGGAGCGCATGCGCCGGCTGTTCGACCTGTTCGAGCAGAAGACCTCGCTCCTTCACCTGCTCGACCAGTCGCAGCGCGCCGAAGGCGTGCAGATCTACATCGGCGGCGAGTCGGGGCTCGCGCCGCTCGACGAGATGAGCGTGGTGACGGCGCGTTACGAGGTCGACGGCGAGGTGATCGGGACGCTCGGCGTGATCGGCCCGACGCGCATGGCCTACGAGCGCGTGATCCCGATCGTCGACGTGACCGCGAAGCTCCTGTCCAACGCGCTTACGCAGCAGCTCACCGACACGGAGCCCGGACGATGAGCCACGCGAGCGGCGCCGGTCTCCACCGCGAGCTGATCGCGAGGTTCTACGACGCGCTCGGCAAGCGCGACGCCGCGACGATGATCGCATGCTATGCGCCCGATGCGACCTTCACCGATCCGGTGTTCGGTCGGCTCGACGCCGCCGCCGCCGCCGCGATGTGGCGCATGCTGTGCGCACGGGGCAAGGACCTGCGCGTGGTCGCGATCGGCATCGACGCCGACGAGCGCCACGGCCGCGCGCACTGGACGGCGACCTACTCGTACGGGCCGACGCAGCGGCGCGTGGTCAACGAGATCGACGCGAGCTTCGTGTTCCGCCACGGCCTCGTCGTCGAGCACGTCGACCGCTTCAGCCTGAGGCGCTGGGCGCAGCAGGCGCTCGGGCTGTCGGGCCAGGTGCTGGGCTTCACGCCGCTCCTGGGTCCGTTGGTGCGCAAGCAGGCCACGACGTCGCTCGCCGCATGGCGCCGGCGCGAGGGGGCCGAATGAGCGGGCGCCAGGCGGCGAGCCGATGAGCTTCCTGCCCGAGTCGCCGCACGCGCACGACCGACCCCCGAAGCTCGGCGTCCTGCTCGTCAACCTCGGCACCCCGGACGCGCCGACGCCGGCGGCGGTGCGCCGCTACCTCGCCGAGTTCCTCGCCGATCCGCGCGTCGTCGAGATCCCGTCCGCGCTGTGGAAGCCAATCCTCCACGGCGCGATCCTGCCGTTCCGCCCGTCGCGGTCGGCGAGCAAGTACGAGCTGATCTGGACCAGGGAGGGCTCGCCGCTCGCCGTGCACTCGGTCAAGCAGCGCGTGCTGCTGATGGGAATGCTCGGCCAGCGCATGAAGCGGCACGGGCTTCCGGCGGACCACGCACCCGTCGAGCTCGGGATGCGCTACGGCTCGCCGTCGATCGCGAGCGCGATCGACAAGCTGCGCGAGACCGGGTCGACGAAGATCCTCGTGCTGCCGCTCTATCCACAGTACGCCGCGAGTACGACGGCAAGCGCGTTCGACGCGGTCGCCGCGCACGTCGCGAAGCTGCGTCGCGCGCCCGGACTGCGCTTCGTCGACGCCTTCCACGACGACCCGGGCTACGTCAAGGCGCTCGCGCAGAACGTCAACGACTACTGGATGAAGCACGGGCGGCCGCAACGCCTGCTGATGTCGTTCCACGGGGTGCCGCGCCGCACGCTCGAGCTCGGCGATCCCTACCACTGCCATTGCCACGTCACCGCACGCCTGCTCGCGCAGGAGCTGGGCCTCGCGTCCGACCAGTGGTCGATCGCGTTCCAGTCGCGCTTCGGCAAGGCCGAGTGGCTGAAGCCGTACACGGCCGCGACGCTGCAATCGCTCGGCGCGGCGAAGGTGCGCCGCGTCGACGTCGTATGCCCTGGCTTCGTCGCCGACTGCCTCGAGACGCTCGAGGAGATCGGGCTCGAGGGCGCGTCCGCGTTCCGGAAGGCCGGTGGCGGCGAATTGCACGCGATTCCCTGCCTCAACGAGCATCCGCGCTGGATCGCGGCGCTCGCCGATCTCGCATGGAAGCACCTGCAGGGCTGGCTCGACCCGGTGCCCGAGGCGCGCGAGCGCGAGCTCACGCTCGCGCGGGCGAGGGCGCTGGGGGCGAAAGGCTGACGCGGCGCTTCAGGTGATCGAGCGCGCCTCGACGACGCCTTCCGCCACGAGCGCGTCGATCGCGGCATCCGAATACCCGGCGTCCGCGAGCACCTCGCGCGTGTGCTCGCCCAGCATCGGCGCCGGACGCGTGACCGAGGTCGGCGTCGCCGAGAAATGCACCGGGCAGCCGAGCGCCTTCGTCGCGCCTGCTTGCGGATGCACCAGATCGACGACCATGCCGCGCGCGATCGTCTGCGGGTCGGCGAGCGCCTCGTTGATCGTGTTGACCGGGCCGACCGGGACGCCTGCCGCGTCGAACGCCTCGATCCAGTCGGCCTTGGTGCGCGTGGCGAGCACGTCGTTCATCAGCGCGACCAGCGCCGCGAGGTTCGCCATGCGATCGCTGTTGGTGCGGAAGCGCGCGTCGTCGCGCCATTCGGGATGGCCCAGCACGTCGGCGATACGCTCCCAGTTCGCCTGGTTGGCGCCGCCGATGTTGATCCAGCCGTCCTTCGTGCGGAACGCCTGGTAGGGCGCGGTCAGGATGTGCGCGGACCCGGTCGGGCCGGGCGACTCGCCGGTGGCGAAGGCGATCGCCGCGTGCCAGTAGGTTTGCTGCAGCGCGGCCTCCATCAGCGACGTGTCGACGACCTGGCCCTGCCCGGTGCGCAGCTTGTGCGCCCACGCGGCGAGGATGCCGGTCACGGCGAGGATGCCCGCGTTGATGTCGGCGACCGAGTTGCCGGTCTTCACCGGCTCGCCGCCGGGCTCGCCGGTGATCGACATGAGGCCGGCGACACCTTGCGCGATCAGGTCGAAGCCGCCTTTGTCGGCGTACGGGCCGTCGCGGCCGTAGCCGGAGATCGCGCAGTAGATCAATCCCGGATTCGCGGCGGCGAGCACGCCGTAGCCGAGGCCGAGCTTCTCGAGCGTGCCGCGCCGGTAGTTCTCGGTGAGCACGTCCGCGTCGCGGACCAGCCGCAGCAGGACCTCGCGGCCCTGCGGCCTCTTGAGGTCGAGCGCGATGCCGCGCTTGTTGCGGTTGA
>DASTCK010000138.1:0-3154 GCA_035711225.1 Casimicrobiaceae bacterium
GTGCTCGCCATGGACAGCGTGCCGCGCATCTCGCGCGCCCAGAAGATGGATGCACTCTCCTCGATGGCCAACATCGCCGGTTATCGCGCGGTGATCGAGGCGGCTCAACATTTCGGCCGATTCTTCACCGGGTCGATCACCGCGGCGGGCAAGGTCCCGCCGGCGACGGTGTTCGTGATCGGCGCCGGCGTCGCGGGCCTCGCGGCGATCGGCGCGGCGTCGGGCCTGGGCGCGATCGTGCGCGCCAACGACACGCGTCCGGAGGTCGCCGACCAGGTGAAGTCGCTCGGCGGCGAGTTCGTCCCGGTCGACTACCAGGAGGAGGGCAGCGGCGTCGGCGGCTACGCGAAGGTCATGAGCGAAGGCTTCCTCAAGGCACAGGCCGAGGTGTTCGCCAGGGAGGCGAAGAACGCCGACATCATCATCACCACCGCCCTGATACCCGGCAGGCCCGCGCCCAAGCTGATCAGCGAGTCGATGGTCGCGTCGATGAAGCAGGGCAGCGTCATCGTCGACATGGCCGCCGAGCAGGGCGGCAACTGCGCGCTGACCGTGCCGGGCCAGGTCGTCGTTCGCCACGGCGTCACGATCATCGGCTATGCCGACTTGCCGAGCCGGCTCGCCAAGCAGGCGTCCACGCTGTACGCGAACAACCTGCTGCGCCTCGTCGAGGACCTCGTCAAGACGAAGAGCATCGACGGCGACCGGGTCGCCATCGACATGAACGACGAGGTGCTGCGCGGCACGACGGTCGTCGACAAGGGCGAGGTGACGTGGCCGCCGCCGCCCGCGAAGCTCTCGGCGGCACCGGCCGCCGCCGCGAAGCCCGCGACGGCCGCCGCCGTGGCGAAGGCCAGGGGACACGGCGAGCCGTCCGGCCCGATGCCGCCCGGCAAGACGGCCGTGCTCTTCGGCACCGGCGCCGTCCTCTTCCTGCTCGTTGGCCGCTACGCGCCCGCGTCGTTTCTGTCCCACTTCACGGTGTTCGTGCTCGCGTGCTTCGTCGGCTACATGGTCGTGTGGAACGTGAAGCCCGCGCTCCACACGCCGCTGATGAGCGTCACCAACGCGGTGTCGTCGATCATCGCGATCGGCGCGCTCGTGCAGATCGCGCCTGACCTGTCCGCGCTGCCGGGCGCCGTCGACCGGCCCACCGCGCTCATCCGCTGGCTCTCGGTCGCCGCGGTCGCGCTCGCCACGATCAACATGTTCGGCGGCTTCGCGGTCACGCGTCGCATGCTAGGCATGTTCCGCAAGTAGGAGCGGCGACATGCTGAGCACCGGAATCGCCACCGTCGCGTACCTCGGCGCGACCATCCTGTTCATCCTGTGCCTGGGCGGACTGTCGAACCAGGAGACGTCGCGGCGCGGCAACCTGTTCGGCATCATCGGCATGGCGATCGCCGTGCTGGCGACCGTGTTCGGCACGCAGGTGACCCCCGCCGGCTGGCCGTACATCGCCGGCGCGATGGCCGTGGGCGCCGTCATCGGCCTCTACGCGGCGCGCGTCGTCCAGATGACGCAGATGCCCGAGCTGGTCGCGCTGATGCACAGCCTCGTCGGCCTCGCGGCGGTCATCGTCGGGTATGCGAACTTCATCGACCCCGCCGTCGCCGCGCAACTGTCGCCGGCCGAGAACACGATCCACGAGATCGAGATCTACGTCGGCGTGCTGATCGGCGCCGTCACGTTCTCCGGCTCGCTGATCGCGTTCGGCAAGCTGTCGGGCAAGATCGGCGGCAAGCCGATGCTGCTGCCGGCGCGCCACTGGATCAACCTCGCCGGGCTGATCGTCGTGATCTATTTCGGCTGGCGCTTCGTCGCGGTGCACGACATGTCAGCGCAGATGACGGCCCTGATCGTGATGACCGTCGTCGCGCTGCTCTTCGGCGTGCACATGGTGATGGCGATCGGCGGCGCCGACATGCCGGTCGTCGTGTCGATGCTCAACAGCTACTCCGGGTGGGCGGCGGCGGCGACCGGCTTCATGCTGTCGAACGACCTGCTGATCGTCGTCGGCGCTCTCGTCGGCTCGTCCGGCGCGATCCTGTCGTACATCATGTGCGAGGCGATGAACCGCAACTTCATCAGCGTCATCGCGGGCGGCTTCGGCACCGACAGCGGCGCCGCGGCGAAGCCCGCCGGCGACGCCGTGCCCGCCGGCGAGGTGCAACCGATCTCGGCGGCCGAGACGGCCGAGCTGCTCAAGGATTCGAAGAGCGTGATCATCGTGCCCGGCTACGGCATGGCCGTCGCGCAGGCGCAGCACACGGTCTTCGAGATCACCAAGGCGCTGCGCGAGCGCGGCGTGGACGTACGCTTTGGCATCCATCCGGTCGCCGGACGCATGCCGGGGCACATGAACGTGCTGCTCGCCGAGGCGAAGGTCCCCTACGACATCGTCTTCGAGATGGACGAGCTCAACGACGACTTCCCGGGGACCGACGTCGCGATGGTGATCGGCGCCAACGACATCGTGAACCCGTCCGCGCAGGAAGACCCGACGAGCCCGATCGCGGGCATGCCGGTGCTCGAGGTGTGGAAGGCGAAGAACTCGATCGTGATGAAGCGCAGCATGGCGTCGGGCTACGCGGGAGTCGACAATCCGCTGTTCTACAAGGACAACAACCGGATGCTGTTCGGCGACGCCAAGAAGATGCTGGACGAGGTGTACGCGTCGCTGAAGGGGTAGCGCACGCCCGGGAGGGCGAATGCCGGTCGATCGCAGACTGGTCGCGGTTGCGATGGCCGACGTGGTCGGCTACTCGCGCCTGATGGAGCGTGACGAGTCCGGCACGCACGCCCGGTTGCGCGCGCTGCGCGAGCTGATCGTCGCGGCGGCGGGCCCGCTGGGCGGCCGCCTCGTCAAGACGGCGGGCGACGGCTTCCTGCTCGAGTTCGCGAGCGCGACCGCGGCGCTGCGCTGGGCGATCGACGTGCAACGCGAGCTCGCCGCGCGAAATGCGGGAGCCGCGGACGACGCGAGGCTCGAGCTCCGAATCGGCATCAACCTCGGCGACATCATCGTCGAGGGCGACGACATCATCGGCGACGGGGTCAACGTCGCGGCTCGCCTCGAGTCGATCGCGGAGCCCGGCGGGATCTGCGTCGCCGCGGCGATCTGGGAGCAGATTCACGAAGACCTGGGCGTCGA
>DASTCK010000139.1:0-9427 GCA_035711225.1 Casimicrobiaceae bacterium
CCCGGATACCCCGACTACGTGCTGCACAAGATGGTGACGGTGATGCGCGGCGGCGAGGAGGTCAGGATCAGCAAGCGCGCCGGCAGCTACGTGACGCTGCGCGACCTGATCGACGAGGTGGGCCGCGACGCCGTGCGCTTCTTCCTGGTGTCGCGCAAGGCCGACAGCGAGTTCACGTTCGACATCGACCTCGCCCGCTCGCAGTCCGAGGAGAACCCGGTCTACTACGTGCAGTACGCGCACGCGCGCGTCGCGTCGGTGCTGCGCCAGGCGGGCATCGCGCGGGACGCGGCGGCGGAGCGATTCGCCCGGACCGGGCTTGCGCCGCTCACCGGGCCGCACGAGCAGGCGCTGCTCAACCGCCTCGCCGATTTTCCCGACGAGGTCGCCGCCGCGGCGCGCGACTTCGCGCCGCACCAGCTCACCGGCTACCTGAAGGCGTTGGCCGGCGCGTTCCACGGTTACTATAATGCCGAGCGTTTCCTCGTCGACGACGGGGACGTTCGCGACGCGCGCCTCGCGCTCGTCGTCGCGACCGGCGAGGTGCTGCGCCACGGCCTCGCGCTGCTCGGCATCGCCGCGCCCGACGAGATGTGATCCGCCCGTTGCGTTCTTCCGACCCGTTGCCGGCGACCTTCCCGTGAAACGACCCACGACGCGAGCCAGACGCCGCCCGCCGGGCACGCCGCGCGACGGCGCCGGCGGGACGCTGCTCGGCATCTTCATCGGCCTCGGTCTCGGCCTCGCGCTCGCCGCCGCGGTCGCATGGACGCTCATGGGCGGTCGCGCGTCGCCCCCCGCGAAGGCGCCGGAGCCCGCCGCCGCGTCGCGCGACGCCAAGGTCGCCAAGGCGCCCGCGCCCGAGAAGGACCGCTTCGACTTCTACAAGATCCTGCCCGGCGGCGAGGAGCCGAAGCTCGCCGGGCGTCCGCCGGAGCGCGCCGCGCCCGACAAGGCGACCGCGGCGAAGGCGGAGCCCGCCAGGCCGCAGGAAAAGGTCGCGGCCGCGGAACCTTCGGCCGCGAAAGGCGCCAAAACCGGCGATCGCTTCTGGCTGCAGGCGGGCTCGTTCGCGCAGGAAAGCGAAGCTGAGAACCTGAAGGCGCGGCTCGCGCTCGCCGGATGGGAAGCGCAGGTGCAGCCCGGAACGATGCCCGACAAGGCCGTGCGCTACCGCGTGCGGCTCGGCCCCTACGACAACCCGGACGAGCTCAATCGCATGAAGACGCAGCTGTCGCAGCGGGGATTCGACGCGGCCGTGATCAAGTTCTGACGCGGCCTCCGTAACCACGAACGCGCCGGTGCGCGGGGCACCAGAGGTGTCCCGGGCACCCGGCTCGCGTCATCCCGCACGCGGCACCAGCCGTTCTAGCGTCCCACCGACCCGACACGATCCGCCGCCTTCGCGGCCTCGAACGACAAGGAGTTCCCCGATGCTCGCTGCCCTTCGCCTCCCCGTCCCGCGCATCGGCGCGCGCCTCGCGCTGGCGCTCGTCGCGGCGCTCGCGTTCGCGGGTTCCGCGTCCGCGCAGTTCACCGAGGGGCGCGAGTACGTGCGCCTCAAGACGCCGCAGGCGGTCGAGACCGGCAAGAAGATCGAGGTGATCGAGTTCTTCTCGTACGGCTGCCCGCACTGCGCCGACCTCGAGCCGTACCTGCAGGCCTGGACCAAGCGGCTGCCGCCGGACGTGCAGCTGCGCCGCGTTCCGGTCGCGTTCTTCCCGCAGTGGGAGAACCTGGCGCGCGTCTACTACACGCTCGAGGCGCTCGGCGAGGACGTGAAGCTCACGCCCGACGTGTTCACCGCGATCCACGGAAGCAACCGCACCAATCTCGCCAACGACTCGCGCTTCTTCGAGTGGGCCGCGTCGAAGGGACTCGATCGCAAGAAAGTCGAGGACACCTACAAGTCGTTCGGCGTCAACGGCAAGGTGGGCCGCGCCAAGCAGCTCGCGCAGGCCTACAACATCCAGTCGGTTCCCACCGTGATCGTCGACGGCAAGTTCCTGCTGTCGTCGAGCTCGGCGGGCGGGCACGAGCGCGTGCCGGCGGCGATCGATGCCGCGGTCGCGGTGGCGCGGGCCGAGCGACCGAAGTAGGGGCGTGCCCATGGGCGCACCTCCACCGGACCGGCGCTACGCGCCGGCCGGTGACGTGCGGGGTGGATTCCGGCGCTTCGCGCCGCCCGTGATCGCCGGGATCGCGCCGCACTGCGCCGCCCGCCGCAGGGCGCGAACGCTGCGAAGGCGGGTGTCGCGCACGCGAGGGGTGCGCGACGTTTCGTTCATCGCGCGGCGGCGCGGTTGACCCCGATGGCCGCACGCGGTGCGCCCCTCAAGGTCTTCCTCACCGGCGCGTCGTCGGGGCTCGGCGAGGCGCTGGCGCTGCATTACGCGAAGCGCGGCGCGACGCTCGGCCTGGTCGCGCGACGCGAGCCCGAGCTGGCGCGCGTCGCCGCGTCGCTCGCACCGGCGACGGTGGCGACCTACGCCGCCGACGTGCGCGATGCGGGCGCGATGATCGCGGCGGGACGCGACTTCATCGCGCGTCACGGCGTGCCCGACATCGTGATCGCCAATGCGGGCGTGTCGCGAGGCACGATCGCCGACCACGCCGAGGATCTCGCGGCGTTCCGCGAGGTGCTCGACACCAACGTCGTCGGCATCGTGCACACGTTCCACCCGTTCCTCGCGCCGATGCGCGCCGCGCGTCGCGGCACGCTCGTGGGCGTCGCGAGCGTGGCGGGATTCCGCGGGCTGCCCGGCGCCTCCGCGTACTCGGCGTCGAAGGCCGCGGCGATCACGCTGCTCGAGAGCCTGCGCGTCGAGCTCCGGGGCAGCGGCGTGTCGGTCGTCACGATCGCGCCGGGCTACGTCGCGACGCCGATGACCGCGCGCAATCCCTACCGGATGCCGTTCCTGATGCGCGCGGATCGCGCGGCCGCGTCGATCGCGCGCGCGATCGCGCGACGCAAGCGCTTCCAGGTGCTGCCGTGGCCGATGGCGCTGGTCGGGCGGCTGCTGCGCGCGTTGCCGCGCCCGCTCTACGATCGCGCGTTCGCGAAGGCGCCGCGCAAGCCGCGGCAGCCGTGAGGCGAGCCTCGACGGGATCGTCGCGCCGATTTCGCGGTCACTCCGTCCGATGCGGCCCGTCCACCCTCGCATCCCGCCCGACCGACGCGACCGGCTAGAGCAACCACTCGATCGGTAGAATCGACAGGAAGTCGACGGCCCGTCGCTGGAACCAGCTGGAGCCCGGGTCGGCGTCGTACCGTTGCTCGCCGGAATGGGTCCGCTCGATCCACTCCAGGACGCGGCCGTCCGGCTTCAGCCGGACTTCGTACGCGGTCCCGGGCACCTCGACGTCGAAGAATGCGCCCAGACGCTCGGCGAGCACGGGGCTCGCGATCACCAGCCCCATCTCGGTGTTGAGCCGTGCCGAGCGCTGGTCGAAGTTGAACGAGCCGACGAAGATCCGGCGGCGATCCACGGCGAAGGTCTTGGCGTGCAGCGCCACGGCCGAGCTCGTCCCGAACCCGTCCTTGCTTCCGCGCGTGCCCGGGCCGGAGGTCGGCTTGAGCTCGTAGAGGCGGACGCCGGCGCGGAGCAGGTCGTGGCGGCGCTTCGCGTAGCCCGCGTGCACGGACCGTTCATCGGAGGCCGCGAACGAATTGGTGAGGATGCGCACGTCGACGCCGGCTTGCGCCAGCGCGGACAGCGCTGCGGTGCCTTCGGCGCCGGGAACGAAGTACGGGGAGACGAGGTCCAGCGAACGTGCCGGCCGGCCGATGATCCGCATCAGGTCCGGGAACAGCCGTACGTCCACGCGATCGGTCGTGTCGAGGGTCTTCGCCGGGTCGTCGTACACGAGCTCGGCGGTCGTCCACTCGAACCCGAGCCGCCGGTCGAGCAGGTCGCGCAACAGCGCGGTCGTGCGCAAGGCGTCGAGGTAGACGACGGCTTCCGGGTCGGCTCGCGTCGCCGCGAAGGTCGCCTCGAGGCTGGCGGCAGCCTCCGGTGCGGACGCACCCACGAAGCCCGACGCCGAATAGGCGGACGGGCTGTTCCAGTAGAGATCGAACTCCTTCGACACCTCGCGCACCGCCGGTCCGATGGCGAGCACGTCGAGGTCGACGAAGCCCACGCCGCTTCCCACGCCGAAGTACTCGTTGCCGATGTTGCGGCCGCCGACGATGCTCACCTGATTGTCCGCGGTGAACGACTTGTTGTGCATGCGGCGGTTCAGCCGTGCGAAGTCGGTCGCGAAGGCGAGCGCGCGGGATTCCCGCTGAACGTAGGGGTTGTACAGGCGCACCTCGATGTTCGGATGCGCGTCGAGCGTGGCGATCGTGCGATCGAGACCTTTCGTGTTGTGGTCGTCGAGGAGCAGGCGCACGCGCACGCCGCGGCCGGCCGCCCGCCACAGCGCCTCGAACACGAGATGGCCCACCGTGTCGCCATGCCAGATGTAGTACTGCACGTCGAGCGACTTCGCCGCGGCGCCGGCGAGCAGGACGCGCGCGGCGAACGCATCGCGCGGGTCGGGAAGCGAATGGATTCCCGTGCTGCCCGGATGCGCGGCCACGCCTGGCGCGACCGCCCGGGCGAGCTGTGTCTCCGCGGTGTCGACGAAGGCGGTCGTCGCGACCCGCCCCGACGGCGGAGGCAGGGTCGCGCAGCCCGCGATCAGCGATGCGAGCGCGGCAATCGCCCAGGCGAGCACGCGGTTCATGTCCGCCTCGCGGCGATCGATCGCGGGGATGGGCGTGCGAAACCGAACGCCGTTCGTGGCCGGCGGGAACATCACTGCGTGGCCACCGGCTCCATCGCCGGCTCGGCGAAACCTCCGCCGAGCGCGAGGTGCAGGTTGACGCGCTGCGCCAGGCGCTCGGTCTGCACGCGCAGCCGCGAGATGCGCGCCGCGTAAAGCGAAAGCTGGTTCTGCTCGACCGCACGCAGGTCGACCGAGCCGACCCGAAACTGGATCCGGGCGAGCTCCAGCGCGCGCTCGTTGTCGCGGATGCCGGCTTCGAGGATCGCGTCGCGATCGCGCAGCGCATTCTCGGCCGCGAGCGCGCCTTCGACCTCGGCGAACGCCCGCTGCCCGGTACGCGCGTATTCGGCGACCGCCTGCTTCTGCTCGGCCGAGCGGATCTCGACCTGCGCGCGCAGGGCGCCGCCCTGGTACAGCGGCGCGATGAGGTTGGCGCCGAAGCTCCAGATCGGGTTGCTCGTGTCCTTGAGCACGAGGAGGTCGCTCGACACGCTGCTTCCGCCGGCCGTCAGGCTGATGCGCGGAAGCTGCGCTGCGCGAGCTTCGCCGACGCGGTCGAACGCCGCCGCGACGCGCCGCTCGGCGGCGATGACGTCGGGCCGTCGCTCGAGCAGCTGAGACGGCATCCCGACCGGCACCGGCGGAGGCATCGGCGAAAGTCGGTCGGCGACCGCGACCTCGGCCGCCGGGTAGCGCCCGACGAGCAGCTCGAGCGCGCGCAGCGCCTGCTCGCGCGCGAGCTCGATCTGCCGCACCGTGTCGTTGTAGGTGGCGACGCTGGCGCGCGCTTCCGCCACCGTCTGCTCGTTGCCGTTGCCGACGCGCAACCGGTCCTGAGCGATGCCCAGCAGCGACTGCTGCGAGCGCAGCGAAGCCTGGGCGATCGATCGCTGAAGGCCGGCCTCGATCGCCACGAACCAGCCCTTCGCCACCATGGCCGCAATCGACTGGCGCGCATAGGCGTAGTCGGCCGCGGCGGCGGCCGACTGGGCCTCCGCGGCGCGGCTTCCGTAGCGCAGGCGGCCCCAGACGTCGAGCTCGAGCGACGCGTTCAGCCAGACGCCGTCCAGCCCGCCGCTGCCGCCCGATTTCCCGCCGCCCGCGGCCACCACGCCGACCGACGGAAGCAGCGAGCCGCTCGCCACCTTCACGTAGCCGGCGGCCTGCTCGACGCGTGCCGCCGCCACCTGCAGGTCGGCGTTGTAGACGAGCGCCTCGTCGACGAGCGCGGACAGCGCGGGATCGTCGAACGTCGCGAGCCAGCGATCGGCCACCGGCGCCGCAATGTCGCTGCCTTTCCACGCGGCCGGCACCGCCGTGTGGGGCAGGGCCTCCTTCTGCAGCGCCTCGCCCGTGGGCGGCGGATTGAGCGCGCAACCCGACAACGCGACCGCGAGGGCGGCCGAGAGGATCGCCAGGGGCGTGGAAGGTGCGCGCATCAGTGCAGCTTCAGCACGAGGTAGTCGGTGATGGTGCCGACGCGCAGGATCACCATGCGTATCAGGTGGAGCAACTGCACGTGCTCGGTGTAGATCGCGCCCTGTCCATCGGCACCGGCGGCCAGGAACACGTCGCGGTCGCGCTCGTCGACCGTGAATTTCACCGGGAAGCGGCCCGGCACCTGCGGATAGGCGCCGGTCTGCGGCAGCGCGCCCGACTGCATCACCTGCCCCTGGCCTTGCGCCCAGACGATCGAGTCGACCTTCGCCTTGAAGACGCGACCCGGATAGGTCTTGAGCGTGAACTCCGCGTCGTTCCCCGGCTCGACCAGCTGCAATTCGTTCTGCGCGTAGAGCGCGACGACCTGGTACGTTTCCTCGACGAAGCTCATCGCCGGCACCACCGGCAACGCGGTGACGTAGGAGCCCGGCCGCAGCTGGACGTTGATCGCGTAGCCGCTGGTCGGCGCGTAGACCGCGGTCTGGTCCAGGTTCCACTGCGCGTTCGCGAGATCCGCGCGGGTGAGGTCGACCTGCGCCTTCGCCGTGGCGAGCTGGGCCCGCGCGCCCGCGACCGACGCCTGCTCGCCGTTCACCTGGCCCGACAGCTTCTGCGTGACCTGAGCCTCGTTCGCCGTCGCCGTCGCGATCTGGCCTTCCAGGTCGGCCACGTTGGCCTCGGCCTGCTCCAGCGCGAAACGATCGCCCGCGCCCGTGGCCACGAGCTCCCGGTTCTGCCGGACGCGCAGGCGCGCGAGCTCGAGCCTCGGCTGCAAGGTGCTGAGCTGGCCGCTCGCGGATTTCAATTGCTCCTGCAGTTGCCGCGCACCGGCCGAAGCGTCCACCAGCCCGGCGCCGGCTTGCGCGAGCTTCGCCTCGTCCGCCACCAGCCGGGCCTTCGCGACATTGAGGTCGTTCTGGTAGGGGGTCGGGTCGATGCGAAACAAGAGCTCGCCCTTCTTGACCAGCCGGTTCGGCTCGACCGGCACGTCGATCACCCGGCCCTTCACCTGCGGGATCACCTGCACGACGTACTTGACGACGCGAACGTCGGCCGACGACGGGGCGACCACGTTGAGCGTGAGGATCATCGCGGCCAGCGCGACGACGGGGATGACCACCACCGTGACCTGCGACGTGGTGTTCCACGGCAGCCACTTGAACTTGATGAAGATCAGCCAGACGAAGAACGCATAGATCGCGAGGAGAAGCGCTTCCATCAGTCGGTCCCTGTCTTCGCGGCGGAAGCGATCGGCGCAGGCTGTGCCGCAGGCTGGGTCGCGGGGGCCCGCTCCATCGCGAGCAGCTCGCGCCGCAATGCTTTCAGCTCGGACGTCAGCGATCCCTTCGCGTCCATCGCGTCCAGCTCCTCGCGCAGGTGCACCAGCTCATAGTCCTGCAGGTCTCCGGCGCGCGCCCGCTCGCCCATCGCGGAGAAATAGTCCTCGTGCTTTTCCGTTCCGTAGGCGAGGCGGTAGCCGGCAGGCTTGGTGTAGGCCCACAGCCAGGCGATGGGCCACAGCAGTCCACCGAACACCAGCGACAACAGGCACAGCGTCTGGATCGCGTCCCGTTGCGGGTGGTGGCGCTTGTGCGCGATCTTCTCCGGCAGGATGTGCACCAACCAGAAAAGCACGATGCCGCCGATCGGGACGACGACGATGACGAACCACGCGACGTACATCGCCGCCTTGTCCATGAGCTCGGGCGGCAGGAACGAGGCGTGCGCGCAGGGCGCAAAGACCAGGGCGCTCGCTGCAAGCGCCGCCGCAATGGCGGCGCTGGGCGCGCGCAGGGGCATCCGGGAAGGCATCGTGAGCGGTTCTCCGTGTGTGTTCAGCCCGCCCGCGCGGGGACGCGCCGGCCCGTTCCCGCCTGCGGGGCCGCCGTTCGGCGGTGGTGCAACTAGCCGGCGAGCGAGTCGCGAGACGGCTACTTTACCGCCGGCCGCCCATTCGAGCAGCAACGGGACGCGTCGTGATCGGCGACCTACTTGACGGTATATCCGCGCCCCTCGAGGCAGGCGGCCCGCGCCTTGGCGAACGCACCCTGCTGCTGCTGCGAGGCGGCCTGCTGCTGCTGTTGCCCTTGCTGGGCAGCGGCCGCATTCTGCCGCCGGCTCTGGCCGCGTGCGGCAACCGCACCCGCCGCCGCCCCCGCGCCTGCGTCGCCACCTACGATTTCGCCCACCACTGCACCGCGCGCCGCGCCGCGGACGCCGGCGCCGGGCGTGGTGCCGGTCGCCGTCGTCGGCGGCGTCGCCGCCTGCTGCTGCGGTTGCGGCTTCGCGGGATCGACCCCCGACTGCTGGACCGCCCAGGTGTAGCACTCCGCCTCGTCGCTCTTCTGCTGCTGCGGCGACTGGCCCTTGGCGGGGTAGACGAATTGCTGCGCGGCCGCGTGGGAGGCCAGCGCCGCACTGAGGACGAGCATCCACAACGTTCGGTGTTTCACGGGATTGCCTTTCATGAGAAGTCCGGCCAATTGCGCATCGGGTATCGCATCCACATCGATGCCGAAGACGTATCGTCGGCGCTCGAGAGCGCCATTCCATTCCCCATTCATTTCCCCATCGTCATCATGGCCACGAGGACCGGTCCCCACGCCGTCAGCAGGATGTTGCCGATCGCGTACGGCACCGTGTAGCCCAGCGCGGGAACGCTGCTCCGGGCCTCGTCCTGCACGGCGCGAAGCGCCGCGGTGATCGTGCCGGCCCCGGCGCAGGCTCCGAGCACGATCAGCGGCGGCATCCTCAGGACGTAGCGGCCGAAGAGGATGCCGACCGTGTGCGGCAGCAGCGCCGCGACGAGGCCCACGACGACCAGGCTCAGCCCGGTCTTCTGCAGCCCGGCGACGAAGCTGGGACCCGCGCTCAGTCCGACCACCCCGATGAAGAGGCACAGTCCGACGGTATCGAAGATCCAGATGGCGGGTTCCGGAATGCGGCCGAAGAACGGGTACACCGACCTCAGCCATCCGAACACGAGTCCCATGACCAGCGCGCCCCCGCTGGCGGTGAGGGTCAGCGGGATGCCCGCGACGGTCACCGACAGCAGCCCGACGAGACCGCCGAGCACGATCCCGGTCCCGACGAAGATCATGTCGGTCGTCGTCGTCGGACGGTCCGCGTAGCCCAGCTCCTTGGCCGCCCGCTCGACTTCGGTCAGCGGCCCGATCAGGCGCAGCACGTCGCCGCGGTCGATCCGGGTGCGCGA
>DASTCK010000140.1:0-4589 GCA_035711225.1 Casimicrobiaceae bacterium
AGCGGTGCCAGGCACGTGCCCGGCACCTCGCGGTGTCAGGCACGGGCCTGACACCCGGGGGTATCGCGACCGCCAACGGTCGGCGCGGATCGTCACCGGTCTGGCCCCGTCGCCGCCCGTCCGCGAAAGCGCGGCCGGGGCGCGCGCGACGTCCTAGAATCGCGCCTTCCCGATCGAAGCCCCGCCCCGTGCCGTTACCCCCGCGCCTTCGCTCCCGCTACGACTCGTTCGCCGACCGCGTGCTGTCGACGTTGTCGGAGATCGAGCGCCAGGACGTGCGCGCGTTCGATCGCTGGTTCTACGCGACCGGCGGCTGGCGGTGGCTGTTCCTGATCGTCGGTGCGACGACCGCGTTCGCGTGGGTCGCCGCGCAGCTGCCGTGGAACATGTCGTTCGTCGAGGCGGCGATCCTGTTCAACCTGGTGGTGCTGATGCTGATCTGGGCCGGCCTCTCGGCCTGGTTCGGCTACCGGCGGTTCCAGGGCAAGATCTTCCGCTTCGTCGTCGTCGGGCCGCTGCTCGCGCTGGCCGGCGCGTTCGTCGGCGCCGCGATCGCGGGGCTGGTCAAGGGCGTCGACCCGCTCGACTGGCTGCAGGACAGCGCGAAGCTGCGCCACGTGGTGACCGCCGGGCTCGTGTTCGGCTTCCTCTACGCGCTGGTCGTCGCGCTGATCGCGCACCTGCGCAACCGCGAATACGCGGCGCTGACCGCGCGCCTCGAGTCCGAGGCGAGGCAGAGCGAGCTTTCGCGGCAGCTCGCCGAATCGCAGCTCAAGCTGCTGCAGCTGCAGGTCGAGCCGCATTTCCTGTTCAACACCCTGGCGAGCGCGCGCCAGCTCGCGGAGCGCGGCGCCCCGAACGCGGCGCAGCTGATCGGCGACCTCATCGTCTTCCTGCGCGCCGCGACACCCGCGATGCGCGAGGCGCGCACGTCGCTCGCCGCGGAAGGCGAGCTGGTTCGCGCCTACCTGTCGATCATGCGCACGCGCCTCGGCCGCCGCCTCGAGTTCGCCGTGTCGATTCCGCCTGCGCTCGCCGACGCGCCGCTGCCGCCGGGCATGCTGATCACGCTGGTCGAGAACGCGATCAAGCACGGCATCGAGCCCTGGCCGCCCGGCGGTCGCGTCGACGTCGGCGCGCGCGCGGTCGACGGCCGGATCGAGCTCGTCGTCGCCGACACCGGGGCGGGGATCGACGGTGCGTCGACGCCCGGCACCGGCATCGGCCTCGCCAACATCCGCGAACGCCTGGCGCTCCTCTATGGCGAGCACGCCGCGCTCGAGCTCGAGGAGAACGCGCCGCGCGGCTTCGTCGCGCGCATCGTGCTCCCGCGCGAGGCGCCGCCGTCCTCCGTCCCGTTCGTTCCCGTCATGGCCGCCCGATGACCGCACCCCGCCCCACCGCGCTGATCGCCGAGGACGAGCCGCTGATGCGCGAGCGGCTCAAGGAGAAGCTCGCCGAGGTGTGGCCCGAGCTCGCCGTCGTCGCGGAGGCTTCCGACGGCGACGAGGCGCTCGCGCTCGTCGACCTCAACGAGCCGGACGTCGCGTTCCTCGACATCCGGATGCCCGGCCGGAGCGGGCTGGACGTCGCCGCGTCGATCGGCGGCGACTGCCACGTGGTGTTCATCACCGCGTACGACCAGTACGCGATCGCGGCGTTCGACGCGGGTGCGGTCGACTACCTGCTGAAGCCGGTCGAGACCGAACGCCTCGCGCAGACGGTCGAGCGCGTCAAGGCGAAGCTCGCGAGCGCGCCCGCCGACCTGTCGGCGATCGTCGGCGAGCTCCGCGCCCGCGCGCAGCCGTCGACGGCGCGCCTCAAGTGGATCAAGGCGGCGGTCGGCAAGCAGGTCAAGCTGATCCCCGTCGACGACGTCGTCTATTTCCAGTCCGACATGAAGTACACGCGCGTCGTGCTGGCGCAGTCGGAGGCGCTGATCCGCACGCCGCTGAAGGACCTGCTGGCCGAGCTCGACCCCGACCGCTTCTGGCAGATCCACCGCAGCACGATCGTCAACGTGTCCGCGCTGTCGGGCGTGCTGCGCGAAGACGCGGAGCGCCAGTTCGCGCTGTTCAAGTCGCGGCCGGACAAGCTGCCGATTTCGCGGCAGTTCACGCATTTGTTCAAGCAGATGTGAGAGGCGGCGATGGTGATAGGCGATAGGGCGCGGCGTCGGGAAGGGCGATGGTGTTCCTATCGCCCATCGCCCATCGCCGCCTTACCGCTTCACTTCAAGACGGTCTCCTGCAGGAACCGTATCGTCGCGTAGAAGTAGAAGTCCGCGTTCTCCTTCTTCGCGAAGCCGTGCCCCTCGTTCGCGGCGAGCAGGTACCAGACCGGCGCGCCGTTCTTCCGCGCGATCGTGACGATCTGCTCGGCTTCGGTGTAGGGGACGCGCGGATCGTTGCGGCCGTGCACGACGAACAGCGGCTTGCCGATCGCCGAGGCCTTGTTGACCGGCGAGATCCTCTCGAGGAACGCGCGCATCGCCGGGTCGCGCTCGTCGCCGTACTCGACGCGCCGCAGGTCGCGGCGGTAGCTCTCGGTGCGCTCGAGGAACGACACGAAGTTGGCGATGCCGACGACGTCGATCGACCCGGCGATGCGAGGCGAGTAGGTCGTCGCGACGGCGAGGCTCATGTAGCCGCCGTAGCTGCCGCCCGCGACGACGACGCGCGAGGCGTCTAGGTCGGGCTGCGTCGCGATCCAGTCGAGGAGCGCGCCGATGTCCTTCACCGAATCCTCGCGCCGCATCCCGTTGTCGAGGCCGACGAAGGTCTTGCCGTAGCCGGTGGACCCGCGGACGTTGGGCTCGACGATCGCGATGCCGAGCTCGTTGACGTAGTAGTTCCAGCGCCCGAGGAAACCGGGGCGTGCCTGGCCCTCGGGCCCGCCGTGGATCTGGATCATCACCGGCCGCTTCCCGCCGTAGCTCGACGGCGGTCGCGCGATGAAGCCGGTGATCGTGCGGCCGTCGAAGCTCTTCCATTCGATCGGCGCCTGGACCGCGAAGCGCGACGCGTCGAGCCCCTCGACCTTCGTCTCGGTCCAGCGCGCGACGCGGTTGCCGGCGACCTCGAGGACGTAGACATCGCCGGGGCTCTGCGCCGAGTTGAGGTTGAACGCGAGCGCGGTCGAGTCGCCGTGCCATTGCACGTTGCTCACCGTGCCGATCGGCACCTGCGGGCGGGGCAGCTCGCTGCGCGTGTCCGCGTCGTAGAGCCGCAGCGCACCCACGCCGGCCTCGTTGACGACCAGCGCGAGGAGCTTCCCGTCGCGCGACATCGTCATCTGCTCGACGTCCCAGCTCCCGGGCCCGAACGGCTCCAGCCTGCCGGTCGCGAGGTCGAGGTAGGCGGCGCGCTGGAACTCGCCGTCGCGGTCGGTGGTGAGGAACAGTCCCTTGCCGTCGCGCGAGAACGAGACCTCGCTCGACGCGATCGTGCGACGGTCGCCCTCGGCGGGCAGCACGCGCTTGCGGGCGCCGGTGGCAAGGTCCATCACCCAGACGTAGGTCTCGGTGACCGACTTGAACTCGTTCATCGCGAGCGTCGTGCCGTCGAACGAGTAGCTGAAGTCGCCCCAGCCGGTGCCGGGGAGCGTCGCGATCCTCCTGGCTGCGCCCGGGTCGAGCGGATCGAGAAGCGTCACGTCGAGCGTCGGGTTCTCGCGGCGGCCGCCGGTCGTGTCGACGTCGGTCGAGCCGATCAGCAGCCGGTCGCGCGCCCGGTTGACCGCCAGCGCCTGGTGCGTGCGCTTCGCATCGGTCAGGAGCATCGGCGCCTTGGCGCCCGGATCGAGCCGATACAGTTGCGCCTGCTCGTTGCCGCCGGCGTCGCGCGCGAACACGAGCGTGTCGGGCTTCGCCGGCCACCAGGCGCCGAAGCGGACGGGCTCGGCGTAGTCGGTGAGCTGCACCGGTGTCCCGAGGGCGCTCCGTACGTCGAACAGTTGCGCGGTGTTGGTCGCACGGGTGGAGACGACGAGCTCGTGCCGCACCGGATGCCACGACGCGAGCATCCGCGGCCGGAACTCGGTGTAGGGCGCGACCTTCGCCGCGAGCGCCGCCGGAATCGGCGGAATGCCGTCGACCGCGAGGTTCGCGTTCGGCGTGACGACGTCCTGCGCGAGGGCGGTGGCGGCGCCGAGCGCGAGAGCGACCGCGAACGCGGGCAGGGTGAGCGGAACGACGCGGAGCATCGGCGTGGGCGGCGCGGCCGGCGGGCCGGTGCCGCTGCTAGAATGAAGCGGTGATTGTAGCGGCGCGGACGTCGCCTCGAGCGGCCGCGCGTGCAACCCGTCCCGCGTTTCGTCGCCCGCCCATGCGTCCCGTCGCCGTGTTCCGCTTCTCGAAGAGCGAGGGTCCCGGTCGCTTCGGCGACTGGCTCGCCGCGGGCGGCCGGCCATGGCGGCTCATCGCGCTCGACCTTGGCGAGCCGGTGCCCGACGATCCCCGCGCGTTCGCCGGCATCGGCATGATGGGCGGCCCGATGGGCGCGAACGACGCCACTGGCTGGCGCGAACCGCTCGCCGTGCTGCTCCGGCGCGCGGTCGACGCCCGCGTGCCGGTGATCGGTCATTGCCTC
>DASTCK010000141.1:0-3637 GCA_035711225.1 Casimicrobiaceae bacterium
CCTCCGACATGCCCCCCGGCGACAACGCGCCGGCGGCGGCGCGCGCCGCGGCGCTGCTCGAAGGCCTGGGCTACGCGGTCGAGCGGCACGCCGTGCCCGACGCGCTCGTACGCGAGCTCGGCATGAAGAGCGTCGTCAACCTCATCGTGCGCCAGCGCTTCGGCCGCGGCGGCCCGACGATCGCGCTCAACGCGCACGGCGACGTGGTGCCGCCTGGCGAGGGCTGGACGCATCCGCCCTACGACGGCGTGGTCGAGAACGGCCGGATGGTCGCACGCGGCGTCGCCGTGTCCAAGTCCGACATCGCGAGCTACACCTACGCGCTCGAGGCGCTGCGCGCGGCCGCGCGGGATGGCGCGAGCCTGAACGGCAGCGTCGAGCTGCACTTCACCTACGACGAGGAGTTCGGCGGGCTCGCCGGCCCCGGGTTCCTGCTCGAGCGCGGCCTCACGCACCCGGACTTCGCGATCGCGGCGAGCTTCTCGTACGCGATCGTGACCGCGCACAACGGCTGCCTGCAGCTCGAGGTGACGGTGCATGGCAAGGCCGCGCACGGCGCGATGCCGAAGACCGGCGTCGACGCGCTGCGCGCCGCGAACGCGATCCTCTCCGCGCTCTATGCCGAAGCCGATCGGCTCGGGTCGACGACATCCTCGGTGCCGGGCATCGACTGCCCCACGCTCATCGTCGGTCGCATCGAGGGGGGCATCAACACCAACGTCGTCCCCGACCGCGTCGTGCTGAAGCTCGACCGGCGCATGATCCCCGAGGAAGAGCCCGCCGACGTGGAGGCGCGGATGCGCGCGGTGATCGAGCAGGCGGCGGTCGCGCACCCGGGCGTCAGGGTCGACGTGCGTCGATTGCTGCTCGCGCGCGCGCTGGTGCCGCGCCCGGGTCACGAGAAGCTCGTCGCCGCGCTGCGTCGCCACGGCGAGCGCGTGTTCGGCGTGCCGATCCCGTCGGTCGGCGTGCCGCTCTACGCGGATGCGCGGCTGTACGGCGAGCACGGCGTCCCGACGGTCATGTACGGCGCGGGCCCGCGCACGCTGCTCGAGGCGAACGCGAAGCGCGCGGACGAGAACCTGCTCCTCGAGGACCTCCGCCGCGCGACGAAGGTCGTGGCCTGCGCGGTCGCGGACCTGCTGTCGGGTTAGCGCGCGACCCTGGATCTCGGGGCGCGCGCACGCGCTGGCCGCCGCCCGCTGGACCGCGTTGTGCGCGCGGGTCTCGCGCCTCTCGGCGGAGCCGTCGACGCTGCGTGGACGACGCCACCCCATCGCGCGAGGGGACATGCATCCCGGCTTCACGGCATGGGGCGAAGGATGCTCGTCGAGGGACGAGGTGCGGTGGCCGGCTCTCCGCCCTTCGTCGACCTGCGCGTTCCGGGCGGCGGTATCGTGGCGGCCGACCGGCGCAGCTCCCGGGTGCGAGCCGGCTGAAACGAAAACGCCGCAGCGGATGGCTGCGGCGTCTTGGTCGGGGCGAATGCTGTGGTCGGGGTGAGAGGATTCGAACCTCCGGCCTCTACGTCCCGAACGTAGCGCTCTACCAGGCTAAGCTACACCCCGAGGCCGCGGCGAAACGCGTCAGAAGCTGCGATCCGCCGAGAAAGTCGCCAATTGTAGCAGAGTCCGCGCGTCCGGCCCCGCGCGAATCCCGGCCAGCGCGTCGGCGGCGAGCCGGGCTTCGTCCCGGGCCCGCGACGACGCGTAGGCGAGGGCGCCCGAGCGGGCGAGCGCCTCGCGGACCGGCGCGAAGTCGTCGAGTCGGCCGCCCTCGACGGCGTGCCGGATGATCGCCCGGTCGGGCTCGCTACCGACCGCGAGCGCCCGGATCAGCGGGAGCGTCATCTTGCCCTCGGCCAGGTCGTCGCCCAGGTTCTTGCCGATCGCCTCGGGCTCGCCGGTGTAGTCGAGCACGTCGTCCATGATCTGGAAAGCGCTGCCGAGGTGCATGCCGTAGCGGGCGAACGCGTCCTCGCGCGCCCGGTCCTCGCCGCCCAGCACCGCGCCGAGCCGGGCCGCCGCCTCGAAGAGCTTCGCGGTCTTGCGCCGGATCACCTCGACGTAGCCGTCCTCGTCGAGCGTCGCGTCGCCCGCGCGTATCAGCTGCATCACCTCCCCCTCCGCGATCACGTTGGTCGCGTCCGACAGGATCTCCAGCACGCGCATGCGGCCCGTGGCGACCATCATCTGGAACGCCCGCGAGTAGAGGAAATCGCCGACGAGCACCGTCGCGGCATTGCCGAACGCCGCATTGGCGGTCGCGCGGCCGCGCCGCTGCGACGACTCGTCGACCACGTCGTCGTGCAGCAGCGTCGCCGTGTGGATCATCTCGACGACCGCAGCGAGCGCGTGCCGGTGGCCGTCCGGATCGCCGCACGCGCGGGACACGAGCAGCAGGAGCGCGGGCCGCAGGCGCTTGCCGCCGCTGGCGACGATGTACTCGGCGATCTGCCGGATGAGCACGATCTCCGAGGACAGGCTCTCGCGCAGGACGGCGTCGACGCGCGCCATGTCGGCGCCGATCGAGGCTTTCAGGAAGTCGAGGGTCACGGTGGGAGGCGGGGCCTGGCGGCGGTCCCGCGCAGGGGCGCGGGACCTCGCGGGGTGCCGCGGCCGGCCGCCATTGTAGCGGACGCCCCCGTGGCGGCCCGCAGGCGCGCCTCCCGCCAGGACGCCCGCCGGGACGGCTTTGACAGCCCGGACCGAAAGCCGCTATAATTCAAGGCTTTCCGCGATCGGCTTGCGGAACGTCCCTCCAGAAATTCAAGCGGAGCCCAACCATGTACGCGGTCGTAAAAACCGGCGGCAAGCAGTATCGCGTCGTCGCCGGCGACAAATTGAAGGTAGAACAGATGCCGGCGGACGTGGGCGCGGAAGTGATCCTCGACCAGGTGCTGATGGTCGGCGAAGGCGAAAGCGTCCGTCTCGGTCAACCCATGCTCGCCGGCGCCACGGTGAAGGCGACGGTCGTCTCGCACGGCCGCGGCGACAAGGTGAAGATCTTCAAGATGCGCCGGCGCAAGCACTACCAGAAGCACCAGGGGCATCGGCAGGGCTACACCGAGCTCAAGATCGACGCCATCGTCGCCTGAGGAATCCACCATGGCACACAAGAAAGCTGGCGGCAGCTCGCGCAACGGCCGCGACTCCAACCCGAAGATGCTGGGCATGAAGGCGTACGGCGGCGAAGCCGTGCGTGCCGGCGCGATCATCATGCGGCAGCGTGGCACCGTGCTGCACCCCGGCGTGAACGTCGGGATCGGCAAGGACCACACGCTCTACGCGCTGGTCGACGGAACGGTGAACTTCACGACCAAGGGCGCGCGGCAGCACAAGTACGCGAACGTGAAGCCGGCCACGCCGGACGCGGCGTAACACGTTCCGCGCTCACGAAAAGAGCCCCGGGTGCCGGGGCTTTTTCTTTGGGCGTCGCGCCGCGCTAGCGCCGCTCGATCCACCCCAGCATCCCCACCGCGAGCGCGGTGAAGAGCACGAGCGGCAGCGTCGCCGAGACCAGCGGCGGCCAGTCGTTCAGCACGCCGAGGCTCGAGAACAGGCGGCCCGCCAGGAAGAAGGCGAGGCCGAGGATCGTCCCGACGAAGATCCGGAACCCGACGCCGCCCTGCCGGCGC
>DASTCK010000142.1:0-4486 GCA_035711225.1 Casimicrobiaceae bacterium
GGCTTTCGCGACCTCCTGCGCACGCTGTGGTCGGGCGGCACCATCGTCCTCGGCCGCGCCGGCCCAGAACTCCCGGCGCGCATCGTGCAGCACGGCGTCACGTGGCTGCTGGTGCCGCCGGCCACGCTGCAGCTGATGGTCCAGGCGCGGCCCGCCGACGCGCGGCCGTTCCCGTCGCTCGCGATCGTCGAGGTCGGCGGCGCCCACCTTCCGCGCGCGGTCTGGCAGGCCGCCGTGGCGCGCGTGTGCCCGTCGATCGTGAGCTCCTACGGCACGACCGAGAACGGCGGCGTCGCGTGCGCACCGATGGCGGACGTCGCCGACCGGCCGGGCGTCGTGGGGCGGCTCTTGCCGGGGATCGAGGTGAAGATCGTCGACGCCCTCGGCGCGGAGCTTGCGCGCGGTCGTGAGGGCGTGATCATGATCCGCGGCGCCGGGACGGTGGCCGCCTACTACGGCGACGACGACGAGACGCGGCGCAGGTTCGTCGACGGATGGTTCAAGAGCGGAGACCTGGGCACGCTCACGACCGACGGGATGCTGGCGATCGCCGGCCGCGCGGACGAGCGGATCAACATCGGCGGCTCGAAGATCGCGCCGGACGTGATCGAGCGCACGATCCTGTACTTTCCCGGCGTGGTCGACGCGGCGGCCTTCGCGTTGCCCACGGCCGACGGCATCGATCGCGTCGCGCTCGCGATCGTCACCGGCCCCGCCTTCGAGCCCTCGACGTTCGAGGCGAGGTGCCGCGAGCGCCTCGGCGTGTGGACGCCGCAGATGGTGCTTCGCATGGCGTCGATCCCGCGCAATGCGAACGGCAAGGTGTCGCGCGCCGAGCTCGCCGCTCTCGCGAGCCGGCAGGCGCGATAGCGATGCACCCTGCACTGTCGCGTCGTCGCGCCAGCTCGGGCGCCAGTGCCGGGCGCATGCGGTCCGCGCCCGTATACTCCGGTCCTTGACCCGCCCGTCCCGGCGTCCGCCTTCGACGTGAACATCACCGCCTCGATCCGCGCCAACGCGAGCCGCACGCCGGACGCGCCGGCGTACCTGACCGACGACCGGCCGCCGCTGTCGTTCCGCGACGTCGAGGCGCTGATCGACGCGATCGCGCGGCGCCTGCTCGACGCGAACGTCCGGCCCGGGCAGCGCGTCGGGATCTCGCTGCACCGCGACCTCGCGTTCGTCGTCACCGCGTTCGCGCTCGCGCGCATCGGCGCGGTCGGATTCACGTCGAAGTCGCCGGACGATCCTTGCGACCTGCGGCTGGTGTCGAAGGACGGCGAGGCCAGCCGTCACGCGCCGACGATCACCGCCGACCGGTCGTGGTGGCAGGTGCCGCCGCCGGGCGCGGCGGGCGCGCCCCTGGCGTTGCATCCGGGCGGCGAGGCGCTCTGCCACATCTTCCATACGTCGGGCACGACCGGTCGTCCCAAGGCGCTCGGGCTCACGCACGACGAGATCCTGCGGCGCGCCGATCGGCGTCGCGCCGCCTTCGGCATGCCCGAGGGCACGCGAATGCTGTCGAAGGTCCGCCCGGCGGCGTCGTACGGCTTCCAGTCGCTGATGCGCGTGATCGCCGACGGCGGCGCGATCGTCGACGCGCCGGCGATCGAGGATCTCGCCGCGGTCATCACTCGCCACCGCGTCACCTTCCTCGTGACCCCGCCGGGCATCCTGTCGGCGGCGATCGCGATGATGCGGCCCGACCAGGGGCCGTTCCCGTCGCTGCAGATGGTCGAGGTGGCCGGCAGCCGGATGAGCGAGCAGCTCGGGGAGCTCGCGGCGCGGCGCGTGTGTCCCACGATCGTCGCGATGTACGGCTCGACCGAAGCCGGCCTGATCGCGCTGGGTGACGCGAAGGAGCTCAGGGGACGGCCGGGCGCGGTCGGCCACATCGTTCCGGGCGCCGTCGCCGAGATCGTCGACGACGCGGGCCGGCCGCTGCCGCCCGACACCGAAGGCACGCTGCGCCTTCGCGTCGAGGAAGGGCAGGACTACCTCGACGGCGACGCGACGTCGAGCGCGTTCCGCGACGGCTGGTTCTATTCCGGCGACCTCGGCCGCATCACGGCAGACCGCATGCTCGTGATCGCGGGCAGGGCCGACGAACGCATCAACGTCGGGGGAGGCAAGATCACGCCGGAGGAGATCGAGCAGGCGGCGCTGCAGATCCCGGGCGTCGCCGATGCCGCGGCGTTCGCGGTCCCGTCGCGCGTCGCGGAGATCGAGCGCGTTGCGATGGCGATCGTCACCGGCCCCGAATTCGACTTCGCGACGTTCCAGCAGCGCTGTCGCGACGCGCTGGGCGTCTACGCGCCCGAGACGGTGCTGCAGATGAAGGCGATCCCGCGCAACGAGAACGGCAAGGTGGACCGGCGGGCGCTGAAGGAGCTGGCCGCGTCGCACGTGCCGCCGCGCGCCTCGTGAGCGAGCCCGTCCGCACCCGCCCCTGCCCGCGCTGCGGCGCGCCGGTGAGCTGGGGCCCCGACGCGCGCTGGCGGCCGTTCTGCTCGGAGCGCTGCAAGGTCGCCGACCTCGGCGACTGGGCGAGCGAGCGATACCGCATTCCCGCCGCCGACCCGCCCGACGAGCCGAGCGCGCCGGACGCGTCGTAGCGGTCAGCGCGGCGCGAGCCCGATGCGGCGCACGAGCGCCTCCATCCTGGCGATGTCGCGCACGATCGTCGCGCCGAGCTCCTCGGGCGTGCTCGCGATCACCGTTTCGGCGCTCGCCGCGAAGCGCGCGCGGTTCGCGGGCGACGCGAGCGTGCGCAGCGTCGCGGCGTGCAGGCGCTCGACGATCGCTCTCGGCGTTCCCGCCGGCGCGAACACGGCGGTCCACACCGGAACCTCGTCGGGGTATCCGGCCTCGGCGAGCGTCGGCACGTCGGGCAGCGCGGCGAGGCGCGAGGTGCCGGCGACCGCGATGACGCGCATCTTCCCCGCCTGCGCGGCGGCGAGCGCGGTGGTCGCGGGCACCAGCGCGACCTGCACGGTGCCGCCGAGCAACGCGGTCATCGCGGGCCCGACCCCGTTGAACGGGATGTGCTGCATGTCCATGCCGCCATGCTGCTTCATCGCCTCGGCCGCGAGCATGAACGTGCTGGTGCCCGCGCCGTAGTTGACGCTGCCGGGGTTCGCGCGCGAGTAGTCGGCGAGCTCCCTGAGCGAGCTCACCGGCAGCGACGGGTGCACCGCCACCAGCATCCCCTGGCGCGCCACGAGCGACACCGGCACGAGGTCGCGCTTCGGGTCGTACGGGAGCTTCGCGTAGAGGACCGGGTTGACGGCGAACTGCGAGCCCAGTCCGAACAGCAGCGTGTGGCCGTCGGCCGCCGCCGCGGTCACCAGCCCCACGGCGATGATGCCGTCGGCGCCCGGGCGGTTGTCGACGACCACCGGCGTGCCGAGCTCCTTCTCGTAGCCCTCGGCGACGATCCGCGCGTCGATGTCCGCCGGCGAGCCCGCGGGGACCGCGACGACGATGCGGATCGCGTGCGCCGGCCAGGGATCCGCCGCCACGGAGCGGCCGGCGACGAGGGAGAGAAACGCGAGGATCGCGAAGGCGGAGAACGTGCGCATGGCCGCCATTATGCCTTTCGCGTCGCGCGATCCGGAGCGCGGCGCGACGCTCGCCCCTGTCGCGGACGCGCGTCGCCGCGCGATGCGTCGTCCGCGTGCCGCCGCAGCGCATCGACGCTCGCGCGGCAGCGGTCCGCGGTCGCTGTGCGATCATGGCGCCCGTGACGACCGGCGACGCCAGTGCCCGGCGCGCCGGCGTCACGCACGGGACAGGCGGCCGACCCATGACCTTCAACGTCACCGACGACATCCGCGCTGTCGCATCGCTTCATCCCGGGGCCCCCGCGATCGCCTGGGGGCTGCCCCGCACCGGCGTGCAGACGGTGGACTACGCGACGCTCGACGGCATCGTCGATGCGATCGCCGCGCGCCTGCTCGACCGGGGCCTCGCCGCGGGCGCGAGCATCGACCTCTACACGCACGATGCCGTCGCGCTGATGTTCGTCAAGCTCGGTGCCGGGCGGGCCGGCATCGCGACGTTCCACGGCGCCCGCTCGCGGGGGGTCGACCTCGCGATCGTCAAGGCCGATCGCGGCGCCCCCGCGGGGCCCGGACGTCTCGCGTACGACGACACATGGTGGTCGCGCGACGCCCTCGCGCGAGCGCCTCGCGCCGCCCTTCCGCGCGTCGGCGGTGCGATCGCGTTCACGACGCTCAGGACATCGGGATCGACAGGGCGCCCCAAGGAGGTTTCCGTCACGCACGACATGATGCGGGATCGCTGGTTCTGCAGCTTCGAGGACGGGATACCGGCCGGGGCGCGACTGCTTTGCGCGAGCGGACCGGCGGGCGGCGTCGGCCTCGGATTGTCGTTGCGCGTGCTGAGCGCCGGCGGGACGGTGGTCGTCGCCGAGAGGCAGGACGACCTGGCCGCCGTCGTCGACGCTCACCGGGTGAACGCCTTC
>DASTCK010000143.1:0-2233 GCA_035711225.1 Casimicrobiaceae bacterium
CGAGTCGGAAGCGGCGTTCTCGCGCGCGTTCAAGCGCGCGGTCGGCGCGTCGCCCGCCGCCTGGCGGCGCGAGCAGGGGGCGCGTCCGGCCTCCGGGCGCGCGCCTTCCTCCCGCGCCGCCGTGCGCACGCAGCAGCCGGCCGGCGGCGGTTGACCGGCTGCGCAGCGCGGCGACGGTCGCGGCGCGGCGTGTACCGAATCGACCACAACACCTGCGACGGCGTCGAGCTCCCGACCACAAGCCCTTGTGCCCATGCGGGAAAGGCGTAGCATCGCCGGGAAAGGCCGGCCCCTCTGTCGCCGGCCCTCCCGCCCGTCCGGAGGACCATGGTCGAACGCAAGCTGCGCCCTGCCCCGTCCCAGCTCATCTCCCTCGCCTCCCGCAAAGCCGCCCGCGCCTCGAAGACCGGCGGCCGCCCCAGCCCCACGTCGACCCGGCTCTTCGTGCTCGACACCAACGTGCTGATGCACGACCCGACGAGCCTGTTCCGCTTCGAAGAGCACGACATCTACCTGCCGATCCTCACGCTCGAGGAGCTCGACAACCACAAGAAGGGCGTCACCGAGGTGGCGCGCAACGCCCGGCAGGCGTCGCGCTTCCTCGACGAGCTGGTCACCACCCACGCGGGCGCGGGCGGCGACGCGATCGCGGCCGGGATCCCGCTCGAGCAGAAGTCCAACGGGGCCGCGACCGGCCGCCTCTACCTGCAGACCGAGACGATCTCGATCGCGCTGCCGCCCTCGCTCGCCAACGGCAAGGCCGACAACCAGATCCTCGCGGTCGTCATGCATCTCGCGCGCGTGCATCCGCGCCGCGACGTCGTGCTGGTGTCGAAGGACATCAACATGCGCATCAAGGCGCGTGCGCTGGGGCTCGCCGCCGAGGATTACTTCAACGACAAGGTGATCGAGGACAGCGAGCTCCTCTACTCCGGCATGGAGGAGCTGCCCGGCGACTTCTGGGAACGCCACGGCAAGGGGATGGAGAGCTGGCAGCAGGGCGGGCACACGCTGTACCGCGTCACCGGGCCGCTGGTGCCGACGCTGCTCGCGAACGAGTTCGTGTGGCTCGAGCCGCACGGCGAGGCGCCGTTCCAGGCGATCGTCAAGGAGCTCACCGGCCGCACGGCGCTCCTGTCGACGCTCAAGGACTACACGCACCAGAAGAACAACGTGTGGGGGATCGTCGCGCGGAACCGCGAGCAGAACTTCGCGCTCAACCTGCTGATGAACCCCGACGTCGACTTCGTGACGCTGGTCGGCCAGGCCGGCACCGGCAAGACGCTGCTGACGCTCGCCGCGGGCCTCATGCTGACGCTCGAGTTCAAGGTCTACACCGAGATCATCATGACGCGCGTCACGGTGCCGGTCGGCGAGGACATCGGCTTCCTCCCCGGCACCGAGGAGGAGAAGATGAACCCGTGGATGGGCGCGCTCGAGGACAACCTCGACGTCCTCAACAAGACCGACGACGAGGCCGGCGAGTGGGGGCGCGCCGCGACGCGCGACCTGATCCGCTCGCGCATCAAGGTCAAGAGCCTCAACTTCATGCGCGGGCGCACGTTCATCAACAAGTTCCTGATCATCGACGAGGCGCAGAACCTCACGCCCAAGCAAATGAAGACGCTGATCACGCGCGCCGGACCCGGCACCAAGGTGGTGTGCCTCGGCAACATCGCGCAGATCGACACGCCCTACCTGACCGAGGGCAGCTCGGGCCTGACCTACGTCGTCGACCGGTTCAAGGGCTGGCCGCACTCGGGCCACGTCACGCTCACGCGCGGCGAGCGGTCGCGGCTCGCGGACCACGCCGCCGAAATCCTCTGAAGGGCGGCGACAGACGATAGGGCCCTTGCACCGGCCCTCGTCCCGCGGGCGGGGAAAGGGGGTTGACGTGCGGCGCGGGGCGTCCTTTCCTATCGCCCATCGCCCCTCGCCTCCCGGCGCATGAGCACGAACCCCGTCGTCTCCCTCGTCGTGCCCTGCTACAACGAGGCCGCAGGCCTAGCGTCGTTCTGGGCTCGAGCGGCCGACGCGCTCGACGCGCTCGGGGTGCCCGCCGAGGCCGTGTTCGTCGACGACGGCAGCCACGACGCGACGTTCGCCGTGCTCGCGGCGCTCGCGACGCGCGATGCTCGCGTGCGCGTGGTCGCTCTGTCGCGCAACTTCGGCAAGGAGATCGCCCTCGCCGCGGGCCTCGACCATGCGCTCGGCGACGCCGTGGTGCCGATCG
>DASTCK010000144.1:0-7090 GCA_035711225.1 Casimicrobiaceae bacterium
GTGCGAGCGGCTCTGGCCGCTTGGCGCCCACCTTGGCGAACAGCGCGTCGTGCGCGGCCAGTTCGCTACGCCAGTCGTCCGCATCGATCGCGGTGGCGGCGGCGAAACGCCCGGCATCGAACGGCAGCCCGGACCAGTCGAGGTCCTCGTACGCGGGCCCGTTGCCTAGCGGCGTCGGATGGCCGGACGCGACTCCCGCGCAGCGCTCGACGATCCACTTGAGCACGCGCATGTTCTGCCCGAAGCCCGGCCAGACGAAACGTCCGTCCCGGTCCTTGCGGAACCAGTTGACGGCGAAGATGCGCGGCGGGTGGGCGACCGCCTCGCCCATCGCGAGCCAATGCCGGAAGTAATCGCCGACGTGGTAGCCGCAGAACGGGAGCATCGCGAACGGGTCGCGCCGCACCTCGCCCACGGCGCCGGTGGCGGCGGCCGTGGTCTCCGAGCCCATCGTCGCCGCCAGGTAGACCCCGGCCTCCCAGGTCGGCGCCTCGCAGACCAGCGGCATCGTGTTCGAGCGGCGCCCGCCGAACACGAACGCCGAGATCGGCACGCCTGCCGGGTCGTCCCACAGGGGGTCGAGCGAGGGGCACTGGGTCGCGGCGACGGTGAAGCGGGCATTCGGGTGCGCGGCAGTGCGGCCGCATCCCGGGGTCCAGTCGTTGCCCTGCCAGTCGACCAGGTGAGCGGGCGGCGTCTTCGTCATGCCCTCCCACCACACGTCGCCGTCGTCGGTGAGCGCGACGTTGGTGAAGATCACGTTCTCGCGCAGCATCTCCATCGCGTTGCGGTTCGACTCGTATGACGTCCCGGGCGCGACGCCGAAGTAACCCGCCTCGGGGTTGATCGCGTGGAAATAGCCGTCGCTCCCCGGCTTGATCCACGCGATGTCCTCGCCGACCGTCGTCACCTTCCAGCCCTCGAAGCCGGGAGGCGGGATCAGCATCGCGAGATTGGTCTTGCCGCAGGCGCTCGGGAACGCCGCCGCGACGTAGCGCTTGTCTCCCGCGGGCGAGGTGACGCCGAGGATCAGCATGTGCTCGGCGAGCCAGCCTTCGTCGCGGCCCATCACCGAGGCGATGCGCAGCGCGAGGCATTTCTTGCCGAGCAGCGCGTTGCCGCCGTAGCCGGAGCCGTACGACCAGATCTCGCGCGCCTCGGGGAAGTGCACGATGTACTTGTGCTCGGCGTTGCACGGCCACGCGCTGTCGCGCTCCCCTGGCGCGAGCGGCGCGCCGACCGAGTGGACGCACGGGACGAACGGACCGTCGCTCCCCATGAACTCGGCGACCGCGCGCCCCATGCGCGTCATGATCCGCATGTTGACGACGACGTACGGGCTGTCGGTGAGCTCGACGCCCACCTGCGAGATCGGGCTGCCGATCGGCCCCATCGAGAACGGCACGACGTAGAGGGTGCGGCCGCGCATCGCGCCGTCGAACAGGCGGTCGAGCGTCGCGCGCATCTCGCCCGGCGCGCGCCAGTTGTTGGTCGGGCCGGCGTCCTCCTCGCGCTCGCTGCAGATGAACGTGCGGTCCTCGACGCGCGCGACGTCGGATGGGGCCGAGCGCGCGAGGAAGCTGTCCGGGCGTTTGGCCGCATCGAGGCGGATCAGCGTGCCGGTGGCGACCATCCCGTCGCACAGCGCGTGGTATTCGGCGTCGCTCCCGTCGCACCACACGATGCGCTCGGGCCGCGTGCGCGCGGCGATCTCGCGCACCCAGCCGAGCAGGCGCGGATGGCGCACCCAGGCGGGCGCGGCGACGGACGCGGCGAGCGTCGAGAGCGACTCGGGTCGATTCATCGAACGGGGACCTTGTGGAGAAGGGAAGCCGAGCGCCGGTTTCGCGCGCGAAGAATCAGGCGAATCTAGCACGCGGGCGCATCGCGCCGCACCCGTCGCGTCGGGCCGGACAGGTGGCCTGACCAATCCCGGGATGCGCGGGGTCGCGCGCTCGCGGCCTGAGGCCGCGACCCGCTAGCCCGCCGTCGCGACGATGAACAGGCGGCGGAACGGGAACAGCGTGGCGCCGTCGCTTTCGGCAGGAAACGCGCTCGCGATGCGCGCGCGGTAGTCGCCGAGGAACGCGTCGCGCGCGTCGGGATCGTCCTTCAGCCGCTCGAAGTACGGGACGAGCCACGTGCCCGACACGAAAGCGACGACCGGATGCTCGCCGTCGTCGCGCGGCGCGAGGCGCTGCAGGTAGATCGTTTCCCACACGTCGACCCGCGGGCAGAGCGGCGCGAGCCAGCGCAGGTACCGCTCCGGCGCGGCCACCGGCTCGTCGCGCACGAGGTCGCCGACGCGCGAGCGCCACCGGTCGCTGCGGGCCAGCGCGGCGATCGTCGCGTGCGAGGGCGAGTCGAAGTTGCGCGGCATCTGGATCGCGAGCGTGCCTCCGCTCGCGAGCGCGCCGGCGAGACGCGGGATGAGCGTCGCGTGGTCGCCCAGCCAGTGCAGCGCCGCATTGCTGTACAGGACGTCGACGCGCGAGCGCGGCGTCCAGCTCGTGAGGTCGCGCTCCTCGAAGCGCACGTTCGACGCGCCGGCCAGCGCGGCGCGCGCGCGCTCGAGCATCGCGCGCGAGCTGTCGATGCCGACGACCTCCGCGTCGGGCCACCGCTCGACCAGCAGCCGTGTGACGTTGCCCGCGCCGCACCCGAGGTCGGCGACGCTGCGCGGCGCGACGGCCGCGATGCGTGCGAGCAGATCCACCGCCGGCCTCAGCCGCAGGTCGGCGAACTCGAGGTAGCGCTGCGGATTCCACGTCATGGCCGTCGCGTTCCGCGTGCACGGTACCACCGTCGCGCGCGCACGAACACCAGGGGCGTCGCGAGCAGCAGCACGACGAGCCGCGTGACGTGGAACGCCGTCACCAGCGGTACGCCGAGCTGGAGCACCTTCGCGGTGATGCACATCTCGGCGATGCCGCCCGGTGCGTTGCCCAGCACCAGCGTCGCCGGGGTCAGGCCCGTCGCCCACGCGAGTCCCGTCCCGAACGCGGCGGACAGCACGATCGACAGCACGACCGTCGCCGCGACCGCGCCGACGAAGCGATGCGCGCCGGCGAGGAAGTCCGGGCGGAAGCGCGAGCCCAGCGCGCAGCCGAGCAGGAGCTGGCCCGCGTTGGACGCGACCGAGGGCATCGCCGAGAGGTCGATCGTGAGCGCGGTGAGCGGGATCGCGACCGCGAGCGAGCCCAGCACGAACGCGTTCGGCAGCCCGATGGCCTGGAGCGCGAAGCTCCCCGCGAGCGTCGCCGCCATCAGCAGCACGAAGCCCGTCGGCTCGAACGTACGCGCGCCCTGAACGTAGGGGTCGCTGCCGTGGACGCCGAGCGCCGTGATCGCCGCGGGCACCGTCGCGACGACGATCAGGATGCGCAGGCTCTGCGCCGCCGCGATCCGGTCCATGCGACCGCCGAAGCGCTCGCCGAGCGTCGCCATTTCCGCGGCGCCGCCCGGCACGCTCGCGAAGATGCCGGTGGTCTTGTCGAGGTGCGCCATGCGCGCGAGCGCGATGCCGGAGACGTAGCCCAGCGTCACGGCGAATGCCGCGCCGGCGAGCAGCAGGTACCAGAGCCCGGCGATCTCGTGCACGACGTAGGGCGTGAAATACAGCCCGAGCGAGGTGCCGATGATCCACTGGCCCACGTAGCGCGCCGGCGGCGGCGCCTCGACCGGCGCGGCCAGCACGCGCAACAGCGCGATCGACAACAACGGGCCCAGCATCCAAGGAATGGGCGTGCGCAGCGCGACGCACAGCGCGCCGGCCGCGACGCCGACCGCCAGCGCGAGCGCCCAGCGGCCTCCGCGCGAGACGCGCCCGGACGCCGGCATCGTCAGCCGGGCGTGGCCGGCCGTCGCCGCTTCGCGCGCCAGCGCATCGCCGCGGGCACGACGACGAGCAGGGCGGCGACGGCGAGGAGCGCGGCCGAGATCGGATGCGTGAAGAACACCGTGAAGTCGCTCTGGCTGATCTGCAGGGCGCGCCGGAGCTCGGTGTCGGCGCGGGGGCCCAGGATCATGCCGACGAGGCAGGGCGCCACCGGAATGTCGTAGCGCTTCATTACGTAGCCGACCAGGCCGAAGAACGCGAGCAGGAACAGGTCGAACCAGGAATTGCGCATGCCGTAGGCCGAGATCGTCGCGAACACGACGATGCCCGCGTAGAGCATCGGTCGCGGGATCGTGAGGAGCCGCGCCCACACGCCCGCCATCGGCAGGTTCAGCACCAGCAGCATCACGTTGCCGAGGTAGAGGCTCGCGATCAGCGCCCACACGAGGTCGGCCTGCGTCGTGAAGAGCAGCGGCCCGGGCTGGATGCCGTACTGCTGGAAGCCCGTGAGGATGATCGCCGCGGTCGCCGACGTCGGCAGGCCGAGCGTCAGGAGCGGGATAAGCGCCGCCGTGACCGACGCGTTGTTGGCGGCCTCGGGGCCCGCGACGCCTTCGATCGCGCCCTCGCCGAACTTCTCGGGCCCCTTGTTGAAGCGCTTCTCGGTGGCGTAGGACAGGAACGTCGGGATCTCGGCGCCGCCGGCGGGCATCGTGCCGAACGGGAAGCCGATCGCGGTGCCGCGCAGCCACGGGCCGATCGAGCGGCGGAAGTCCCGCGCGCTCATCCACAGCGAGCCCTTGATGCGCTCGACCGTCTCGACGACGCGCCGCTCGTGGCTCGCCACGTAGAGCGTTTCGCCGATCGCGAACAGCCCCACGGCGACGACGACGACGTCGATCCCGTCGTAGAGCTCCTGGATCCCCATCGCGAAGCGGATCTGCCCGGAGAGCGCGTCGGTGCCGATCAGGCCGAGGAACAGGCCGGCGAACAGGCTCGCGAAGCCTCGGAGCGCCGACTGCCCGAGCACGGCGGAGATCGTCATGAACGCGAGCAGGATCAGCGAGAACTTCTCGGCCGGCCCGAACGACAGCCCCCACTCCGCCACCGGCGGCGCCACCAGCGTCACGAGGATCGTCGCGATCGTGCCGGCGACGAACGATCCGATCGCCGCCGTCGCGAGCGCCGCGCCCGCGCGGCCGCGCTTCGCCATCGCGTTGCCCTCGAGCGAGGTGGCGATCGACGCGGACTCGCCCGGCGTGTTCAACAGGATCGACGTCGTCGACCCGCCGTACATCGCGCCGTAGTAGACGCCGCAGAACATGATGAGCGCCGACGTCGGCTCGAGCTGCGTGGTGAGCGGCAGGAGCAGCGCGATGGTCACCGCCGGGCCGACGCCCGGCAGCACGCCGACCGCGGTGCCGAGCAGGCAGCCGACGAACGCCCACAGGATGTTGGTCGCGGTGAGCGCGATCGCGAAGCCGCTCGCGAGTCCCTCGAGCCCGCCCATCGCGCCGCCCTAGACGACGCCGAGCGGGCTCGCCGGCATCGACAGCCCGAGCACGCGCGTGAAGAACAGGAACACCGCCGCGGCGAGGACGAGCCCCACGACGGCGTCGTGCCCGACGCGCCGGCTGCCGAAGCCGCGCGCCACCGCCACGAACAGCAGCGTCGACGCGATCGTGAAGCCGACGACGCCGATGATCGCCATCTGGACGGCCAGGCCGCCGGCGATCCAGCCGAACGACGGCGCGTGGAGCGGCTCCTCGGGCGGCGGCGGCATGTTGCGCCAGCCGCCGGCGAGCGCCTGGCGCAGCAGCAGGACGCCGATGACGGCGAGCCCGACGCCGACCAGCATCGGCGCGAAGCGCGGACCGACGGCGGAGTAGCCGCCGTCGGCCGGGATCGACGTCATGTCGACGAAGACGAACAGCGCGAGCGCGATGACCGCGACCGAGATCGCGAGCCCCGCGCGGTCGCGTCCGCGGACGTTCATCGGCGGCGCCGCGCTATTTCTTGGCGCCGAGGTTCAGGCTGTCGAGGATCGCGGCGATGCGCTTGCTGTCCTGGTCGACGAAGGTCGCGAACGCGTCGCCGGTCAGCACGTACGGCGTCCAGTCGAGCTTCGCGAGCGTCTCCTTCCACTTGTCGTGCCTGATCCCGGCCTCGACCGCCGCGAGCAGCGCTTTCTGCTGGTCGGGCGTGATGCCGGGCGCGCCGAACACCGCGCGCCAGTTGACGAGCTCGACGTTGACGCCCTGCTCCTTCAGCGTCGGGATGTCGACGCCCGCGACGCGCTCGCCCGACGACACGGCGATCGCGCGCACGCGCCCCGACTTGATGTGCTGCGCGAACTCGCCGTAGCCCGAGATGCCTGCGGACACCTGGCCGCCCAGCACGGCCGCCACGGCTTCGGCGCCGCTGGTGAACGGCACGTAGTTGACCTTGCCCGGGTCGACGCCGGCATCCTTCGCGATGAGGCCGGCGAGGATGTGGTCGGTGCCGCCGGCCGAGCCGCCCGAGAAGCTCACCGCGCCCGGGTTCGCCTTCATCGCGGCGACCAGGTCCTTCGCGTTCTTGATCGGCGAGGCGGCCGGCACGATGATCGCCTCGGCCTCCGCGGTCAGGCGCGCGATCGGCGTCAGGTTCGCGAGCGTCACCGGGCTCTTGTTGAGGTGCGTCGCACCGACCGTGACCATCCCCGTGACGAACAGCGCGTTCGGGTCGCCTTTGCTCGTCGTGATGAACTGCGCGAGCCCGATCGCGCCGCCGGCGCCGCCCTTGTTGTCGTACTGGATGCTCTTGACCGAGCCCGCGGCCTGCATCGCGGCGCCCAGGTTGCGGCCGGTCTGGTCGAATCCGCCGCCGGGACCGGCGGGGATCATGACCTTCAACTGATCGATCGCGTGCGCGGGCAGTGCCGCCGCGAGAGCGACGGCCGCGACGAGCGCAGCGAGGGCGGGGCGGGTCGAACGCATGGGGGAAGGCCTCCTGGAGTGGACGTGCATCGTGGCGCACCGCCCGGCGGCGGCCGCCTCGCACGCGTTTCCGCAACGATACCGCGAACGGCCGCCGCTGGGCAGCCGGAGGGAACCCGGGGGCGGCGGGCGGCGCAGCCCCGGCCGGCCGGGTCCTACTTGCCGATGCAGAAGCGCGAGAAGATCGCGCCGAGCAGGTCGTCGGCGGTGAACGCGCCGGTGATCGAGGCGAGCGCGTTCTGCGCCTCGCGCAGTTCCTCGGCGTAGAGCTCGA
>DASTCK010000145.1:0-13204 GCA_035711225.1 Casimicrobiaceae bacterium
GCGGGCACGCCGCGCGAGATCGTCGTGAAGATCAACGGCGAGATCGCCCGCTGGCTCGTGACGCCCGAGGCGAAGGAGAAGATGATCGCGATCGGCGCCAATGCGAAGGGCGGCACACCCGAGGACTTCGCGAAGCACATCGCAGACGAGACCGCGAAGTGGGCGAAGGTCGTGAAGGAGTCGGGGGCGAAGGTGGATTGAGTGAAGGCGAAGGCGGCGATGGGCGATAGGCGATGGGGTTGGGGTCGCCCGCGCGGCAGCGACCACGCGACCACCGTTCGCATGGCCTGTCGCCTGTCGCCTGTCCCCTCCCTTCAGCCTCTCCACGCTCCCCACGCGAACGCCGCCCATCCCGCGAGGAAGGCCGCGCCGCCCAGCGGCGTGATCGCGCCGAGAACGCGCGTGCCGGTGAGCGCGAGCAGGTAGAGGCTTCCCGAGAACAGCACGACGCCGGCGACGAAGAGCCACGCCGCGATCGCGATCGCGGCGGCATCGGGCCGATGCAGAAGAACCAGGCCCGCGGCGACGATCGCGAGCGCATGCCAGCCGTGGTACTGCACGGCCGTCTGCCAGACCTGCGTCATGTCCGGGCCGAGGCGCGCCTTCAACGCGTGCGCGCCGAAGGCGCCGAGCGCGACGGCGGCGAACGCGAGCAGCGCCCCGAGCGTCAGCGCGAAACGAGCGGTCATCGGGCAATCGCCTCCGGGGTTTCGACTAGAATTGTCCGCTTCGGGCCGCCGGGTCCGCAACGCCAGGAACCCCTCGATGTCCATCAAGCGCCATCACGTCGGCAAGCGACTCTCGGACATGGTCGTCCACGGCGGCACCGCGTATCTCGCCGGACAGGTCGCCGACGATCCCAAGGCCGACCTCGCGACGCAGGCCCGGCAGGTGCTGGCGTCGATCGACCGCCTGCTCGCCGAAGCGGGCAGCGACAAGTCCAAGCTCCTGTCCGCGACGATCTTCCTGCCCGACATGGCCGACTTCGCGGCGATGAACGCCGTGTGGGAGGCGTGGGTGCCGGCCGGGCACACGCCGGCGCGCGCGACCGTCGAGGCGAAGCTCGCCAACCCCGACTACCGGATCGAGATCCAGGCGATCGCGGCCGTCTGAGCGGCCCGCGGGCGCGACCGGCGCTCCCCGGGACGCCATCGCGCCCGTCGTCCCCCGCCCGCTCACCGATCGCTGACCGATCGGGTGCGCGAGCGTGCGCCCCGGCCCCCATCGGCGCCGATCCCTGCTAACGTCAATCCTCGCCGACCCCTGCCTCGTGCCGATGAGCTCTCCCGTCGATTCCGCCACCGCCCGCGCCGTGCTGGCGTCGCCGCGCCGCGACGTGACGGCGCCCTCGCCGTCCGCGTCGATGCCGGTGACGCGCGAGATGTTCGACCGGCTGATGGTGCCGTGCTACGCGCCGGCGGCGTTCGTGCCCGTGCGCGGCGAGGGCTCGCGCGTGTGGGACCAGCACGGGCGCATGTACATCGACTTCGCTAGCGGCGTCGCGGTGACCGCGCTCGGCCACTGCCACCCGGCGATGGTGCGCGCGCTCGACGAGCAGGCGCGCACGCTGTGGCACGTGTCGAACTGGTTCACCAACGAGCCGGCGCTGCGGCTCGCGCAGCGGCTGGTCGACGCGACCTTCGCCGACCGCGTCTTCTTCTGCAACTCGGGCGCCGAGGCCAACGAGGCGGCGCTTAAGCTGGCGCGCCGCTACGCGCACGACCGCCACGGCCCGCACAAGGTCCGCGTCATCTCGACGATCAACGCGTTCCACGGGCGGACGCTGTTCACCGTCACCGCCGGCGGGCAGGCGAAATACTCGCAGGGCTTCGGGCCGAGCCCCGCGGGCATCACGCACATCCCGTACAACGACGTCGCGGCGCTCGAGGCCGCGTTCCGGGACGAAGGCGGGGACGACATCTGCGCGGTGATCCTCGAGCCGATGCAGGGCGAAGGCGGCATGACGCCCGGGACGCCGGTGTTCCTGCAGACCGCGCGCCGCCTGTGCAGCGCGCACGGCGCACTGCTGATTCTCGACGAGATCCAGAGCGGCATGGGGCGCACCGGCGCGCTGTTCTCGTACATGCAGAAAGGCATCGTCCCGGACATCCTGACCTCGGCCAAGGGGCTGGGCGGCGGCTTCCCGATCGGCGCGATGCTCACGACCGACGAGGTCGCGAGCGTCTTCTCGGTCGGCGTCCATGGGACGACCTACGGCGGCAATCCGCTGGCCTGCGCGGTCGCCGGCGCGGTGCTCGACGTGATCAACACCACCGAAGTGCTCGACGGCGTGAAGGCGCGCCACGCGCTGTTCATGGAAGGCCTGAAGGCGATCAACGCGCGCCGCCGCGTCTTCCGCGACCTCCGCGGCGAGGGCGTTTGGCTCGGATGCGAGCTCGACGATCGCTGGCGCGGCAAGGCGTTCTCGGTCATGCAGGCGGCGGGCGACGCGGGCCTGCTGGTGCTGATGGCGGGCCCGGACGTGGTGCGGCTCGCGCCGTCGCTCGTGATCTCGCTCGACGAGATCCTCGAGGGCCTCGCGCGGCTCGAGCAGGCGCTCAACCGGACGCTGTCCTGAGGCGTGTGGGTCGGACTCGAGCGTTGCCATTGGCAGGTGCCATTGGGATGCCATTGGGGTCGCCATCGGGGTCAGACTCGATTGACGCCTCGTGACCGCACTGCCCAAGCGCGCCTCGTCGCGCGAAAGCCGACCCTGACCCTTTCATGTTCGTCGTCCGTCCCATCGCGCGCGACGACCTTCCGGCGGTCTTCGCGCTCTCCGAGCGCACCGGCACCGGCCTGACGACGCTCCCGGCGAGCCGCGAGCGGCTGGCCGAGCGCATCGACCGCTCGATCGCCTCGTTCGCCGGCACCGCGCCGCGCGCGAAGGCGTGCTACGTGTTCGTGCTGGTCGACGCCGGCGCGACGGCCGGGGGCGACCGGGTCGTCGGCATCAGCGCGATCGAGGCCGCGGTCGGCCTCGAGGAGCCCTGGTACAACTACCACGTCGGGACGCTCGTGCACGCGTCGCGCGCCCTCGACGTCTACACGGCGGTGCCGACGCTGTTCCTGGCCAACGACCACACCGGCCATACCGAGCTCTGCACGCTGTTCGTCGACCAGGCGTTCCGGCACGGCCACAACGGACCGCTGATCGCGAAGAGCCGCCTCCTGTTCGTCGCCGAGTTCGCCGACCGCTTCGGCGACAAGGTGATCGCCGAATTGCGCGGCCCGATCGACGCGCAGGGCCGCTCGCCGTTCTGGGAAGGCCTCGGCCGGCATTTCTTCGCGATGGAGTACTCGACCGCCGACTACCTGACCGGCATCGGGCAGAAGTCGTTCATCGCCGAGCTGATGCCGAAGCACCCGGTCTACGTGAACCTGCTCCCGGCGAGTGCGCGCGAGGCGATCGGCGCGGTGCACCGCGACACCGCGCCCGCGCGCCGCATGCTCGAGCAGGAGGGCTTCCGCTACGAGGGGTACGTCGACATCTTCGACGCGGGCCCGACGGTCGAAGCGTTCCGCGACAACATCGACGCCGTACGCCGCTCGCGCGTGCTGCCGGTGACGCTCGACGAGGACGATCCGGTGCCCGACAACCCGGTCGCCGAGGTGCGCTGGCTCGTGGCGAACCGCGACTTCGCCGGGTTCCGGGCGATCCTCGCGTCCGCGCCGCCGCGCATCGACCGCTTCCCGCTGCGTCCCTACGCCGCCGCGGCGCTGGGGGTCGGCGAGGGCGACACCGTGCGCGTCGTTCCGCTCGCCACTGCCGATCGCTAAGCCGCGCGTGGGCATCGACGTCCAGTTCGACGGGCTGCCGGGCCCGACGCACAACTACTCGGGCATGTCGCTCGGCAACCTCGCGTCCGAGCGGCACGCCGGCAACGCGTCCAACCCGCGCGACGCCGCGCTGCAGGGCCTCGCCAAGATGCGCGCGATCGCCGCACGCGGATTCCCGCAGGCGGTGCTGCCGCCGCACGAGCGGCCGCACCTGCCGACGCTGCGTGCGCTGGGCTTCGGCGGCAGCGACGCCGAGGCGGTCGCACGCGCGGCGCGCGAAGCCCCCGTGTTGCTGTCCGCGTGCTCGTCCGCCGCGGCGATGTGGACGGCGAACGCCGCGACCGTGAGCGCCTCCGCCGACACCGCCGACGGGCGCGTCCACCTCTCGCCCGCCAACCTGGCGTCCCTGCTGCACCGGTCGATCGAGGCATCGACGACGACCGCGGTGCTGCGCGCGATCTTCGCCGACGACCGGCATTTCGTCGTGCACGATCCCCTGCCCGCGGCCTCGCACACCGGCGACGAGGGCGCCGCGAACCACACGCGCTTCGCCGGCCCCGGCGAGCGCGACCGCGGCGTCGACCTGTTCGTGCACGGGCGCAGCGCTTTCGACACCGGTGCGCGCGCGCCGCGCCGCTACCCGGCACGCCAGACGCGCGAGGCGTCCGAGGCGATCGCCCGCCGGCACGGACTCGACCCGGCGAGGACCGTCCACGTGCAGCAGCATCCCGACGCGATCGACGCCGGCGTGTTCCACAACGACGTGATCGCCGTCGGACAGGGGCGGACGCTGCTCGTCCACGAGGACGCCTGGGTCGACGGTGCGCGCGCGCTCGAAGCGCTCGCCGAGCGGATCGGGCCCGCGTTCCGCGCCGACGTCGTGCGACGCGGCGAGCTGCCGGTCGACGAGGCCGTGTCGACCTACCTGTTCAACAGCCAGCTCCTCGAGCGGCCGGACGGGCGCCTGTTGCTCGTCGCGCCCGCCGAGGTGCGCGAGAACGCACGCGCGTCGGCGGTGCTCGATCGCTGGACCGCGCCCGGCGGGCCGCTCGCCGAAGCGCTGGTGTTCGACCTGCGCCAGAGCATGCGCAACGGCGGCGGGCCCGCTTGCCTGCGCCTGCGCGTTCCGCTGACGCGCGACGAGCGCGCGGCGATCCGCCCGCGCGTGCTCCTCGACGACGCGCTCGCCGTCGCGCTCGAGGCCTGGGTCGGCCGCCATTATCGCGACCGGCTGCTTCCCGCGGATCTCGCCGATCCCGCGCTGCTCGACGAATCGCGCCGCGCGCTCGACGAGCTGACGGCACTTCTGGCGCTGCCGCCGGTCTACCCTTTCCAGCGCGCGTGACGCCGCCGCTTCGCGCCTGGCGCGGCGGCGAGGAGACGTTTAGCGCCCGATGGCATAACGAGGGCGCCAATCGTTCCTTCCATGCCGCGCGTCATGGCGCTAGCATCGAATCCTCGCTGCCGTGCGCCGGCGGAGGTCCATCGACATGAATGCGACCCATCGTTCACCATCCTCCGATCGCTCGCGCCGCCGTGCGCGGGAGGCGGCTCCCCCGATCGCGGTGTCGCCACGCGACGACGCGTCGCGGCGGCTGGTGCGATCGATCGACGCGACGCTGGTGTGGCTCGACGACGCGCCGCTCGCCACCGCGTCGACCTGGCTGGTCGCACTCGGCGAGCGGACGGTGCGTGCCCACTTCGCCGCGATGGCGCGCGCGGACGACCTCGCCTCGCCACTGGTCGACGCGAGCGATCGCGTCCCGAAGCACGCGTGGACGCGTGTCCGCCTCACGCTGCACGAGCCGCTCGCGCTCGAGGCGGGCGCGTCGTCCGCCGGGCCGCTCACGTTCGTCGTCGTCGACGATGCGACGCACCGCGCCGTCGCGGCGGGAACCGTCGACGCGTGACGCGACGGCGATCGCCTTCCGTCGGCAGCGGTTGACCGCGCGCGGATCGCGCGACTAGACTGTCGTCGGATTCAGGTGCGGGCTCAACGGGCCCGCTCCGGCTCCGCGAAGCCCGACAGGACGGAAGGGCGGCCGCGACGATCTCGCGGTCGCCCTTCGCTTTTCTCGACACGCCATTGCCGCGATTCGCTTCCGGAACCTGGTTGCGAACCTGGTTGCGAACCTGGTTCCGGACGTCGGCGTTCCGCCGTCAGGCGCTTCGCAGGTGGCCCGCGGCGCGATCGGTCGCCGAGGCGAGCGCCGCCATGTTGACGATGCGCCGCACCGTGGACGACGGCGTCAGGATGTGCACCGGCGCCGCGGCGCCCAGCAGGATCGGGCCCACGGTGATTCCCTTGCCGCCGGTCACCTTGAGCACGTTGAACAGGATGTTCGCGGCGTCGAGGTTGGGCATCACGAGGATGTTCGCGGCGCCCGCGATGCCCGCGTCGGGCAGGAACGTGCGGCGGATGGCCTCCGACAGCGCCGCGTCGCCGTGCATCTCGCCTTCGCACTCGACGTCGGGCGACGCCTCGGCGAAGAGCTGCCGCGCGAGCCGCATGCGGCGCGCGCTCGGCCGGTCGCTCGAGCCGAACATCGAATGCGACAGGAACGCGACCTTCGGCGGCAGTCCGAAGCGGCGCACCGCGTCGGCCGCCATCGCGGCGATCTCGGCGAGCTCCTCGGCCGAGGGTTCCTCGTTGACGAACGTGTCGGTGACGAACAGCGTGTGCTCGGGCAGCATCAGCGCGTTGAGGCACGCGTAGGTCGTCGCGCCGCGGGCGAGGCCGATCACCTCCTGGATGTGCTCGAGGTGCCCGTGGAAGCGGCCGACGAGCCCGCACAGCAGCGCGTCGGCGTCGCCGCGGCGCACCATCATCGCGCCGATCGTGGTGGTGGAGCGGCGGAGCGTCGCCTTGGCCATGTCGGGCGTCACGCCGCGGCGGCCGGTCAGCCGCTGGTAGTCGGTCCAGTAGTCGCGGTAGCGCGGATCGCTCTCGTTGTCGACGACGTCGACGTCGTGTCCCGCCACGAAGCGCAGCCCGGCGCGCTTGACGCGGGCGGCGATGACGGCCGGTCGCCCGATCAGGATCGGTCGCGCGAGCTTCTCGTCCACCAGCGCCTGCGCGGCCCGCAGCACGCGCTCGTCCTCGCCATCGGCGAACGCGACGCGGCGCGGCTTCGCGCGCGCGCCCTCGAACACCGGCCGCATGAACATCGCCGTGTGGGCGACGAAGCGCGTCAGCGACTGGCGGTAGCGGTCGAGGTCGTCGATCGGCCGCGTCGCGACGCCCGACGCCCGCGCGGCCTCGGCGACCGCGGGCGCGATGCGCAGGATGAGCCTCGCGTCGAACGGCTTGGGGATGATGTAGTCGGGCCCGAAGGCGAGCTCCTGGCCGGCGTAGGCGACCGCCACCTCGTCGCTGATCTCGGCCTTCGCGAGGTCGGCGATCTCGCGCACGCAGGCGAGCTTCATCGCCTCGGTGATCGCGGTCGCCCCCGCGTCGAGCGCGCCGCGGAAGATGTACGGGAAGCACAGGACGTTGTTGACCTGGTTCGGATAATCCGAGCGGCCGGTCGCGACGATGCAGTCGGGACGCGCCGCCTTCGCGAGCTCGGGCCGGATCTCGGGCTCGGGGTTGGCCAGCGCGAGGATGATCGGACGCGGCGCCATCGTGGCGACCATCGCGGAGGTCATGACGCCTGGCGCGGAGCAGCCGAGGAAGACGTCCGCGTCGCGCACGATGTCGGCGAGCGTGCGCGCGTCGGTCTTCTGCGCGTAGCGCTGCTTCGACGCGTCCATGCCCCCGCGGCCCTGGTGCAGCACGCCCTTGCTGTCGACTGCGTAGATGCGCTTCGGGTCCGCGCCCAGCGCGACGATCAGGTCGAGGCATGCGATCGCGGCGGCGCCCGCCCCCGACACGGCGATCTTCACGTCGCCGATCCTGCGCCCGGTCAGCTCGAGGCTGTTCAGGATCGCGGCGGCCGAGATGATCGCGGTGCCGTGCTGGTCGTCGTGGAAGACCGGGATCTTCAGCCGCTCGCGCAGCTTCTGCTCGACATAGAAGCACTCGGGCGCCTTGATGTCCTCGAGGTTGATGCCGCCGAGCGTCGGCTCGAGCGCGGCGATCGTCTCGACCAGCCGGTCGGGGTCCTTCTGCGCGAGCTCGATGTCGAAGACGTCGATGCCCGCGAATTTCTTGAACAGGCAGGCCTTGCCCTCCATCACCGGCTTGCCGGCGAGCGGCCCGATGTCGCCGAGGCCGAGGATCGCGGTCCCGTTGGTGACGACGCCGACCAGGTTCGCGCGCGAGGTCAGCTCGGCGGCGAGCGAGGGATCCTTCTGGATCGCGAGGCACGCGTAGGCGACGCCCGGCGAGTACGCGAGCGACAGGTCCCGCTGGTTGGCGAGCGGCTTCGTCGGGGTGATCGAGATCTTCCCGCGCGACGGCGCCCGGTGGTAGTCGAGCGCGGCCTCGCGGAGCGCCTCCTCGGCCGGCGTGAGCGTGGGTGGCGGCGTGTGCATCGCATCTCCTTCCTGGGCCGGAGCAGAAGCTCCGACCTGGGGTCGGAACATGGGCTCCGACCCCCGGCCTCGATGCCTGGATTCTACGCGCGCGTGTCCGGCGAGCGCCGCGCGAGGTCACGCCTCCGCCGTCGCCGGCAGCCTCACGTGCCGGCGCACGGGCGAGCGCACCACCGCGGCGAGCGCGAGCAGGAGCCCCAGCGCACCGATCGTGAGCAGCGTCGCGCGCAGCCCGATCGCGGTCGCCAGCGCGCCCCCCGCGAGCGACCCGAGCGGCGCCGCCGCGACCGTCAGGAAGCGCATCGTCGCCGTCATGCGACCGAGCAGCCGGTCGGGCGTGATGGCCTGGCGCAGCGACAGGTACTGGATGCCGAACATCACGCCGCCGAAGTCGAACAACAGCATCGCGAGGCCCAGCGCGATCGTCGCGACCCACACCGGCCCGGTGACCAGCCCATAGAGCTGCCACGCGATCGCGGTCGCGGTGAGCGCGTGCACGATCATCGGGCCCACGCCGAAGCGGGACGCGAAGCGCTCGGCGGAGGCCGCCGCCATCACGCAGCCGAGACCGCCGAGCACGTACGCGAGGCCGATCGCTCCCGCCGACAGACCGAGCTCGCGCGTCGCGAACAGGATCAGGACCGCGAGCTGCGCGTGGTGCAGGAGCTGCCACAGCCCGGCGAGCCAGGCGAGCGACGACAGCGTCGGGTTGCGGCGCACGAGCTTCAGCCCCTCGGCGATCTCGTGCGTGACGCCGGCGCGCGGGCCCGGGTGCGGCACGTCGCTCGGCACCCGCAGGTGGCGAAGCATCAGCGCCGACACCAGGAACGAGACCGCGTCGACGAGGATCGCGAACGGCGCCGTCAGCGCCTGGATCAGGAAGCCCGCGACGCCCGGGCCGACCAGCGCGGAGCCGGTCTCGCCGAGCGAGATCTTCGCGTTCGCCTCGACCAGCCGCTTGCGTCCCGCCATCTGCGCGAGCAGAACCTGGTAGGCCGCGCCGCCGACGACGTTCTGGATGCCGCAGAAGAAGCCGACCGCGAACAGCACCTCGATCGTCAGCCAGCCGGTGAACGCCGCGAGCGGGATCACCGCCAGCGCGACCGCGCGGCTCACGTCGGCGACGATGACGATCGGCAGCTTGCGGATGCGGTCGATCAGCACGCCGGCGTGCAGCGAGAACAGCGCGAACGGCAGCGTCTCGAGCGCGATCAGCACGCCCATCTCGAGCGGGGTCGCGTGCAGCATCAGCGCCGCGGTCAGCGGCAGCGCGAGATTGGTGACCTGCGCGCCGAACGAGGTGATCGTCAGCGACAGCCACATGCGCCGGAAATCGGCGGACAGCCACAGGCCGGTGAACCGGCGGCCGATCCGGCGTCTCAACGTACCCATCGTCGTGCTCTCGTCCGCTCCCGTCGCGCATGCCGCGGCGCCCGGAGCGGAGGGGCGCGACGCGGCGGACGCGGATCGCGCGTCCGGACGCTTCGATGCCGGCGGGAAAGCGAGGCGGAAGGAGCGCCGACCCGGAAACCCGCCGAACCCGGCGGGATCTCCGACGGGTCGACTACTTCGGAACGACGCCGGCCGGAAGGCCGGGGGGCACCATGATCCCGATGCTCCAGCCGAGCGCGTTCGCCGCGACCGGGGTCGCGGTGATGCCGGCGTGGGAGGGGAATCGGGACACGGGACGCTCCGAGGGAATCAGGTAGGAAGTCTACGTCGCAGGGCGCGTATCCGGCAACCGGAAGGCGCACGTCGTCGCGCGGGAATCTTCCGCATGTCGCGCCGGCGCAACGAACCCCGTTCCCCACCCGCCACCCGCCTGGCAGCGGTCATTTCACGGACTTCGCCCGCAGTGCGACGTCGAGGTCGTGGTACTTCCACGGGTGCTCCCAGTACACGTGCTTCAGATACCCGCGGACCCACGGCTGCACCAGCGTGTTCTCGTAGTTGTAGACCCCGAGGTCCCACGGCGCGTACGCGGCGACGATCTCCGCCATCCGCGCGTAGAGCTTCGTGCGCTCCGGTCCGTCGGGGAGGCGCTTGCTGCGGCGGTACAGGTCGTCGTACTCGTCGTTGCGGAAGCGCGCGTAGTTCGACTGCCCGATGTTGCCGCTGTAGAGGAGCTGCATGAAGGCGTCGCCCTCGCCGTACGAGGTGATCCAGCCCACCGGCCACATCTGGAGCTGCCCGGCGCGCCCCATCTTGAGGAGGTCGGCGAACTTCTGCTTGACGAACCCGATGCGCAGCCCGAGGTCCTTCATGCTCCGCTTCCACAGCTCGTCGCGCTCGCGGTCGCGGTTCGAGGGCGTCGAGCCCATCGACAGCACGATCGGCTTGCCGTCGGGCGTGTCGCGCCAGCCGTCGCCGTCCCGATCGACGTAGCCGAAGCGGTCGAGGAGCTTGCGCGCAGTGGCCGGGTCGTAGGGGCCGCGCACGTTGTGCCCCGGATCGTGGCCGGCGACCGGCGGCGGGATCGGCTGCGTCGCGATCAGCGCCTGGTCCGACCACCACACGCGCACCAGGTCGGGCGTGTTGAAGCCCATCGAGATCGCGCGGCGCAGCGCCACCCGGTCGGGCGTCGTGCCGCCGACGATCGGATCGTCCATGTTGAAGTACGTGTACGACAGCGACGGGCGCACGACCCGGTGAAGCGCGATGCGCCGGTTCGCGTAGGCCGGCTTGAGCTTCGCGCCGTCGAGCACGTTGGCGACGAGGTCGGCCGGCACGTTCATGTAGTCGAGCGCATTCGTCTCGAACGCGAGGAGCTGGGGGCTCGACTCCTCGATGATCGAGATCTCGATCCGGCCGACCTGCGGCAGGCGCTTGCCCTTCATCGACGCCGCGAGCGAGCGCACGTCGGACGGCGCATCGGCCGGCGCGGCCGGGAAATACTCCTCGCGGTAGCCCGGATTGGCCTCGAGCACGATGCGCTGGCCCCGCCGCCATTCCTTGAGCCGGAAGGGTCCTGTGCCCACCGGGTTCGCCATCGCCCAGCTCGACGCGTCGCCGTACGACTCGATCACCTCGCGCGCGACCGCGGCCATCGCGACGTGCGACAGGTATCCCATCAGAACGTAGTCGGCCTCGACGAGCTCGATGCGCAACGTGTAGCGACCGACGGCGCGCAGCCCCGGGATCGGCGCGTCGTAGTCGAGCTTGCCGTCGACCTTCGCCTTCGCCAGGACGGCTTCCGCGCCGGCGAGCTTGCCGTTCAGGTACCACAGGTAGGGCGAGCGCACCCGAGGATCGAGCAGGCGCTTCCACGCGTAGACGTAGTCCTGCGCGGTGAGCTCGCGCGGCGCGCCCTTGAATGCGGGGTCGTCGGCGAAGCGGATGCCCGGCTTGACGCGGATCGTCCAGACGCGGCCGTCGGGCGAGATGTCGGGCAGCGCGGCCGCGGTGTTCGGGACGAGCCGGTACGGCCGAGCGAGGTAGTCGTAGACGAACAGCGTGTCGAAGATCGCGCGGTTGACGGTCGCGGAATACAGGTCCGAGGTCGCCTGCGGGTCGAAACCGGTCTCCGCGATCGGAAGCATCACGCGCAGCGTCTTGGCCGGGTCGGCCCAGGTCACCGCCTGGGACGTGCTTACGCAGATGGCGAACGCCAGCGCAACGAGAAAGGCGTCCTGTGGAAGCCGGACCAACCACCTCGCGCCGATCCCTGCAGGGCCGGCTTCGACCGGACGCCTGCCTCCGCCCCGCAGCCCCTTCACGACCTGCCCGCCGCCTTGCGCTTCGCGAGGTCGACGTCGAGATAGGGCCACGGGTGCTGCGTGTAGCCGCTGTACTTGTAGCTCGTGATCCACGGCTGCACCAGCACGTTCTCGTAGCGGAACACCGTGATGTTCCACGGCGCGTAGGCGGTGACGAGCTCGTTCATGCGCTGCATGACGCGCTCGCGCTCGGCGCCGTAGGGCATCGAGCGCGCCTGCTCGTAGAGCCTGTCGTACTCGGGCAACCGGAAGCGCGCGAGGTTGCTGAATCCCGCATTGGGCCCGTACAGGAGCCCCAGGAACCCGAACCCCTCGGGCGTCGTGTTGATGTTGCCGAGCGTGAACATCTGGAGCTGGCCCAGGCGCGCGGCCTTGAGCAGGTCGGGCCACTTCTGCTTGACGAACTCGACCTTGAGGCCGATCGCGTCGGCGCTGCGCTTGCGCAGTTCGTCGTACTGCCGGTCGATCGCGGAGGGGGCGGACGCGAGCTTCAGCACGAGCGGCTTGCCGTCGGGCGTCTCCCGGAAGCCGTCGCCGTCGCGGTCCTTGTAGCCGAAGCGGTCGAGCAGCGCCTTCGCCGCCGCCGGGTCGTACGCCCTGCGTCCGTCGAGCTTCGGGTCGTGGCCGGTGACGGTCGGCGGGATCACCTGCGTCGCCGGGAACGCCTGGCCCTGGCGGATCACGCGCACCTCCTCGTCGACCGCATAGCCGAGCGAGAACGCGCGCCGCAGCGCGACCTTCTCGGGCGTGTAGCCGCCGACGATCGGGTCGTCCATGTTGAAGTAGGTGTAGGTGATCGCGGGCTGCACGCCTCGCGACAGCGTCATGCCGCGCTCGGCGAGCCGGGGCTTCAGCTTCGCCGGCGGGTCCAGCACGTTCCATACGAGGTCGGTGGGCGCCGCCACGTAGTCGATCTCGCCCTGCTCGAACGCGAGCAGCCGCGGATTGCTCTCCTCGATGATGCTGATCTCGATGCGGCCCGCGAACGGGATCCGCTTGCCCTTGTACTTCGCGACCAGCGCACGGTCGGCGGGATCGCTGCTGTCGGGGAAGCGCAGGTCGCGAAACCCGGGATTCGCCTCGAGCACGATCCTCTGTCCGCGACGCCAGTCCTTGAGCCGGTAGGGGCCGGTCCCGACCGGGTTCGCCATCACCCAGCCCGAGCCGTCGGCGTACGCCTCGACGACTTCACGTGCGACCGCGCCGGCGGCCGACGTCGTCAGGTTGGCGAG
>DASTCK010000146.1:0-3922 GCA_035711225.1 Casimicrobiaceae bacterium
GTCTACGAAGGGATGTGCATCGCCTGCCATGGCGCCGGAGTGGCCGGTGCGCCGAAGCTCGGCGACAAGGCCGCCTGGGCGCCGCGCCTCGCGCAGGGGGCGGCGACGCTGCACGATCACGCGATCAAGGGCTTCCAGGGCAAGGCCGGCGTGATGCCGCCCAAGGGCGGCAACGCGGCGCTGTCCGACGCCGACGTCAAGGCGGCCGTCGACTTCATGGCGGCAGCCGCGAAGTAGCCCCGTCGCCCCGGCGACGATAAGACGCGGCCCCGGCCGCGTTTTCGCCGGCGCGCGGCGGAGGCGCCGTCGCATCAGCGCCGCGATCCGTCGAGCGCCGCCTTCATCGCCTTCAGCCGCTCGATCCCCGTCGCCTTCTCGCGCGCCGCTTCGTCCGGCGGGAGCGGCGCGCCGGCCCAGCGCAGGTCGTCCTGCGCCAGCTCCGCGAGGAATCGCGACGGCACCGTGTCGATACGCCCGCCGGCGCGCGTGCGCGTGCGGCACAGCGACAGGTGCAACGACCGCTCGGCGCGCGTGAGCCCGACGTACATCAGCCGCCGCTCCTCGTCGACAGCGCCGGACTCGACCGCCTCGCGGTGCGGCAGGATCCCCTCCTCGAGCCCCACCAGGAACACGTGCGGGAACTCGAGGCCCTTCGCGGCATGCAGCGTCGACAGGCGCACCGCGTCCGCGCCTTCGCCGTCGCGTCCCTCGAGCATCGTGATCAGCGCGATCGCCTGCGCGAGCTCGGGGAGCGTCCTGCCGTCGGCCTCCCCCTTGCGCGCCAGCCAACCCGTGAACTCCCGCACGCTCGCGACCTTCGCCTCCGCCTCGCGCTTGTCGAACGTCGCGAGAAGGTGGTCCTCGTAGCCGATCCCGCGAACGAGCTCGTCGATGAGCCGTCCCGCACGCTCGCGCGTCGATCGGCGCCGCAGGTCGTCGATCAGCCGCACGAACGCCACGAGGGACGCGTGCGCGCGCGGGTGCGCCGACGCCGCGAACGCCGGGTCGTGCACCGCGCCGGCGAGGCCGCGGTTTCCGCCGCTCGCGACTTCCGCGAGCTTCGCGAGCGTCGTCTGGCCCACGCCGCGCTTCGGCACCGCCACCGCGCGCAGGAACGCCGGCGCGTCCTCGGCGTTGGCGATCAGCCGCAGGTAGGCGACGAGGTCCTTGATCTCGGCGCGCTCGAACCACGACTGGCCGCCCGACACCTCGCAGGGAATCGCCTGCGCCCGCAGCGCGGCCTCGAACGCTCGCGCCTGGTGATTGCCGCGGTAGAGCACCGCGTAGTCGGACCAGCGGCCCCGGTGCTCGAAGCGGTGCGCCGAGATCGCCGCGGCGACGAGCTCGGCCTCGGCCTCCTCGTCGCGCGCGGTGACCACCCGGATCGCGTCCCCGTGGCCGCGCTCGCTCCACAGGCGCTTGTCGTGCAGCTTCGCGTTGTTCGCGATCAGCGCGTTGGCGCTGCGCAGGATGCGCGTCGTCGACCGGTAGTTCTGCTCGAGCTTGACGACGACGAGGCCGGGATAGTCGCGCCCGAGCTGCGCCAGGTTCTCGACGGTCGCGCCGCGCCAGCCGTAGATCGCCTGGTCGTCGTCGCCGACCGCGGTGAAGCGCGCGCGCCCGCCCACCAGCGCGCGGAACAGCCGGTACTGGGCCGGGTTGGTGTCCTGATACTCGTCGACGAGCACGTGGTCGGCGCGCTCCTGCCAGCGCCGGCGCGCGCGCTCGTCGCCCTCGAGGAGCTCGACCGGCAGGCGGATCAGGTCGTCGAAATCGACGGCCTGGTACGCCGCGAGCGCTTCCGCGTAATGCGCGTACGCCTTCGCGGCGACCGCTTCCGCGTCGTCCTTCGCGCCGCGCAGCGCCTCCGCGGGCGTCACCAGCGCGTTCTTCCAGCGGCTGATCGCCCATTGCGCGGCGCGAACGCGCGAGCGGTCGGCGCTGGCCACGAGCTCGGCGACGATGGGCTCGAGATCCTGTGGATCGAGCACCGAGAAGCCGGGCCTGAGCCCGAGCGACTTGGCTTCCGCGCGAACGATCGAAAGCCCGAGCGCGTGGAACGTGGCGATCCGGACCGCCGCTGCCGCCTCCCGGCCCTTCGCGGTCGCGACCAGCGACTGCGCGCGCTCGCGCATCTCGCGGGCGGCCTTGTTGGTGAACGTGATCGCGACGACGCGCGACGGATCGGTCCCGTGCGCGACCAGGTGCGCGATCTTGGCGGTGATCACGCGCGTCTTGCCGCTGCCGGCGCCGGCGAGCACGAGCATCGGCACGTCGATGCGCCGCACTGCGTCGCGCTGGGCGGGGTTGAGCGGGAAGGCCATCGGCTAGAATCCGCCGATCCTACCCATCAACGCGCGCGCGGTGCAGTCTTGACGCGCGCGCCTTCCTAGACTCCGGATTCCTTCGCAGGATGGCGCTCTACGCGATCGGCGACCTGCAGGGCTGCCACGAGGAGTTCGTGCAGCTGCTCGCGCTCATCGGCTTCTCGCCGTCGGCCGACCGCCTGTGGCTGGTCGGCGATCTCGTCAACCGCGGCCCCGGCTCGCTGCCGATCCTCCGCGAGGTGAAAGCGCTGGGCGAGTCGGCGCGGGTGGTGCTCGGCAACCACGACCTGCACCTGCTGACCGTCGCCTCGGGCCACCGGCCGCCGCACCGCAGCGACACGCTCGGGGAGGTCCTCGCCGCGAGCGACCGCGCCGACCTCCTCGACTGGCTGCTGACGCGACCGCTGGTCGTGCGCGACGGCGATCTGCTCATGGTCCATGCCGGGCTCCTGCCGGCGTGGACCGCCGCGCACGCGCAAATGCTGTCGGGCGAGGTCGAGGCGAAGCTCGCGAGCGGCGACGCGTACCGCTTCCTCGGCGTGCTCTACGGCGACGAGCCGTCGACCTGGCGCGACGACCTCGACGGCGACGACCGCCTGCGCGCGATCGTCAACGTGTTCACGCGCCTTCGCTTCTGCACGCCGGGGGGGCGCATGGAGTTCCGCGAGAAGCGCGGACGCGAGCACGCGCCGCCGGGCTTCCGCGCCTGGTTCGCGCACGACACGCGGCGCACGGCGCGCGAAACGGTCGTGTGCGGCCACTGGTCGACGCTCGACCTCGACCTCGCGCCCAACGTGCTGATGCTCGACTCGGGTTGCCTGTGGGGCGGGACGCTGACCGCCATCAGTCTGCCGGACCGGCGCGTGTTCCAGGTGCCGTCGAGGCATCCCGTGCAGCCAAAGCCGTTCGGATAGCGCGCTCGGCTGCGCGCGCGAGCTCGCGCCGGTGCGACGCGCCCGCCGGCAGCGGCGGCGCCGCGATCAGGTCGACGGCGAGGCGTCGCGCGCCGCACACACGCCAGAACGACGCCGCGAAGCTCGTGTCGCCCGCGTACTCCGGCGCGAGCGAGCGCTCGCCGGCGCCGTCGTGGTAGCGGATCGCGACGGGCAGCAGGTGGCCCTCGGCGTCGACGACCGACTGCAGGAGCGAGCCGTGGAACGTGAGCACGGTCGTGCCGTCCGTCGTCGTGCCCTCGGGAAACACGACGATCGCGTCGCCCGATCGCAGCGCCTCGGTCGCGCGACGGTTGACGCGTCGCGTATCCCTCCGCTGCGCACGCTCGATGAACAGCGTGCCCGAGCCGCGGATCAGCGAGCCGACCACCGGCCAGCGTGCGAGCTCGGACTTCGCGATGAAGCGCGCGGGGTGGTGCGCGTTCAGCACGAAGATGTCGAGCCACGAGATGTGGTTGGCGACGATGAGCACGTTGCCGTCGCGCGGCTCGAGGCTGCCGTGCACGCGCGCCTCGATCTCCATCAGCGCCAGCAGCTTCCGGCACCAGCGCCGCGTCAGGGCGCGACGGCGCGCCGACGGCGCGCGAGGGAACACGAACGTCGTCGTCGCGATCCCGGCCAGGACGTGCACGGAGACGCGCG
>DASTCK010000147.1:0-12539 GCA_035711225.1 Casimicrobiaceae bacterium
GACGACCTGCTCGCCCCTGTGTGCATCGAGACGCTGCTGGGCGCCTTCCGCCAGTGCCCCGACGTCACGCTGGCGACGTCGACTCGTGCACTCGTGGACGACGCGGGCCGTCCGATGCCCGACCATCCGTCGACGATGCCGATCCTCGGCGAAACGCGCGTCGTCGCCGGGCATTCCCTCGCGAACACGATGATCGGCGCGGGACTCAACGTGGTCGGGGAACCCAGCACCACGCTCTTCCGGCGGGACGATCTCGCCGACCAGGCGCCCCGGTATTTCCGGTTCGACGAGGTCGAGGGTCGCGGCATCCTCGACATGGCGACGTGGGCGACGCTCCTGTTGCGCGGGGACGCGGTGTACTTCCGCGAGCGCCTCAGCAGCGTGCGCATCCACGACCACCACGACTATGCGCCGGACCTCGGGGTGCGGACGGTCGAGAGCATTCGCGGCCTGCAGGCCGCATGGCTCGCCCTCGGCATCTTCGACAGGCTGCCGCCGGACCTGCTGCTCACCAGGGCGTGGCCACCGCAGCGCAACGAGCGGTGGCGCATCGAGCGCGTGCGCTCGTTCGTGGCGCCACCGATGGCGCCGACGGCACGGCTCGCCGCCTGGCGCTCGGAGCGCGCCGAGCCGGTCATGAGCGCTGCCGTCGGCCCCGGGCCCTAGATTCCCGCGCTACGCCCGCGCCTAGAGCATCCGGTGCGCGACGAGCCAGACCAGCGCCGAGATGAACGCCGAGCAGGGGATCGTCAGCACCCACGCCCACACGATGCGCTCGGCGACGCCCCAGCGCACGGCCGAGAGCTTGTGCGTCGCGCCCACGCCGATGATCGCGCCGGTGATCGTGTGCGTCGTCGACACCGGGATGCCCAGCTCGGTGGCGAGGAACAGCGTGATCGCGCCGCCGCTCTCGGCGCAGAACCCGCCCACCGGCTTCAGGCGAGTGATCTTCTGGCCCATCGTCTTCACGATGCGCCAGCCGCCGAACAGCGTGCCGAACGCCATCGCGGCCTGGCAGGCGAGCACGACCCACAGCGGCACGTTGAACGTGGGGCCGGTCATCCCGGCCGCGAACAGCAGCATCGCGATGATGCCCATCGTCTTCTGGGCGTCGTTGCCGCCGTGGCCGAGGCTGTACATGGCCGCCGAGAAGAGCTGCGCGCGGCGGAACCAGCGGTCGACCCGGCTGGGCGCGCTGCGGAAGAACAGCCAGGCCACCGCGGTCATCAGGAGCATGCCGAGCGCCAGGCCGATGAGCGGCGAGAACACGATGGCGAGGCTGATCTTCAGGAAGCCGCTGCCGACGAGCGCGTGGATGCCGCCCTTCGCCACCGCAGCGCCGCCGAGACCGCCGATCAGCGCGTGCGACGACGACGACGGCAGCCCGTAGTACCAGGTGATCACGTTCCACAGGATCGCGCCGACCAGCGCCCCGAGGATCACGAAGTGGTCGACGATCGCGGGCTCGATCACGCCCTTGCCGATCGTGTTCGCGACCGACAGGCCGAAGAACAGGAACGCGATGAAGTTGAAGAATGCGGCCCACGCCACCGCGTAGTGCGGCCGCAGGACGCGCGTCGAGACGACCGTCGCGATCGAGTTCGCGGCGTCGTGGAAGCCGTTCATGAAGTCGAACGCGAGCGCCAGGACGACGAGGAGCACGAGGAACTCGAAGCCCACCGCGCCCCCGCTCATGGCCTCTCCACCCGCACCGCGCGATCAGGCATTCTCGAGCACGATGCCCTCGATCACGTTGGCGACGTCCTCGCACTTGTCCGTGATCGATTCCAGCAGCTGGTAGATCTCCTTGAGCTTCACGATCTGGCGCACGTCGGATTCCTCGCGGAACAGCTTCGCGAGCCCGGAGCGGAACACGTAGTCGGCGTCGCTCTCGAGGCGGTCGATCTCGCTGCAGATCTGCAGGATCGCGTCGGCGTTCGACATCGACTCGAGCTTCGCGACGGCGTCGCGCACCTTGATCGTGCAGGCGACGCAGATCTCGCCGAGCTTCTGCGCGTCCGGGGTCAGCGCCTTGACGTCGTAGAGGAACAGGCAGGTCGCGACGTCCTCCATCAGGTCGAGGATGTCGTCCATGCCGGTGATCAGGCGGTGGATCTCGTCACGGTCGAGCGGCGTGACGAAGGTCTTGTGGAGGAGCTGGACCGTGTGATGGGTGATCTGGTCCGCCATCTTCTCGTTCTTCTCGATGGCGCGGCTCCGACGGTCGAGCTGCGACAGGTCGGCGAGGAGCTCCTTCAGCTCCAGCGCGGCCGCCGCGGACAGCTCGGCATGCTGGTTGAAGTAGTCGAAGAACTTCCGTTCCCGCGGGAGCAGGCCCATCGCGTCACCGTCGCCTTCGTCGTTTCGCGGGAGATTATTGCATCCGCCGGCGGGCGGAACGGGAGGTCGAACGATCGCTCAATCAAAACAGCGTGTTAGGGCGACGACCCCGCGGGGCGCGTCGGGATCGGCATCGGATCGCGGCGGCCCGCTCATCCCGGACGTGCAGGATTCCGCCCGGGATTGCGCGTCGCCAGGCACGCCGTTCGTTCGCCGGGGCAGTCGCCGTCCCCGGGGTCTGCTATAAGGCTCCGGGACGATCGCCGGGCAGGCTGCCCGCCCGACCCGTGCGCCCGGGGGAACCACCGTCTTCGCCGATTCGCCGGGATCGGGGCCGACGCCTCGGTCGAGGCCGGAACCGCTCCACGGCGGAGACATCGCGACGTTGCCATCGACCTGAGCCGATGCACCCACCTGCCCTCGACACGATCGCGTGCCCGGATTGCGACCTGCAGCAATCCGTGCCGCCGCTGGTGCCGGGCGCGAGCGCGCGATGCGCGCGCTGCCGCGTGACGATCGCGCGCAACCCGGTCGATCCGATCGGCCGCCCGCTGGCGCTGAGCATCGCGGCCGCCGTCGTGTTCGTGATCGCGAACGCGACCCCGCTCATGGGGCTCTCGGCGGTCGGGCGGGAGGCCTCGACGACGATCCTCGGCGGCGCGCACGAGATGTGGATTCGCGGCAGCGAGATCACCGCCGTCATCGTGGCCTTCTGCGCGGTGATCGCGCCGGGCGCCTTCATCGCGTTCATGCTGGCCGTCCTGGTCGGGGCGAAGCGGACGCCCGCGCCGCGCTGGGTCGGCCGGCTGCTGCGCATGGCGGCGCTCGTCCAGCCCTGGTCGATGAGCGAGGTGATGCTGCTCGGCATCCTGGTCGCGCTCATCAAGATCGCGCATCTCGCGACGGTCCTCCCGGGCATCGGCCTGTGGGCGGTGGCGCTCCTCGTCGTGCTCCTCGCGGTCGTTTCGTCGATCTTCGAGCCCCGGGCCATCTGGAGCCGCGTCGTCTGGGCCGACGGAACGCTGCCGCCGGACCTGAGGCCGCGCCGCGCGGGGCAGGCCGCGGGCGAGACTGCCGCCCGATGGGTCAGCGCGCATCCGCAACTGGCGTCGTGCACCGCCTGCGGACTGCTGTCCCGGCCCGCGGCGCCCGATCAGCTCGGGCAGTGTCCCCGCTGCGGGGCGACGCTCAGCGAGCGGCATCATTTCTCGATCCAGACGACGTGGGCGCTGGTGATCGCCGCGGCGATCCTGTACGTTCCGGCCAACGCGTTTCCCGTGCTCGTGACGACGACTTTCGGCTCGACCGAGTCGTCGACGATCCTGCAGGGGGTGGTGTTCCTGTACCAGGAGGGTTCGTGGGTGCTGGCGCTGATCGTGCTCGTCGCGAGCGTCGTCGTGCCGCTCGGCAAGCTGGTCGCGCTCGGCTACCTGATGGTCTCGGTGCAGCGCCACTCGCTGAAGAGCAACCATGACCGCACGCGTCTCTACCGGCTGGTCGAGCTGATCGGCCGCTGGTCGATGCTCGACGTGTTCGTCGTGGCCTTCATCACGGCGCTCGTTCAGCTCGACCCGCTGATGTCCGTGTCGCCGGGCATCGGCGTGATGTACTTCATGGCGGTGGTCGTGCTGACGATGATCGCCGCCCACACGTTCGATCCACGCCTGATCTGGAATCCCGGCGTGCCTGGCCGGAGTCCGCATGGCTGATCCCAACGAAGACGTCGAACTGCCGCAAGCGACGCCGGTGGCGCCGAAGCGCAGCCGGCTGTCGATCGTGTGGATCATCCCGGTCCTCGCGGTGCTGGTGGGGGTCGGGCTGGCCGTCCAGCGGATCCGCAGCGAGGGCCCGACGATCACCATCGTCTTCAAGGCGGCCGAAGGCATCGAGGCCGGCAAGACCTTCATCAAGTACAAGGACGTGATCATCGGCCAGGTGAAGACGGTGCAGTTCACCGAGGACTACGCGAACGTCGAGGTCACGGCCAAGATCACCAAGCGCGCCGCGGGGCTGATGGTCGACGACGCGCAGTTCTGGGTGGTGCGCCCGACGATCAGCCTCTCGGGGATCTCGGGGCTCAACACGCTGCTGTCGGGCAACTACATCGGCTTCCAGGCGGGAACCTCGCCGGTCGAGCGCAGCGAGTTCGTCGGGCTCGACAAGGCGCCGTTCGTCGCGGGCCAGCTCGGGCGCGAGTTCACGCTGAAGGCCAGCGACCTCGGCTCGCTCGCGGCCGGCTCGCCGGTCTATTACCGCCGCCTGCCCGTCGGCCAGGTCATCGGCTTCGACCTGACGCCCGACGGCAAGTCGGTCGACATCCAGGTGTTCGTCACCGCGCCCTACGACAAGTTCGTGAGCCTCGGCACGCGGTTCTGGCGCGTGAGCGGCATCGACGTCACGTTCGACGCGAACGGCCTGGACGTGCGCACCGAGTCGCTCGCGGCGCTGCTCGTCGGCGGCCTCGCGTTCGACGCGCCGCCGTTTTTGCACGACACGACCGTCGCCCCGCCCGACGCCGTGTTCCAGCTCTACGACGACCGCGCCAAGGCGATGAAGGCGCGCGACGCGCTGACGCGCCAGTACGTGCTGCGCTTCAACGAGTCGCTGCGCGGGCTGAACGTCGGCGCGCCGGTGACCTACCTCGGCGTCCAGATCGGCGAGGTCGTCGACATCGGCTTCGACTTCGAGCCGGAGAAGGCGAACATCGTCCCGCGCGTGACGATCACGTTCTACCCCGAGCGGCTGCTCACGTTCACCGAGCCGGGCCAGCAGGCGCGCGTCGAGCAGATCCTCAAGAGCGACGACAAGCGGCGCAACGCGTTCCTGCAGCGCATGATCGACGAGCGGGGACTGCGCGCCCAGCTTCGGACCGGCAGCCTGCTGACCGGGCAGCTCTACGTCGCGTTCGACTACTTCCCGAAGGCCGCCAGGGCGAGCATCACGTGGAACCGCGGCGTGGCGGAGCTGCCGGTGGTGCCGAGCGGGCTCGTCGACCTCGAGGCGAAGCTCGCGAGCATCCTCGAGAAGATCGACAAGCTCCCGCTCGACCAGATCGCCGGCGACCTGCGCAAGGACCTGCAGTCGCTCGACGAGACGCTGAACGGCGCCAACAAGCTGATCACGCGCGTCGACAAGGAGCTCGTGCCGTCGCTCAAGACCAGCCTCGAGGGGCTGCAGCGCGCGCTCGCCGGCATGGAACGGACGCTGAAGAACGCCGACGCGTCGCTCCTCGGGCCCGACGCCCCGGCGCAGCAGGAGCTGCGCGACGCGCTGACCGAGTTCACGCGCGCGGCGCGCAGCATGCGCGTGTTCCTCGACTACCTCGAGCGCCACCCCGAATCGCCGATTCGCGGCAAGCTGGAAGACAAACGCGTGACCCCATGATGCGCCTACCGTTCGTGATTGCGGCATCCTCGATCGCCCTCGGGCTCGCGGCGGGGTGCAGCACGCCGCCGCCGTCGCGGTTCTACACGCTGGCCCCGACCGCGACGGCCACGTCGCAGCGATCGTCGCTGGTGATCGCGGTCGGACCGGTCACCATCCCTTCGGACGTCGATCGCCCGGAGTTCGTCGTCAGCACCGGGCCCAACGAGGTGCGCCTCGACGACTTCAACCGCTGGGCGTCGCCGCTGCAGGAAGGGCTCGCGCGCGCGATCGCCGAGAACCTCGTGGCGATCCTCGGCACGCCTCGCGTCGTGCGGTTCCCGCAGACGCTCGCGACCGAGCCGGATTACCGCGTCGTCGTCGAGGTCCGCACGTTCGAATCCACACCGGGCAAGTCGGCGGCGCTCGACGCGGTATGGACGGTGCGGCGGATGAAGGACGGCAGGACCCAGACCGGCCGCACGTCCGCGCGCGAAGCGGTGCCGGAGAGCGGCTTCGATGCGCTCGCGGCCGCGCACAGCCGCGGCGTCGCGCGCCTGAGCCAGGACATCGCGGCCGCGACGCAGGCGCTCCAGGGCGCCCCCTAGCGTTGCGGGATGGGGGTCGCGACGCCCGCGGAGCGCTCGTCGCGCGCCGAACGACGGCCGAATGCAGGCACGTTGACTCGCGTCAACGTGGCGGGCACGCGCCTTCCTAGAATGGTGTCGACCCCGTCCGTCCCCGGGCGCGAAAAGGTTCGTGCGGCACCATGGCAGGCCTCGAATTCCTCGGCAACGCGTTTTCCGTCGACGCGTCGGGCTCGCGCCGGCGCCGCCTCGTTGCACGCATCGCCGTGGCCGGCCTGATCGCCGCATCGGCGTGCCCGCTCGCGCTGGCCGCATCGCCGCAGGAGCCTCCGTCGTCGCTCGAGCGCTATCGCTGCACGATCTGCCACGCTCCGTACGAGACGCTGGCGGGTCCGGCCTTCGCGGACGTCGCCGCGAAGTACGCCGGCGATCGCGACGCGATCGCGAAGATCGCCTACATGATCCGGCGCGGCGTGCGCAGCGGCGCGCCGTGGCACATGCCGCCGCATCCGGAGGTGTCGGCCGCCGACGCGCGGACGATGGCCCGCTACATCATGTCGTTGTCGGCCGTCCCGCCGGGACGCACGGTCGCCGGGCCGCGCTAGCCGCCGCCGCGGGGGAGAAGCGCCTACCATGGACAGAGTCGGGAATTTCTGCTCGCGCACGCTGGTCACCGCCACGCTGGAGGCGAGCGTCAAGGACGCAGCGCTCCTGATGCGCAAGCACCACGTCGGCGCCGTCGTCGTCGTGGATGCGCACGATGCGGTCCGGCGCCCGCTCGGCATCGTCACCGACCGCGACATCGTCGTCGAGGTCGTGGCCGCGGGGCTCGCGCCGGACGCGGTGAGGGTGTCGGAGATCCTGCAGCGCAGCCCGATCGTGATCAACGAGGGGGCGAGCGGCGCGGAGACGATCCGGCTCATGTCGGTCAACGGCATCAGGCGCGTGCCCGTCGTCGACAACCAGGGGGCGCTCGTCGGGATCGTCAGTTACGACGACGTGATGGTGCAGTGGGTGGGCCCGATGGTCGCGCTGGCGGACCTCGCGGGACGCGAGCGCGCGTTCGAGAAGAACGTGCGCACCTGAGCGTCGCCCGATCCGCCCGTCGCCGTTGCCGGAGCCGCGATTGACCGAGGTCAAGGGCCCCCGCCCGGCGGCGGTCCAAGCTGGCGCGTCCAGGGAGATCCGCGTCCGTCCGTGCGCGCCGCCCGCCACGGGCGCCATCGTCATGCCAGGCAACCCGCGCAAGTTCGCCGAGACGCTGCTGGGCTCGCAGCGCGAGCTCTCGTTCTCGACGCTCGGGCGCGATGGCTACCCGGAATCGGTCGTCACCAGCTACGCCAGCGAGGGGCTCGTCGTCTTCATGGGGTTGAAGGCGCAGGGCCATCAGGTGCGCAACCTGGCGTCGTCGGCGAAAGCGTGCGTCACTGTCGTCTCGGACGAGGAAGACTGGGGCGACGTGCGTGGCGTCACGCTGCGCGGCAACGCCGAGGTGCTGGATCCGGGATCGCCGGAGTGCGAGCGCGCCCGCGAGCTGCTGCGGCGGACGTCTCCCCGCGCCGAGCGGCGCCTGGCGCTGACGTCGGCACCGCTGGCCTTCGTCCGCTTCGAACCGATCGCCGCCGTGGTGCTCGACCACTGGGACGGCATCGGATTCACCGAGCTCGTCGACCTGCGCCTTTAACGCTAGCCGGGGGACCGCGTCCCGGGCGTCATGGCCTGCCAGGGCCGTGCCCGCTCGCCGCGCTGGACGCGAAAGCGGCGCCGCGCACGGCCGCGCGCGGCGCGTAGCGGACGCGCGACGGGAGAGCGACGGCCCGACGCGGGCAGCGCCGCCGCCTGCCGGTCGCGCGCGCGGTCGATGCGCCGGGGCGCCGCCGAGATCCTGGCGGGCCGGAAGCGGCGCGCCGTCGACTCGAGGCGTCCTCGCGCCACGGTGCGCCGCGCCGTCACCGCTCCGCCTCCGCGCGCAACCCGTCGATGTCGTCCAGCTTGATGTAGCGATGCTGGGCGCAGATGAGCTTCTTCTCCTGGAACCGCGAGATCGCGCGGCTGACGGTCTCGAGCTTGAGCCCGAGGTAGCTTCCCATCTCCTCGCGCGACATCCGCAGGTTGAACTCGCGCGGCGAGTAGCCGCGGTCGGCGAAGCGTTGCGAGAGGCTGAGCAGGAACGCCGCCACGCGGGCGTCGGCGCGCATCGTGCCGAGGAGCAGCATCAGGCCCTGCTCGCGGACGATCTCGCGGCTCATCATGCGATGCAGGCCGCGCTGGAGCATCGGCATCCGCGCGGCGCTCTTCACGAGCTCGGCGTAGGGCATCACGCACACTTCCGCCGTCTCCAGCGCCTCGACCTGCTGCTGGTGGTGATCGTCCTCGATGCCGTCCAGCCCGATGATGTCGCCGGGCATCTGGAAGGCCGTGATCTGCGCGCGGCCGTCGTCGGTGAGCACGAAGCTCTTGAAGAAGCCGGAACGGATCGCGTAGAGGGCGTGGAACGGGTCGCCCGGGCGGTACAGGGTGTCGCCGCGCACGACGCGGCGGCGCGAATACACGACGCCCTCGACCTCGGCCAGGTCCTCGCTGCGCAGGCCGCAGGGCAGGCACATCGAGCGCAGCCCGCACGACGAGCAAGCGTTCGGCACCCGGGCGACGGTGGCGGACCCGGGTCGGGCGAACGGAACGCGGGTGGTCGTGACGGACGTGGAGGCGAGGGCGGGCATCATGGCGGACTCCTGGGGACGCGGTCAGCTGCGGGAGGCGGGAAAGCCGGAAATGATCTCGGTGACGCGAAGGAAGTCGAGGCTCTTGTCGAGGAAATGAGTCGCCCCGGCCGACAGGCAGGTGGCGCGCTGCAGGTCGCTCGGATCGTTGGTGAGGACGACGAAGGTCGGCGGGCGCGACCCGTTCGTGGTCGCCCTGAGCACGTCGAGGCCGCTGCCTTCGCGCAGATGCAGGTCGAGAAGGACGAGGTCGGGGGCGTGGTCGCGGATGCCCGCGATCGCGTCCCGGGCGGTTTCCGCCTCGCCGACGAGCGTCGCGGCGTCGACGTGCGAGAGGATCTCGACGATGCGCTCGCGGATCGCCGGCGAATCCTCGACGACGAACACGGTCACGGTCGGTTGGGTTGCGGCTGCCATGGACGCAACTATCCGACGCAAGCGCCGGCACCCACAGGGTGCGATGACCGAATCGCCGGGTCAGGACGCTCCGAACCTCGGCGGTGAAACGCGCCCCGCGAACGGGGTAGGAATGGTCCTACCCGGGGCCGCCGCCGGACGGATCCTCGGTCAGGCGATGCTGGATCGCGTAGCGCAGCAGCTCGGTGTTGGTGCTGACGCCGAGCTTCTGCATCAGGCGGGACTTGTGCGTGCTGACGGTCTTCACCGACAGGTTGACCTTGGCCGCGACGTCGGTGACGGTGTCACCCGCCGCCAGCATGCGAAGCACCTGGAACTCGCGGTCCGACAGCGCGATGTGCGGCGCCTGGTCCGCATGGGGCATCGCGCCGAGCGCAAGCTGCTCGGCGACCTCCGCGCTGATCCACGCCCCGCCGGCCGCCACCTTGCGCAAAGCCGAGATGAGCTGCGTCGACGCGCTGTCCTTGGTGAGGTAGCCCGACGCGCCGGACCGGATCGCGCGCACCGCGTACTGGTGCTCCTCGTGCATGCTGAGCACCAGGATGCGCAGCTTCGGCTTCTCGGCCTTGATCTGCCGGATCACTTCCAGGCCGCTGCGGCCGGGCATCGAGATGTCGATGAGCAGCACGTCGAACGGCGTGCCGCGCACGAGCTGCATCGCCTCGAGGCCGTCGCGCGCCTCGCCGACCACCTCGAGCTCCGGGTCCGTCGCGAGGACCTGCTTAAGCCCCTCGCGGACGATCGTGTGGTCGTCGGCGATGACGACGCGGATCATGGCCGCGCCTCGCCCCGGGCGACGGGAAAGCGGACCTCGATCTCGGTCCCGCGGCCCGGCCCGGACGTCACCGACGCGTCGCCGCCGAGCAGGTAGGCGCGCTCCTTGAGGCCGACCAGCCCGAACGAGTTCGGCTTGCGCTCGCCGTCGGCGGCGAAACCGACGCCGTTGTCGCGCACCGTCACCATGAGCTGGCCGTCGACGCCGACGATGGTGATCTCGACCTGCGTGGCTCGCGCATGCCTGGCGACGTTCGTGAGCGCTTCCTGGATGATCCGGAACACCGACGTCGATTGTATGTCGGTGAGCGAGAACTCGGGATGCGACATCGCGAGCTCGCACGCGATCCTCGACTGCTCGCGGAAGCGCGTCACCAGCGCCTCGATCGCCGGGACGAGGCCGAAGTCGTCCAGCGTGAGGGGCCGCAGGTCCGCGGCGATGCGGCGGACCGACGCGATGGTCTGGTCGACCTGGCGATCCATCTTGTCGAGGCGCGCGGGAAACTCGCTGCCGGCCCGGGCGGCGGACAGGCGCAAGAGCCCGATGTCCATCTTGAGGCCGGTCATCGCCTGCGCGAGTTCGTCGTGCAGCTCGCGCGCGATCCGCACCTTCTCCTGCTCGCGCGCGGTCGCCGCGGCGGTCGCGAGCTCCTTGAGCTCGTCCTTGGACTTCCGCAGCTCGTTCTCGGCGCGGACGCGCTCGGAGACGTCGCGCAGGATCACCGTGTAGAACCTGGCGCCGCCGTCCTCGACCTGCGAGATCGACGCGTCGATCGGGAACTCGTCGCCCGAGCGCCGCACCCCGGTGACGACGCGCGCCGCGCCCATGCGGCGCGACGTCACGCCGGTGGCGCCGAAGCGCCGGACGTGCTCGCCGTGGTGCTCGCGGAAGCGCTCCGGGATGAACCACGACAATGGCGCCCCGATCGCCTGGTCGACCGGGCAGCCGAACATCCGCTCGGCCGCGGCGTTGAACAGCACGATCCGCTGCGCCTCGTCGATCGCAATGATCGCGTCCATCGCGGAGTCGAGGATCCCGCGCAGCCGCGCCTCGCTTCGCGCGAGGCTCGCGTCGGAGCGCATCCGGTGCGAGATGTCGCGCAGGATCACCGTGTAGATGGGCTTGCCCGCCTCGCGGTGCTGCGAGATCGACGCCTCGATCGGGAACTCCTGGCCGTCGGCGCGAAGGCCCGCCAGCACGTTCGCGCCCCCCATGCGCCGAGAGGTCGTCCCCGTTTGCCCGAAGCGCTCGACGTGCCGCCGGTGCCCCTCGCGAAAGCGCTCGGGGATCAGCATGTCGATCGGCTGGCCCAGCACCGCCTGCCGCGGCCAGCGAAACGCCGACTCGGCCGCGGCGTTGAACAGCACGACGCGCTGCCGCTCGTCGATGGCGACGATCGGATCCATCGCCGATTCGACGATGCCGGCCACGCGCGCCTCGGCGCTTTGCAGCGACGTCTGCGCGGCGGTGCGCGCGCGGGTGTGCCGCACGAGGAGATGGACCGCCATGCCGGCGACGGCCATGCCGACCAGCGCGGCCGCCACGAGCTTCTGGACCTCGAAGCCGCCCATCGCGAAGGCGAGGATCGCGGCGATCGCGATGACCGCGACGAGCAACGCTACCTGCGGCAGCACCGGATCGATGCGGCCTCGCTGGCGCGCTCCGCCTGGCGGCCGATTCGGATCCGAAACGATCATTCCCGTGGCTGGCGTGATGGGCGCGCCGGCAACGTTGGTGCGCGAGCGCTACCGTCAGGAAGAAAACTCTAGCATGCTTGGTACCGTCGACGATGCAAAGACCCTACGCGCGTCATGCCCTTCGCCTCCGGTCCCGCGTCGATCTCGAGCCCATGGGAGCCTCGTTCATGCCACGCCTCGATTCGCACCAGCTCGCCGCCGCGCTCGCGGCGCTTCCCGAATGGCGCCACGACGCATCGCGCGGGGCGATCGTGCGCCGCTTCGCGTTCGCGGATTTCGCGCAGGCGTTCGCATTCATGACCGAGCTGGCGCTCGCCGCGGAGAAGCGCGACCACCATCCGGATTGGTCGAACGTGTACAACCGCGTGGAGATCGCGCTTACGACGCACGACGCCGGCGGCATCTCGGAGCGCGACATCGCGTTCGCGTCGCACGCGGACCTCGTGTACGCGCGGTTCCGCGACGCGAAGCCAGGTCGATGACGCGCGAGGAGGGGGTCAAGATGGATTTCACCGGACGGTCCGTCGTCGTCACCGGGGCGGCCGGCACCCTCGGGCGCGCGGTCGCCGGCGCGTTCGCGTCGCAGGGCGCGAACCTCGTGCTCGCGGATCGCAGCCGCGAGGTGCTCACCGAGCGCATC
>DASTCK010000148.1:0-31426 GCA_035711225.1 Casimicrobiaceae bacterium
CTCCGCCGGCGCGCCGCAGACGATCTACTCGGACCACTTCCTCGACCCGCTGCCGCCGGGCGGCCCGGCGGGCTTCAAGCTCGAGGCGCCCCCGGTCCATCCGGTGCTGGCGGCGATCACGCTGCCGGGCCATGGGGACCAGCACGCACGCTGGATGGCGCAATTGCCGCGCATGCAGGTGCTGATCGCGCTGGTCCGCGACGGCTTCCATCCCGACAGTGCGGGCGGTGCCGTGCGCCTGCGCGACGACGGCACGCCGATCCTCGACTATCCGCTGACGCCCTACCTGTTCGACGCGTTCCGCCGCGCGTTCGCCGCGATGGCGGACCTGCAGTTCGCCGCCGGCGCGCACACGGTGATGCCCGTGCACGGCCGCGGCGAGGCGTTCACGGGCCGCGCCGCGGCGTCGCGCGCGATCGCCGGGTTCACGCTCGCGCCTCTCGTCACACCTGTCGTGTCGGCACATGTGATGGGGGGATGCCCGATCGGCCCCGATCCGCGGCGCGCCGTGGTCGACCTCGCGGGACGCCACCACCATCTCGCCAACCTGCACGTGATCGACGGCTCGCTGTTCCCCACGTCGATCGGCGCCAATCCGCAGCTGTCGATCTACGCGCTGGCCGCCAAGCTCGCCGACGGCCTGGCCAGCACGCTCGCCCCGCGCCCGCCGTCTGCCCAGGGCGTCCGCCTTTAGGATGTTTGCTCTAGCGAGGCGGGATAGAGTGGGATCGTTCCGCGTGAAGACGCGGCATTTCCTTCGACCCCAGGAGTCCACGATGGCCACCACCCACCGCATCCGCGCCGTCCCGGCCGGTGAAACGTTTCTCGCCGCGTCGCGGCAAGTCTGGCTCGCGAGCCTCGGCGCCGCCGTCGTCACGCGCGAGTGGGCGCAGAACGAGGCCGGCGCGCTGTTCCGCACGCTGGTCAAGGAAGGCACCGCGGTCGAATCGCGCACGTTCCGCAAGGTCGGCGATCGCCTCGAAGGCTCGATCACGATGGCGAACAGCCTCTGGCGCAGCGCGCGCGGCACGGTGACGACCACCGTGAAGCAGGCGGCCGACACCGCCACCACGCTGGTGCGCGAGACGCTGCCGAAGCGGCTGCCGAAGGTCGCGCTGCCCGCGATGTTCACGGCGCCGGCCAAGCGTCGTCCGGTCCGCGCAACGCGTACGGTGAAGTCGCGCACCGCGGCCAAGAAGGCCGTGAAGCGCGGCGCGAAGCGCGCGACCAAGCGGTCGTAAACCGCTACACTCCGGGGCACGCCGGACGGCCGCGCGGCTCGCGCGGCCGATCCGGCGATCGACCCCAGGCCGGGAGGAGCATGCCGAGAGGTTCCGCGCGCACGCGCCGTGTCCGCACGCGCCGCGCGACGTCGCGTCCCAGCATCGGCCTCGCGCTGGCAGGCGGCGGCCCGCTCGGCGGCATCTACGAGATCGGCGCGCTGCTCGCGCTCGCCGACTCGCTCGAGGGCCTCGACCTCAACGCCCTCGACGTCTACGTCGGCGTCTCGTCCGGCGGTTTCGTCGCCGCCGCGTTGGCGAACGGCATCTCGCCGGCCCAGATGTACCGGCTGTTCATCGACGAAGGCGCCGAGGCGGCGCTCAAGCCGGAAATCTTCCTGAAGCCCGCGCTGGGCGAGTTCCGCCGCCGCGCCATCGCTTTGCCGGGCCTCGCGTGGCACGCCGCGGCGCAGTACCTGCGCGATCCGTTCCATCGCGGCGTGATGAGCTCGTTCGCGACGCTCGCGCGCGCCGTGCCGACCGGCATCTTCGACAACCGGAGCATCGACGCCTTCCTCGAGCGCCTGTTCGAGGCGCGCGGCCGCACCAACGACTTCCGCCGGCTCGGACGCAAGCTGTACCTCGTCGCCACCAACCTCGACACCGGCGCGTCGGTGACGTTCGGCGCCGAAGGCCGCGACCACGTGCCGATCTCGCGCGCCATCCAGGCGTCGAGCGCGCTGCCGGGGCTGTTCCCGCCGGTGGTGATCGACCACGAGCACTACGTCGACGGCGCGCTCAACAAGACGCTGCACGCGTCGGTGGCGCTCGAGGAGGGGGTCGGGCTGCTGCTGTGCGTCAACCCGCTGGTGCCGTTCGACGCGGCGGGGGCCTCGCGACGCGGGCACCTGACGGTCCAGAAGCTCAACCACGGCGGCCTGCCGCTCGTGCTGTCGCAGACCTTCCGTGCCGTCATCCACTCGCGCATGCGCGTCGGCATGGAGAAGTACCGGCGCGACTACCCGGATGCGGACGTGCTTCTGTTCGAGCCGGACCGTGAGGACGCCGACATGTTCTTCGCGAACATCTTCAGCTACTCGCAGCGCCGCCGCCTGTGCGCCACCGCGTTCGCCACGACGCGCTACAACCTTCGCGTGCGCGCGCCGATGCTCGCGTCGACCTTCGCGCGCCACGGCATCCGCATCCGCGAGGAGCGCCTCGCCGACGCGACGCGCGACGTGCGTGCCGCGCTCGTCGACCCCCGGCCGATACGGGCCGACCCACGCGCGAAGAAGAGCGTGCGCACGACCGCGCGCGAGCTCACCGCGACGCTCGACCAGCTCGAGCGATGGCTGCACGCCCAGCCGGGCCACCCCGGGGCGCCTCGCGCCGCGTGAGCGAAGGGGGCGCGCCGGCCCCTGCGTGAGACGCGGCGGGAGACGCAGCGGGATCCCGATGCCGACGCGGCGCGCGCCGAAGCGTGCCGCGCTACACTGTGCCGGTGGAAAAGAAGCGGCCGCGCCGCACGCGCGAGCGCATCCTCGAGACCGCGCTGGCGCTGTTCAACCGCCATGGCGAGCCGTCGGTCACGACGGCGCACATCGCCGACGAGATGAACATCAGCCCCGGCAACCTCTACTACCACTTCCGCAACAAGGACGAGATCATCGGCGAGCTGTACGCGGCCTACGAGGCCGCGGTCCGGCCGCTGTTCGCCGCGCCGCCCGATCGCGCGCCGGGCGTCGAGGACCTGTGGCTCTTGCTGCACCTGTTGTTCGAGCGCATGTGGACGTACCGTTTCCTGTTCCGTGACCTCGACGAGATCGCGTCGCGCAACCGGCGGCTCGCGACGCGCCTCGCGGAGCTCGTGCGGCGCGGCGAGACCACCGTGCTAGAGTTGTGCGAGGGGATGGTCGCCGCGGGGACGATGCGGGCGAGCGAGCGCGAGATCGCGGCGCTGGCGCGCAACGTCGCGCTCGTCGCGACGTACTGGCTGTCGTTCCAGCGCATCGCGTCGCCGACCGCGGACGCCGCGGAGATCGCGCGGCTCGACCGCGCCGCCTACCAGGTGATGGCGCTCGTCGCGCCGTTCATGCAGGGCGACGCGCGCGCGCTGATCGACCGCCTCGGCAGCGAGTATCTGTAGGGCGCCTTCAGGGAGGATCGCGCGATGGCCCGCAAGTGGTCGAAGTTTCCCTTTCCGGACAAGACGATCGATCGCGACGACGCGGCGGTGAAGAAGGCCTGGGCGCGGCTGCATCGCGGCGACGCGGAGCCGCCGCCGAAGGATCCGGACGTGCTCGCCGCATGGACCGCCTTCCACGCCGGCCGCTTCGGTGACGCCGTCGAGGCCGGCACCGCGGCGGGCGGCGCCGGCGTCAACGCCGCCGTGAAGGCACAGGTCGTCTACGCCACCTACCTCGAGAAGAACGAGAAGGCGAAGCTCGCGCTGTTCGAGGAGGCCGCCGGCTGGGCCGCCGAGCGCCGGCGCTCGGCGCCCAAGGACGCGAATGCGCACTACCTGTACGCGTTCGCGCTCGGCCGCTACGGCCAGGGCATCTCGGTCGCGAAGGCGCTGGCGCAGGGCTTCGGCACCAAGATCAAGGAAGCGCTGACCACCGCGATCAAGCTCGAGCCGAAGCACGCCGATGCGCACATCGCATACGGCGCCTACCAGGCCGAGGTGATCGACAAGGTCGGCGGCATCGTCGCGGGCGTCACGTACGGCGCGAAGAAGGACTCCGCGGTCGAGCACTACGAGAAGGCGCTGAAGCTCAATCCCGACTCGGCGATCGGCCGCATCGAGTACGCGAACGGCCTCCTGATGCTGTTCGGCAAGGCGCGGATCGCCGACGCCGAGAAGCTCTACCAGGAAGCGGCGAAGACCGTTCCGGCCGACGCGATGGAGCGACTCGACGTCGAGCACGCGAAGTCCGAGCTGGAATGATCCGAAGGGGTCGGGCACGCGACCGACCCCACGCGGTCGGCTAGCCGCGGTAGCGCACCTCGAGCCACGGCGCGTTGACCTGGCAGGCGTAGTCGGCGTAGCCGGGAATGCGCCCGCGCATCTCGCCGTAGCGATTGCCCGAGAAGTTGCGCTCGACGCGCGTGAACGGAAGCGTGTTCTCGGCGAGGTCCTGCACGAGGCTGTCGAGGTCCTGCGCCGCGATCGCCGCCATCGCGGGAAACGCATCCGCCGCGATGACCTGCAGCGCCGGCTCCGGAACGCCGTAGGCCGGGAACCAGAAGGCGGTCCAGCCGTCGTCGAGCGCGTTGATGCGCTCGACCATGCGGCGCGTCAGCAGGAAGGCGTCCGACTCGACGTGCACGATGCGCGTGAAGCCGAGCGTGCGGGCGATGGTGAGCGAATAGAGGAAGCTGCGCCACCAGCCCCGGTGGCCGTAGAGACCCTGCCGCCCCTCGTGCGTCGCGAAGCGGTAGACGAAGGCGGCGGGACCCTGCGGCAGCGTCGCGGGCAGCGTGTCCAGGATCGCGACGTCGTCGTCGTCCGGCACGAACGGCGACGCGTCGTCGAGGATGAAGACCGCGTCGCGCTCGAGCGGCAGCGCGAGGTGGAAGTCGAGCCAGCGGCGCTGGCGCTCGCGCCACGCGTCGCGGTCGGCGCAGTACGACGTGCAGAAAAGGAGCGTTCGACGCCCGGCGGTCACGGTCGAAGCGGGCTAGCTCGCGCCGACCGCCTGCGCGACGCGCTCGGGATCGAGGTCGCCGTCGCTGTCCCACGGGCACATCAGCGCGGTGAGCACGAGCGTCTCGAACTCGACGCCGAAGCGCGCGATCACCGCCTCGGGGTCGGGGCACAGCTTGCGGTCGGCGATGAGCCCGAACTGAACCTTGCCGTCGTAAGAGAGGATCGACACGCCGATCCCGATGTCGCCCGACTGCGGCACCCAGAACATCAGCGTGTCGAGCCGCGCTCCGGCGAACCACAGCGGCTGCTGCGGGCCGGGCACGTTGGTCATCACCGCCGTCGCATTGCGCGCGAGGAGCGCGAGCAGCGTCTCCTGCAGCACCTTCGGCCCCGCGCCCATCGCCGCGAGGATGCCGAGCGCGAGCACCGGCTGGAAGCTGTCCTTCAGCGCGCTCATGTTGTCGCGCACCGCGTAGAGCCGCGCGACCGGGTTCTCGATGCCGATCGGCAGGTCGAGGAACACGAGGCCGAACTGGTTGCCGAGCTTGTACGCCTGCTCGAGCGGGCGCAGGTTGACCGGCACCAGCGCGCGGATGACCACGCCGTCGGTGACGTCGCCGCGCGAGCGCAGGTAGCCGGCGAGCGCGCCGGCGACGCACGACAGCAGCACGTCGTTGACCGACCCTCCCAGCGCCCTGCCGACCGTCTTCACCTCGTCGAGCGGGATCGGATCGGCCCAGGCGACGCGTTTCGCCGCGTCGGGCTGGCCCTTGAAGCGTGTCGGCGAGTCCTGCTCCATCAGCATCAGGTTCGCGATCTCGGCGGTGAGCGCGCCACCCTGGCTCGCCAGCGCGACCGCCTTGGACGGGTCGGTCCAGATCTCGACGCCCTTCTCGACCAGCGTGGCGCCGATCCGCCGCGCGGTGTCGAGCACCCCCGACAGCGGGCGCATCAGTTGCGCGAGGGGATCGTCGGACGCCGGCGCCGCCTTGCGCGCCGGCGGCGCGAAAGGCATCGCGGGGGGTCCGTGCGCCGACGCGTCGGTCATCGACAGCATCACGCGCACCAGGGCGATGCCGTCGGCGTAGCAATGGTGGATGCGGATCACGACCGCGCTGCCGCCGTCGTAGCCATCGATCAGCGAGAACTGCCAGCGCGGATGCGACGGGTCGAGGGGAGTGGTCGCCAGTCGCGAGACGAGCGACTGCAACTCGCGCCGGCCCGCGGGCGGCGGGAGCGACGCACGCACGACGTGACGGTCGAGGTCGAAGCGGCGGTCGCTCTCCCAGAACGAGATCCCGGCGATCTCGACCGGACGTTGCCGGAATCGCCGGAACACGAGGAAACGCTCGTCGACCAGGCGCCTCAGGCGCGCGAGCGCGAGCCGCTCGCGGAACATGAGCACGCCGGTGATCATCATCAGGTTGTGCGGACGATCCATCCGCAGCCACGCGGTGTCGACCGCGGAGAGCTTCTCGCGCCGGGGAGTCGCGGCCATCGGACGTCGAGCGGTGGCGGGAGGAGGACGGGGCGGGCGCGCCGCCCGTTCGTTGCGGGCGCTTTCGCGTTCGCGCTAAAGTAGCACGAAACCCTCGCGCATCGAGCGGGAGGCGGCGACCGGGAGGACGGACATGGCGGCCAGGAAGGACGATCTCAAGGCGAAGTTCGAGGCCGCTGCCGCGGCCGCGAAGCAGACGAAGAAGAAGCCCGACAACGCGACGCTGCTCAAGCTCTATTCGTACTACAAGCAGGCGACCGAGGGCGACGTCAAGGGCGATCGTCCCGGCGGCTTCGATTTCGTCGGCGGCGCGAAGCACGACGCGTGGTCGAAGCTCAAGGGGATGAGCAAGGACGACGCGATGACGAACTACGTCAAGCAGGTGGAGAAGCTCAATCGCGATTGACGAGGCGATGGGCGATGGCCGTCAGGCGATGGGCGATGGGCGATAGGCGATAGGCGATAGGCACCGTACCGCTTACCCGGCGGGGATTGAAAGCTTTCCCTATCGCCTATCGCCACCTTCGCCGTCCCACGCAAAAAGGCCCGCTTGCGCGGGCCTATTTGTGCGGGACGGCGAAGGCCTACCCCAACGCCCCCTTCACCACTTTCCGCGCGGTCCGCACCGTGCGCTTCGCGGTCTTCCTGGCCGCGCCGACCGCACCGCTCGCGGTGCGCGTGGCGGCTCCGACGGCACCGCTCGCCGTGCGCGCGGCGCTCGACGCGGACCGTGCCGCCGTCGACACCGCGCCCTTGACCATCTTCCTGACCGGCGACGCCGGCGCGCGGCGCTTCGGCTGCACGCCGGTCGCCTTCAGGAGCTCGTTCACCGATTCGGCGAGCGCGTCGACGCGCTCGGACAGCTTCTCGACGTCGGTCTGCGTGTGCACGCCGAGCTTCGACAGCGCCCGCGCCACGCGATCCTCGAACACCTGCTCCAGCTTGTCCCACGTGCCGCCCGCCATCGCCGAAACCTCCCTGGCCTTCGCCTTCGCGGCACCGCGGGCCGCGGCCGCGGCGTCCGCGGCGACGTGACGCGTCCGCTTCTCGAGCACCTCGCCCTGCTGCACCAGCGACTCGAACACCTTCATGCCTTCCGCCTGCGCCTTCGAGAACGCGCCGAGCCCCGCGAGCCAGATCTGCCGGGACGACTCGAGCACCGCCTTGGGCAGGTCGCCGGCCGGGGAATGCGCCGATGCGCCCGCGCCCGATTCGGCCCTGGCCTTCGCTTTCGCCTGCTTCAGCATGTCGCGCTCCGCGGGATGAAGGACGCCGGCGCGTAGGCGCGGCGATGCGGTCGATTCTAGTTTCGCGGGATAGAGCAATCAACCTAATCCGGACCCGGCCGGGCGACACCCCGAGCCGGCCCGTATAATCGGCGGCCCGTCCCGGCGAGCGCGGAAGCGCCGCGGCGCGACGCCGGCGCTTGCGCTCCTGCTGGAGGAATCCATGGCCTATTTCGTCACCGGCGCGACCGGATTCATCGGCCGCTATCTCGTCGAGAACCTGCTCAAGCGCGGCAAGCCGGTGTACGCGCTGGTGCGCAAGGGCTCGCAGAAGAAGCTCGACGCGCTGCGCAGCACGCTCGGGGCGAGCGACAAGTCGCTGATCGCGGTGCCCGGCGACCTCGGCGCGCCCAACCTCGGCGTTTCCGCCGCGGACCTGAAGGCCCTCAAGGGCAAGATCGACCACATCTTCCACCTCGCCGCGATCTACGACCTCAACGCGTCGGCCGAGGACCAGAAGGCGATCAACGTCGGGGGGACGCGCAACGCGGTGAAGTTCGCCCAGGCGATCGGCGCCGGCTGCTTCCACCACGTTTCGTCGATCGCGGCCGCGGGTCTCTACGAAGGCACGTTCCGCGAGGACATGTTCGAGGAGGCCGAGGAGCTCGACCACCCGTACTTCGGCACCAAGCACGAGTCCGAAGGCGTCGTGCGCAAGGAATGCAAGCGGCCGTTCCGCATCTACCGGCCCGGGTTCGTCGTCGGCCATTCGAAGACCGGCGAGATCGACAAGATCGACGGCCCCTACTACTTCTTCAAGACGATCCAGAAGATGCGGCAGCTGTTCCCGCCGTGGATGCCGATGGTCGGGATCGAGGGCGGGCGCATCAACATCGTCCCGGTCGACTTCGTCGCCGGGGCGCTCGACTACCTGGCGCACAGGAAGGGCCTGGACGGCAAGTGCTTCCACCTGACCGATCCGCACCCGCACCGGATCGGCGAGGTGCTCAACATCTTCGCGAAGGCCGCGCACGCGCCGCAGATGACGATGCGCGTGAACGCCAAGATGTTCGGCTTCATTCCCGCGCCGGTCGTCTACGGCCTCGCCTCGCTGTCGCCGGTCAAGCGCGCGATCAAGGTGACGCTCACCGACCTCGGCATCCCGCGCGACGTGTTCCAGTTCGTCAACTGGCCCACGCGCTACGACAACCGCGACGCGACGAAGGCGCTCAAGGGCTCGGGCATCGAGGTTCCGCCGCTCGAGACCTACGCGTTCCGCCTGTGGGACTACTGGGAGCGCAACCTCGACCCCGACCTCTTCATCGACCGCACGCTGGCGGGACGCGTGAAGGGCAAGGTCGCGGTCGTGACCGGCGGATCCTCGGGCATCGGCCAGGCGACCGCGCACAAGCTGGCCGAGGCCGGCGCGAAGGTGCTCATCGTCGCCCGCGATCCGGAGAAGCTGGAGGAAACGAAGCGCGAGATCGCGGCGAGGGGCGGCGCGTGCTTCACCTACTCGTGCGACCTGACCGACATGGGTGCGATCGACGTGCTGGCGAAGAAGGTGCTCGCCGACCATGGCAGTGTCGACTTCCTGGTGAACAACGCGGGACGCTCGATCCGCCGGGCGGTCATCAACTCGATCGACCGCTTCCACGACTTCGAGCGGACGATGCAGCTCAACTACTTCGGCGCGGTCAAGCTGGTCCTCGCGTTCCTGCCGGCGATGGTCGGGAAGAAGCGCGGCCACGTGATCAACATCAGCTCGATCGGCGTGCTGTCGCGCGCGCCGCGGTTCTCGGCCTACGTCGCCTCGAAGGCCGCGCTCGACGCGTTCGCCGAGTGCGCCGCGTCCGAGCTGCTGGACAAGGGCGTGCACTTCACGAACATCAACATGCCGCTGGTCCGCACGCCGATGATCGCGCCGACCAGGATCTACGAGAACGTGCCGACGCTCTCGCCCGAGGAAGCCGCCGGGCTCGTCGTCGACGCGATCGTGCGCCGGCCGGTGCGCATCGCCACAAGGCTCGGCGTCTTCGGCGCGGTGTGCCACGCGGTCGCGCCGAAGCTGACCCAGGTGCTGCTGAACACCGCGTTCAACATGTTCCCGGACTCGGCGGCGGCGCAGGGCAAGAAGGACGGCGAGCCGCAACCGCTCACCGCCGAGCAGATCGCGTTCGCGCAGATCACGCAGGGGATCCACTGGTAGCCGAGTCTGGAACCAGGTTCGCAACCAGGTTGCGAACCTGGTTCCGGTCAGCGTCGGAGCTCCTCGATCACGCGCTTCGCCACCTCGGGATCGGTGAGCAGCGCGTTGTGGCCGACGCCGACTAGCTCCACGTTGCGCCCGTGCTCGAGGCGCGCCGAGGTCTGCGGCGCCACCATCGAGTCGTGCCACGACCAGATCGACACGAACTCGGGCGAGTCCCCCGGCGCGGGCGCCGGCAACGCGTCGAGCCACGCATTGCCCGGGCGCAGCTGGGCGAGCGAGGTCCCCGGGAACAGCCACGCGTGCACGCTGCCGGCGTGCGGCGCGGCGATCGTGATCACGCGCCTCACCTTGTCGCCGCCGTACTTGGCGACGTAGGCGCGCGCGACCAGCCCGCCCATGCTGTGCGAGACGATCGACACCTGCTTCGCGCCGGTCGCGGCCAGGATCTCATCGATCTTGGCGGCGATCTGGTCGGCGAAGAGGTCGATGGACGCGAGCGGCGGACCGTAGGAGGGCGCGTAGAGCGGCCCGATCCCGGCCCGCGCCAGCCGCCGCTTCATGCTGCGCCACACGCCCGCGTTGCACAGCACGCCGTGCAGCAGCATCACCGGATCGCTCGCTGGCGCAGGCACGGGATCGCGAGACACCCGCCGGTAGGTCATCATGCGCGGCGCCCATCCGGCGATCGTGAGGAACTCTCGGCGGAACATCCTCAGTGCGCGGTGCAGGTCGAGGCGCGCGTAGGCGGGGCGCGCGGAGCGCCGCACCCACGCGATCGCGAAGTAGAGCAGCGTGAACAGCAGGATGAGCCCGAGGTAGAGGAGCGGGATCGCCGCGATCCAGGGCCACGGCGACTGGCCCGCGCGCATCGCATTGGCCGCGCCGAGCGCGAACGCGACGATGCCGGTTCCGATGACCATCCAGAGCGAGACCGCGGTCCACATCGGCGGCTCCTTTGCGCGCTCCCCGCGCGCGCCGTGCGTCAGAGCGGCAGCGGCGCGGCGGCGGGCGTCGCGAGCGACTTGCGGAAGCGGTTCAGCTCCTGGACCGTCGCGAAGCTCTGGCCGAACAGGCTGCCCAGGTTGTGCAGGATCATCCCGACCACGCGCTTCTCCCAGCTCGCGTCGAACCGGATCTGCTCGTCCAGCCAGCGCTCGAGCCACGCCGGATCGGGCAACCGGCTTTGCACGGTGTCGTTGGGGAACAGCGCCTCGTTGACGTGCAGGTTGGTCGGGTGCAGCGGCTTGCCCGACCGGCCCGCGCTCGCCATCAGCACGCCGATCTTCGCGAACGCGCGCTTGGCCTCGAGGCCGAACCGTTCGATCGCGCGCTTCATGAAGCGCAGGTAGGCGCCGCCGTGGCGCGCCTCGTCGCGCGAGATGAGCTCGTAGATGCGCCGGATGACCGGCTCGGTGTGCCACTCGGAGGCGCGCCGGTACCAGTGGTTGAGCCGGATCTCGCCGCAGAAATGCATCATCAGCGTCTCGAGCGCCGGGGCGCGGTCGAACTCGAAGCGCACCGCGTGCAGCTCGTCCTCGGTCGGCACGAGGTCGGGACGGAAGCGGCGCAGGTACTCCATCAGCACCAGCGCGTGCTTCTGCTCCTCGTAGAACCAGATCGACATGAAGGCGGAGAAGTCGCTGTCGTGCCGGTTGTCGCGCAGGAACATCTCGGTGGCCGGCAGCGCCGCCCACTCGGTGATCGCGTTCATCTTGATCGTGCGCGCCTGCTCGTCGGAGAGCCGCGCCGGGTCGAACGTCGACCACGGCACGTCGGCTTCCATCGACCAGCGGACCGACTCGAAGTTGCGGAAGAGCTCCGGGTAGAGCATCGGGTGTCCTGCGACGCGTGTCCAACAGGCGATTCTAGCCGGTTCGGGGCGTGCGACGCGGTCGGCGGACGGGTGGGCGCGCGCGTCCGTCCCGGCCGCTTCGCGGACGGCGATCGTCCTACCCCGGGATACGGCCGGATGCATCGGGTGGATGCACGCGCACCATCGCGCGCCCTGTAGCGTTCCCGCGTCCGGGAGTCAGAGCGAATCCTCCGTCCCCTGAGGTCGAAGGTTACGGCGCGGAGGGCGGGCCGTTACCCCGATCCCTGGCGCGCGGGCGGCATCCAGTGCGCGCGCCAGCTCTTCAGCGCGGGGATCGCCGAGGCAAGGTCGGGCAGGAGCACCATGCCGGGAATCGTCTTGCGCATGCGGCGGGTCATCTCGCCGCCCGCCCAGATCGTGACGTGCGAAGGCAGCTGGGTCCGCAGTGCGTCGAGCCCGTCGACGGCGACGCGCAGCGGGAACGCGCCGGAGAACGACAGCGCGAGGATGTGCGCCTTGTGCGCCACGGCGGCGCGACGGATGTCCTCGATCGGCGTCTGCGTGCCGAGCGACACGCAATGCGCGCCCTCGGGCACCAGCAGCGCCTCCACCATCAGCAGGCCGACGCCGTGCTGCTCGTTGGGGAACGTGGTCAGGAGCACGCGCGGCTCCGCGCCCTGCGCGCGCGGGAAGGCGTTGATCGCCGCCCGCAGCGCCATGTTCACCTGCTCGGTGTAGAGGTGCTCCTCGAACACCTGCAGATCGCCGCGCATCCACGCGTCGCCGATCGCGCGGTTGAGCGGCGTCACGGTGTCGAGCACGAAGCGCTGCAGCCCCTGGCGCATGACCAGCTGGACGAGGATCTGCTGGAGGCCGCCGGTGTCGTGGCGCTTGAGCGCCTCGAGGATCTCGCGCTCGAGCGCCGGCGCGACCGCATCCTTGCGAGCGGACGCCCGTGCATCCGCCAGCGCGTTCAGCTCGTCCAGCGATTCGTGGATGATCTTGCCGGGACGCATGCCCACGTCCATCAGCCGCTTGATGGCGCGGAGCTTGGAGACGTCGGCCGTCGAGTACTGGCGCTCGCCGGCGGCGTCGCGCGCCGGGCTCGGGTACCCGTAGCGGCGCTCCCACATCCGCAGGAGGTCCTTGGACAGGCCGGTGTCCCGCTCGACGGCGCTGATGTTGAAGCCGGTCCGGCTGGGGCTGGGGCTGGTCACGGGGGACGGATTGTCTTGGACGAAGGGTTGACAATAACGCATTGGAGGTCTAATGTCGCGCCGAATCGTTGAATTGTCCAGGACAAACATGCCTCCTGTCCAGCCGTCCGTCGCACGAGCCTCCCCGACGTCCCGCCGTACCCCCGGCAGGGCCGCCCGCGCGGCGTCGGCACTGACGACCGCCCTCCTGCTGACCGTCCTCGCCGGACCGTCGTTCGGCCAGGCGGGCGGCGCGACCGCCAGCTGTCCTGCGCTCCTCGACCATCGCTTCCAGCGTTTGCAGGGAGGGCAGACGGAGTCGCTGTGCGACTACGGCGGCAAGGTCGTCCTCGTCGTCAACACCGCCAGCTACTGCGGCTACACGCACCAGTACGAGGGGCTCGAGGCGCTCTACCGCAAGTACAAGGACCGCGGGCTCGTCGTCGTCGGGTTCCCGTCGAACGACTTCGGCGGCCAGGAGCCGGGGACGAGCCAGGAGATCGCCGAATTCTGCCGCACCACCTACGGCGTGCAGTTCCCGATGTACGAGAAGACGTCGGTGAGCGGCGTCGCCGACAACCCGCTGTACACCGAGCTCGCCGCGCGCACCGGCGAGCGTCCGCGATGGAACTTCCACAAGTACCTGATCGACCGCCGCGGCGTGAAGGTGACGAGCTTCCGCAGCGCCGTCGAGCCCGACAGCCGCGAGTTCGTGCGCGCGATCGAGCAGATGCTCGCCGAGCCGGCGAGCGCGGGTCGCGGATGACGAGCCTTTCGTCCCGGGCATCCCCCACGCATCCAGCCGCCCCGCCGTCGCGTAGACGCAGGCGAGGGCGCGACGTCGCGGTCGCTGGCGTCTCCGCCGCTCGTCGCTAGCAGGCCGCGTCGTCGAGCCGGCCGCAAAGGGGAAGCCATGCGCATCGCGATCGTTGGATCGGGCATCGCCGGACTCGGGTCCGCGCTGCTCCTGTCCCGCCAGGGCCACGCGGTCACCGTGTTCGAGGGAGAGCGCGAGCCCGGCGGGCACTCGCACACCGTCGACGTCACGCTCGGCGGGAGTTCGTTCCCGGTCGACACCGGGTTCCTCGTGTTCAACGACCGCACCTATCCGAAGCTCGTGAGGCTGTTCGACGAGCTCGGCGTCGACAGCGTGCCCTCCGACATGTCGTTTTCGGTGCGCAACGACCGCGCCGGCCTCGAATGGGCCGGCACCAACCTCACGACGCTGTTCGCGCAGCCGCGCAACATGCTGCGGCCCGCGTACTGGCGCATGCTGCGCGACATCGTGCGCTTCAACCGCGAGGCGACGTCGCTCGAACGCGGTGGAGGAGGTTTCCCCCCGATGCGCGCTGCGCGCGCCTCCCCCCGAGGGGGCAACGCGCCCTTGGGGCGGCCCGGCGGGCGCGTCACCCCTCCTATGCGCGCTGCGCGCGACTCCCGCCGGGAAGGCGACGCGCCCCGGGGGCGGCCAGGCGGGCGCGTGTGGTCCGTCACGCTCGGCGAATACCTCGACGCCGAGTCGTACTCGGAGGCTTTCCGCGACTGGTACCTCGTCCCGATGGCCGCCGCGATCTGGTCGTCGCCCGCGCGCGACATCCTCGACTTCCCGCTGCCGTCGTTCGTACGCTTCTGCCACAACCATGGCCTGCTCTCGATCGCCGACCGCCCCCAGTGGCGGACCGTGCGCGGCGGCTCGCGCAGCTACGTGCGCAAGATCGTCGCGAACCTCGACGACGTGCGACTGTCGACGCGCGTCTCGGCAGTGCGGCGCCTGCCGCGCGGCGTCGAGGTCGACACCGCGGAGCGCCGCGCCGAGCTCTTCGACGCGATCGTGCTCGCGTGCCACAGCGACCAGGCGCTCGCGCTGCTCGCGGATCCATCCGCGCACGAATCGCGGCTCCTCGCGCAGGTCCGCTACCAGCCGAACCGCGTGATCCTGCACACCGACACGACGCTGCTGCCGCGCTCGCGCCGCGTGTGGTCGAGCTGGAACTACCTGACCGCCGACGATCCGCGCGGCGATCGGCCGGTCGCCGTCAGCTACCTCATCAACCGCTTGCAGCCCCTGCCGACGTCCACGCCGGTGATCGTCACGCTGAACCCGCCGTTCGAACCCGACCCGCGCGCCGTGCTCGAGGAGTTCGAGTACTCGCACCCGCTGCTCGACGCCGGCGCCGTCGCCGCGCAACGCTCGCTCGAGCGGCTGCAGGGCGTGCGCCACACCTGGTACGCGGGCGCCTGGCTCGGGCACGGCTTCCACGAGGATGGTCTCGCTTCCGCGCATGCTGTCGCGGACAGCGTCGCACGGCGCGTGACAGTGACGCGGGCGCCGCACGACGATCGCGTTGCCGCGTGAACGGAGCTCGCGCATGAACGCCCGCCTCCCCGACGCCGCGCTGCACAGCCTCGACACGCTGCGAGCCGACGGCTTCGCGATCCTCGCCGGCGAGATCGCGCACCGGCGCACGCGGCCGGCGGCCCATGCCTTCTCGTATCCCGGCTTCTGCCTGCGCATGCCGCTGTCGCGCCTCGACGAGCTGCGCGCGCGCGGCGTCGCCCGCAACGCCCGCGGTGCGATCGCCGTCCACGATCGCGACCACGGTCCGCGCGACGGCTCGCCGCTGCTGCCCTGGGTGCGCGCGTTGCTCGCGCGCGAAGGGGTCGCCGCGGATGGCGAGGTCGTGCTGCACGCGTTCCCGCGCATGCTGGGCTACCTGTTCAACCCGGTGACGTTCTGGGTCGCCTACGACCGCGACGCCGACGTGCGCGCGGTGCTCGTCCAGGTGCGCAACACGTTCGGCGAATGCCACGACTATCTCGTCGCTCGCGCCGACGGCGGCCCGATCGCGTCCGGCGAGACGCTGACCGCGCAAAAGGTCTTCCACGTTTCGCCGTTCTGCGAGGTCAAGGGCCGCTATGCGTTCCGGTTCCATTTCGGGCCGCAGCGCTGGCTCGCGCGCATCGACTTTTTCGACGACGACGGTCACGCGCAACCGGTGCTCGAGACGTGGATCTCGGGCGAGGCGCAGGCGCTCGATCGCCGCTCCGCCCATGCGCTCCTGTGGCGCTACCGCTGGTTCACGCTGGCCGTGGTGCTGCGCATCCACTGGCAGGCCGCGAAGCTCGCGATCAGGCGCGTGCCGTACTTCACCAAGCCTGCGCCGCCCGACGCGGCGCTGACCCGCTGATGTCGACCACCCTTCCCTCGCCGACGTCGCACCGTACGTCGGCCCGCCCCGGCGGCGCCGGCACCGCGGGCCGGCTGCTCGTAGCGATCCTCGCGCGCCTCGACCGCGGGCGCCTCGAAGTGCATGCGCCCGACGGCAACGTCCATCGCTTCGGACCCGGCGGTCCGCCGTGCGCAGGCGCGGATGCATCGCCCGCGGTGCTGCGCGTCGCCGACTGGCGCTTCGCGGCGGACACGCTGAAAAGCGGCGACGTCGGGTTCGGCGAGGCGCACATGGCGGGCTCGTGGACGACGCCCGACCTGCCGCAGCTCCTCACGGTGCTCGCGGCGAACCAGCCGGCGATCGAGAACGCGTTCTACGGCCGCGCCTGGAGGCGCGGCCTGCTTCGCCTGCGCCACTGGCTCAACGCCAATTCGCGCCGCGGCGCGAGACGCAACATCGCCGCGCATTACGACCTCGGCAACGATTTCTACGCGCTGTGGCTCGATCGCACGATGTCGTACTCGTCGGCGCTCTTCGACGGCGATCGCTCGCGCACGCTGGAGTCCGCGCAGCAGGCGAAGTACGACCGGCTGCTCGGCGAGCTCGCCCTCGCGCCCGGCTCGAGCGTGCTGGAGATCGGTGCCGGCTGGGGCGGCTTCGCCGAGACCGCCGCGCGCGCCGGCCATCGCGTGACGGGCATTTCGCTGTCCAGGCGACAGACCGAATGGGCGCGCGAGCGCATCGACCGCGCGGGCCTGGCGGACCGTGCCGAGCTGCGCCTGCAGGACTACCGCGACGTGCATGCCCGTTTCGACGGCGTCGCGTCGATCGAGATGGTCGAGGCGGTGGGCGAGCGCTGGTGGCCGGCGTACTTCGCCGCGATCCGCGACGCGCTCCGCGGCGGCGGGCGCGCGTGCATCCAGGCGATCACGATCGCCGACGAGCGCTTCGAGCGCTACCGCACGCAATCGGACTTCATCCAGCAGTACGTGTTCCCCGGCGGCATGCTCGCGTCGGCGTCGCGCCTCGTCGCCGAAGCGGAGCGCGCGGGCCTGCGGCCGGTCGCGGTGCACCGCTTCGGCACCGACTATGCCGAGACGCTGCGCCGCTGGCTCGCCGCGGTCGACGCGCACGCCGAGGCGATCGAGCGACGCTTCGACGCAGCGTTCCTCCGCTGCTGGCGCTTCTACCTCGCCTATTGCATCGCCGGATTCGCGACCGCGACCACCGATGTCGGCCAATACACGTTCGAACGTCGCTGAAGGCCGAACCCGAGGTCGGGTTCGATACGGGGTCGAAGACCCGGCATCGAACCCGACCCCCGGCGGCACCGACAAGCGCGAGGCCGCCTTGGCGACGTGGCTTATCGCCGCCTGCGTCGCGACGCTCGTTTCGCCCAACCTCGCCTTCGCGGCCGCCCCGTCGCTTCCGGCGCCCGTCGCCGCCCTCGCCCCCGACGCGCGCCCCGTGGGCGGCGGCGAGATGCGCGTGTTCGGCTTCGCGGTGTACGACGGCTGGTACTGGGCGAGCGCGCCCGACTTCTCGATCGCACGCCCTTTCGCGCTCGATCTCCACTACCACCGCGCCCTCGACGGCGCGAAGATCGCCGAGCGCAGCATCGAGGAGATCGCGAAGCTCGGCTACGGCACGGCCGCCGAGCGCTCGCGCTGGGGCGAGGCGATGAAGGCGATCTTCCCCTCGGTGGGCAAAGGCGATCGCCTCACCGGCGTCAACATCCCGTCGGGCGGCGCGCGCTTCTTCCACAACGGACGCCCGATCGGCGAGGTCGCCGACCCGTCGTTCGCGCGCGCATTCTTCGGAATCTGGCTCGACCCGAGCACGTCGCGGCCGGATTTTCGCGCGCGCCTGCTCGGCCTGGTGGAAGGCGCCCGGTGAGCTCGCCCACGACCGGCGACGCGGCCCTCCCGGTCCCGCCGGAACTCGTGTCGCGATCGACGGCCGGCTCGCGTTTCGCGTACGGCGCGTTCGCGCTGCCGCTGGCGATGGGCGCCTTGCCGCTCTACGTCCACCTCCCAAGGTTCTACGGCGAAACGCTCGGCGTGGGCCTCGCGTCGCTGGGAGCGCTGCTGCTCGCGCTGCGCCTCGCCGACGCGATCGTCGATCCGCTGCTCGGCGTCTGGAGCGACCGCGGGCCCGCGCGCAAGCGGCTCATCGCCATCGCCGCGCCGGGACTCGCGCTCGGCATGATCGCGTCGTTCCTCCCGCCGGTGACCGGCGAAGTCGCGTTGCTCGCGTGGCTCGCCGTCTCGCTGGTGGTGGTCTACGCGGCTTACTCGCTCGCGACGATCAATCACAACGCGTGGGGCGCCGAGCTGTCGGCCGACCCGCTCGAGCGCACGCGCATCACCGCCACGCGCGAAGGCATCGCGCTCGCGGGCGTCGTGCTGGCAAGCGTGGCGCCGGGCCTGCTGGGCGGCGATGGCGGCGAAGCCGCCGGGCTGCCGCGCTTCGCGCTGGCGTATGCCGGCATCGTCGCGGCCTGCCTCGCGGTCACGCTGGCGGCACCCGCCGCCCCACGCGCGCGCCCGACGGAGACATCGCTGGCGGCCGCTCTCGCGCACGCCTTGCGCGACCCGGCGTTCCGTCGCCTGCTCACGGTCTTCGTCGCCAACGGCATCGCGGCCGCGATTCCGGCCACGCTCGTGCTGTTCTTCGTCGCCGACGTGCTGCGGGCGGAAGGCAGCCAGGGGTGGCTGCTCGCGGTCTATTTCATCGCCGGAGCGGCCGGACTGCCGCTCTGGACCAGGCTGTCGGCGCGCTTCGGGAAGGCGTCCGCGTGGGGTGCATCGATGGTCGTCGCGATCCTCGCCTTCGTGGGCGCTGCGCTGCTCGGCCCGGGCGACATCGTCGCGTTCGCGATCGTTTGCGCCGCGTCGGGCCTGGCGCTCGGCGCCGACCTCGCGCTGCCGCCGTCGATCCTCGCGGACGTGATCGGCCGGCGGGGGACGATGCGCGGTACCGGCGCGTACTTCGGCGTCTGGACGCTCGCGACCAAGCTGAACCTCGCGCTCGCCGCCGGCATCGCGCTGCCGCTGTTGAGTGCCGTCGGCTACGCGCCGGGCACGCAAGACCCTGCCGCGACGCGCGCGCTGGCGCTCGTCTACGCGGCGCTGCCGTGCGCGCTGAAGCTCGGCGCGCTCGCGGCACTCGTCGCCTTCACCCGTTCCGCGTTCCGGACCTGAGCCATGACGTCACGCTTCTCTCCCGGCGCCTCGGTGCGCCTCGCGCTCGCGCTCGTCGTCGCCTCTTCGATGGCCGGCTGCGCGGGCGTCGACGTCGCCGGCTACGCCGCCGAGCGTCCGCAACTGGACCTCCGGCGCTACTTCGACGGTCCGATCGACGCGTGGGGCCTGGTGTACGATCGCAGCGGCAAGGTGATCCGGCGCTTCCACGTCGCGATCGACGCCCGCTGGCGCGGCGACACCGGTACGCTGGACGAGAGCTTCACCTACGCCGACGGTCGGCGCGAGAAGCGCGTGTGGACGGTCGTCAAGGACGGCGACCGCTACACGGCGACGGCCGCGGACGTCGTCGGGACGGCCACCGGGGCGGCTGCCGGCAATGCTCTCAACCTGCGCTACGTGCTCGCGGTGCCCATCGACGGCTCGACCTGGAACCTCGACATGGACGACTGGATGTTCCAGATGGACGAGGCCACGCTTCTCAACCGCACGCGCATGTCGAAGTTCGGCATCCCGCTGGGCGACATCACCATCGCGTTCCGCAAGCGCTGAGGCCGCGTTGCTCGCCCCGCTCAATCCGCCGCTGCCCGCATGGCCCGACGCCAGGGTCTGGATCGTCGGGGCGTCGACGGGCATCGGGGCGGAGACGGCGAAGTTGCTGCTCGCGCGCGGTGCCCGCGTGGCGTTGTCGGCGCGCAGCGCCGACACGTTGGCGAAGGTGGCCGGCGACGCGCTCGGCGAAGGGCGTGCGCTCGTCGAGCCGCTCGACTTCACCGATGCGACCGCCGTCGACGCCGCGTGGAAGCGCATCGTCTCGGCGTGGGGAACGGTCGACCTCGTCCTTGTCGTCGCGGGCACGCACGCGGAGGTTCGCGCCTGGGAGCTCACCGAGGCGAAGTCGCGCGCACTCTTCGAGACCAACCTGCACGGCGTGATCGGCACGATCGCCGCGGTCGTGCCGACGCTGCTCGGGCAGGGGAACGGGGCGATCGGCATCGTCTCGTCGGTCGCCGGCTACCGCGGCCTGCCGAAGGCGCTGATCTACGGCGCCTCGAAAGCGGCGCTCATCAACTTCGCGGAGACGCTCTACCTCGACCTTCATCCGCGCGGGCTGGGCGTCTACCTGATCAACCCGGGCTTCGTCCGCACGCCGCTCACCGCGCGCAACGAGTTCAGGATGCCGCACCTGATCGACGCGGACGAGGCCGCGCAAGAGATCGTCGCCGGCATCGAGCGCGGCGACTTCGAGATCCACTTCCCGAAGGCGTTCACCCGGCAGCTCAAGCTCCTGCGCCTTTTGCCCTACCGCCTGTACTTCGCCGCGGTTCGCCGCGCCACCGGACTCTGACCCCCCGGTGTCAGGCACGTACCCGACACCGGCTCACACGCCCATGACGGACGCATCCGCCATCCGCGCCGCCGCGCTCCGCGCCAAGGCGTTCTTCGAGACCATGGCGCCCGCCGACGTCGCCCGCATCGGCGACGTCTACGCGAACGGCGCGTACTTCCGCGACCCGTTCAACGAGGTGGCGGGCACGGCGGCGATCGCACGTGTCTACGAGAAGATGTTCGAGCACCTCGACGACGTGCGCTTCGTCGTGCTCGAGACGATCGCCGACAGCGGCGGCGCGATGCTCACCTGGGACATGACCTACCGGGTGAAGAGGTGGCGGCCCCGCGAGACGCAGCGCATCCACGGGGCGACGCACCTCAAGTTCTCGGCTGACGGGCGCATTTCCTACCACCGTGACTACTGGGATGCGGCGAACGAGCTGTACGCGAAGCTGCCGCTGATCGGGCCGGTGATGCGTTACCTGAGGAAGCGGCTCGCCTGAGGTTCGGCTTCCCTGCCGCGGGTCGGAGGAAGGACGCCGAGCCCCACGGCGGGGAAGCTGCCCCGGCTCCCGGCGTTCTGCACGCGACGACGTGACGCGTTCGGCGTCATCGACGCCAGGGTCGTCGCGACGACGTCCCTGCGAGCCGCGGGACTGCGCGCGAGCGCAGCGCCGAGCGACGAATCGTCGTCGCTCGAGACCGCTTCGTAACCGTGATCGCGCAGATGCGGCATGGCGGGAAAAAATTCGGGTCCCGACCCGCGGGACCCGTTGGGGAAACCGGGCGAAATCAGTTGACGCGCGTCGCGGGCTGCATCGAGACCATCACGACCTCGACGTTGCCCTTGAGCTTCGCGCTCAGCTGCGACTGATCGGCGTTGGCCGGGGCGACGGTCGCGGCGAGCAGCGTGAGCGTCGACAGCACGAGCGCGGCGGCGGCGATGGTCGTGCGTTCGATGGTGGTGGTCAGGCGGTCCATGTCGTCTCTCCTCGTTTCTTGTCGGCTCGCGTTGCGTCGCGATGCCTCTTGGATGCGAAGTGTCCGCGATTCGGATTCACCCGCCATGGCCTCGCGACGAATCGGGGGCTGCGCCGGACGAAACGCCCGGCGCCGGGATGGACGGGGACGAGGAGGGGCCGCGGCCGGAACCAGGCTCTGAACCCGGTTTCGGTCGCGGGGGGCGGACTTCGGAGCCAGGCTTCGGTGCCTGTTCCCGGGGATCGGTTCCGCGGCCTCTCTGCGCATCGACCCGGCGAGAAGGGGCCGAACGGAGCAGGCTGAACATCGCGGCGCCGTTTGACGCCCCGCCAAAACCCGGCGATAATTCAAGGCTTTGGCGAGCTAGCTCAGCTGGTTAGAGCAGAGGAATCATAATCCTTTGGTCCGGGGTTCGAGTCCCTGGCTCGCCACCATTCCCCCGAAGGCCCGCCATGCGCGGGCCTTCGTCTTTTCCGCTTCGGGCCTCAGGCGCCTGGGGCGTCACGCGCCCACCCCGCCCCCCGCCTTGTATCGCGATGGCGCCTGCCCCACCGGGTGTCACCACGGACCTGAAAGCGGCCCATGAATCGCGTGATCGCGTCGGCGACTACAGCGGCACACAGGAATTGTTGGGATCCTCGGGCACGAAACCCTGCGCGATCATCTGGGAGCGAATGGCCGGACTGACGGTGTAGCGATGGTTCGGCGCTCCGGTTTGTCCGTTGTTGTATAGACGATAGAGTGTCTGCGTGCCCGCGGGACATGCGCCATCGAACGGGAGCAGCACCTTGAACGCGATGTTCTCGTAGATCCAGACCGGGTTGAGCTTGAGCCCGCTGCATTCCGCGGGAATCGCCGTATAAAAGTGCGAAGACTTCGTGCCGAACGCGCCGGGCGCGGTGAAGAAGCGGCACATGTCGAACGCAGGCCCGGTCCTCCATACCTTCCATTGCTGTCCCGTGCGCTGGAACGCGCCGTTATAGGCGCCTGCATCGAGACCTGCGATTTCGGCCGGGTCGGCGGTCACGAAGTAGTGACCGAAGCCGGCGTGGAAATATTCGACGGCGAGCGTAGTCAAATCGTCGGGAATCGGCGGTGTGAAATCGGTGAGTATTCCGTTCGTCACCCGGATCTTCCTGGGGAACGGGACGAAATCGTCGAGGCAATAGCCGTTCGGAACGCATGACGGGTTCGCTTCGAATTCGAACGAGGCGATGTAGATGAAATACTCGCCATCCGGCGGGACTGCCATTGGCACCGTGTTGGCCACGTCGAGGTAGGACTGGCCCGGCAGCAGCGGGTCGAGCGCAAATTCCCCGAGCGTCCAGAAGGTGTAGTTCTGCCCCTGCAACAGCGGCGTGCTCGTCAGGATCATCCTGACAAGAATCGCCCCCGACGAATGCGAGCTCGTGTTCTTCAGCCTCTCGAACCCGAAGCGAATCGTCTGGTTGAAGTTGTTGTAGACGTAGGCGACCGTGCCGATGATCTCGAGCCGCCCGTTGACGTCGAGATCCTTTGCCCTCGAGGCGGTGGCGTTGTCGCCGAACTCCCCGGGCCCGTTCGCATTCGCGAGAGGCGCCACGACGCATAGGAACATCACAGCGATAACGCGAAGTGGTTTTTTCATGGCCTTCCGCCTCTTGAGGTTGCCCGCCCACTATAGCTATGCGGGCGGGGGTTGCACACGGTCCCTCGGGTGTCTCGCCGCTTGCTGGGGAATGCCAGCTGCGGGACGAGCGAAGGCCACGGGAAGCCGCGCAGGGGTGGGTAAAAGATATCTGAAATCATCTAGTTACGAGTGGCCAGGCCTGCTGCGAGTCCCTGGCTCGCCACCATTTCTTCCCCGAGGGGCCCGCCGTCGCGCGGGCCCTTCGCTTTCCGGCGCTCGGTGCCGGCAGCCTCGCGGCGGCCGCCACCTTCCCCCGCCTCCGCGAACTTGTCGCCTTCCGCCCGCGGATTCTTCGCCGCGCCGTCTGTTGCGTACAACGTCGAATGGCGCCAGACTCCGCCGCGTCGCATCGCCCGATGTCGATGCCCGGGACACGCCGGGAGCGGCGCCTCGGCGCCCGTCGCGGCGAACGCGGTGCGACGTGCCCCGGAGCATCGGAGCACGCACGGGGGCATGCCTCGCGGACCAACGAAGGGGACGAGCTATGTCGACCAGGACCGTTGTCGCCGCCGTCGCGGCCGCCGTCGTGACGTTCGGATGCGCGCAGTTGCCGATGACACCGCGCGACGCCCCATGGCAGCGATGCGATACCTCGCAGCCCGGCGCGCACTGCGACGTCAGGATCACGCCGAACGCCCAGGGACCGTACTTTTGCGAAGCCGGCGGATTCGCCGTCGACCCCGACTACCTCCAGTTCACCGGCGGCAAGCCGGTGGTCGTGACGTGGCGGCTCGACGGCCCCTATCGCTTCTGCGACGGCGACGACGCCTTCCTGAAGCCGGGATGGGAGCCGGGAACGAAGCAGATCTTCGAGACCTTCCGCTCGGAGAAGGAGGATGGCGCGCGCGCGGGTCACGGCAAGATCGCGGCGTGCACCACGGTGCGCAACTGGGTCTGGCACAACGACCCGGGCACCGCCGGCAATGTGTACCGCTACGGAATTCGCTTCCGCGCACCTGGCGGCGCTTCCTGCACGATCGATCCCTTCTTCAAGAACGGATGAGCAGCGCGCACGTCGCGCGCATCCGCTGCCTCACATCACGCAAGGCGAACCGGGCGACGCGATCCGCGTATCGCGCCGCCGGGGCCACGGTCGCTCGAATGGCGGCCCGACGATCCGGCTTGGGCCGGGCCGCGCGAGCGTTCGTTCACCAGGGGGCATCGTGAGACACGCATGGGGAGTGGCAGCAACCGTGGCTTGGCTGGCTTTGCCGGGCTGCGCCAGCGATGCGCCGCGCACGACGACGTTCCAGGGCGCGTCGGTGTTCCCGACGGCCATCGCCGAGCCGACCGATCCGTCGAAGCCGTTCGACGAAGTCACCTGCAAGGCCGACGCGTTCGGCAAGACCCGGTGCCAGGTCAAGGTGCTGGCGAAGATGCGCGGGAGCGTGTGCGAAGCGAAGGCGCCCGACATCGTCTTCGACAAGCCTTCGAGGACGTTCGTCGTCACCTGGATCCCGAGCGACGAGCAGCAACGCCCCGCCGAGGAATTCCGCTTCTGCCCGCTGCTCGGTGACGGCGCATTCCTGAAGAACACGAACGGGTCCGACGACGACCAGTTCGACGACGCCTGGTCCGGCGATGACGCGGGCGTCGGCAGCGATCCCGTGAAGTTCAAGGGCCGGGACTGCTACAAGCGCTTCAGGATGCAGGCGGAGAATTCGAAATCGAAGGCGACCTACGACTACCGCATGACGTTCCGCCACAAGTCCAATGGCGCCGTGTGCACGGTCGACCCGGTGTTCAAGAACGGCTGAACGTCCTTTCGATCACGAGGCGCGCAGCCAACGACGCGCCTCGTCGATCCCCTGCTCGTAGGTAAGCGTGCGTCCATCGCGCGTCAGGCGCTCGAACTCAGCCGCGCCGAGCGCCGCGCGCGTGCGCTCGATCAGCGGCAGCAGGAACGCCTCGTCGGTGGGATCGCGCTGGAAGCCGGTCTCCTCGACCTGGGCCTGCGCGACGCCGTACAGTCGCGCCGCGCATTCCCACTCCTCGCGCCACGCGCAATACCCTGCGGACACCTCGAGCGCGCTCTGGCCGACGGGTCGCGACTCGATCTCGCTCGCGACCGTGATGACCTCCAGCAGCATGTCGCGGACGGGCTCGCCTGATCCGCGCCCGATCGAGACCATCGCGAGGTTCAGCAGGCACACCGCCACGCCTTCCAGGTCGCCGAGCTCGCGAACGATGTCGACGGCCATGCCGTAGAGCGGCTCCGCCGCGTCGAGGTCGCCCTGGATGCGAACGATCTGCGCGAGCCCGGTCAATGCCGCCGCGAGCTCCCGCTGGTCCCCGAATTCGCGCGCGAGCTCGACCGCCTCCTCGGCGTGCGAACGCGCCTCCGCCAGGTTTCCATTGCCGAGCGCCGCGATGCCGAGCGGCTGGAGCACGCGCGCGACCCACTGGCGGTCGCCGAGCTCGCGCGCGATCGACAGCGCCTCTTCCAGCCACCGCTGCGCCTCCTCGTAGCGCCCGATCGATATCGACTGCCATCCGGCTTCGAACAGCGTCATCACACGCGTGAGATTGCGGATCCGCGCGTCCGGCCGCGCCAGCGCCTCGGCGGAGATGCGGCGTCCCAGCGCCCCCTGCCCCCGCTCCAGCAGGTAGCGACCGATGCCGTGCGCCAGCAGCAGCCCGGCCTGCCCGCCGTCCGGCGTGCGTGCGGCCCACGCATGGGCCGCGAGCAGGTTCTCGCGCTCGGCGTCCATGCGGGTGAGGTAGCGCCACGGCTCGGGCTTGCGCGGCAGCGCGCGCATCGTCTCGGCGTAGTTGGCGAAGTACTCGAGGTGCCGGTTGGACGCGATGTCGAACTCGCCCGACGCCCTGAGCTTCTCGAGCGCGTACTCGCGCACCGTCTCGAGCAGCCGGTAGCGGGAGCCCTCGGCGTCCATCGTGACGAGCGACTTCTCGACGAGGTTCGTGAGGACCTCGAGCACTTCGGCTTCCGACACGTCGCCGCCCGCGCCGATCGCCTCCGCCGCCTCGAGCGACCACCCGCCCGCGAACACCGCGAGCCGCCGGAGCAGCACGCGCTCGTGCTCGATCAGGAGGTCGTGGCTCCAGTCGATCAGCGCACGCAGCGTCTGCTGGCGCGGCAGCGCGGTCTGGTCGCCGCCGGCGAGCAGCCGGAAGCGGTCGGAAAGCCGCGTGGCGATGGTCTCGACAGGAAGCGCACGAACGCGCGCCGCGGCGAGCTCGATGGCGAGAGGAATGCCGTCGAGGCGGCGGCAGATGTCGACGATGGCCGGGGCGTTCTCGTCGGACACGCGGAAGTGCGCATTGACCGCGGTCGCGCGATCGACGAAGAGCTTGGTCGCCTCGTAGTGCCGCAGGATCTCCGGCGTCGCGCGCGTGCGCGCGTCGGGCACGGCGAGCGCGCTGACCGGAAACGTCGTCTCGCCGCTGATGCGCAGCGGCTCGCGGCTCGCCGCGAGGATCTTGAGCTTCGCGCCGGCGCGCAGCACCTGGCTAGCGAGTTCCGCGCACGCGGCCAGCAGGTGCTCGCAGTTGTCGAGCACCAGCAGCAGGTTCTTGTCCTTCAGGTAGGCGACGACCGCGTCGGTCACCGAGCGGCCCGCGTCCTCCTTCACGCCGAGGACGGTCGCGACGGTCTGCGGCACGAGCCTGGCATCCGACTGCGGCGCGAGGTCGACGAACCACACGCCGTCGGGATGGTCGTCCATCGCCTCGGCCGCCGCATGCAGCGCGATGCGCGTCTTGCCGATGCCGCCGGCGCCGATCAGCGTCAGGAGCCGCGTCGTGCCGAACAGCCGCTTCACCTCCGCCAGCTCGCGCTCGCGCCCGATGAACGACGTCACCTGCTGCGGCAGGTTGTTGGGTGTCGACTCGAGCGAGCGCAGCGCCGGGAAATCCTGGCGCAGCTTCGGATGAAGGAGCTGGAACAGGTGCTCGGGGCTGGTCAGGTCGCGCAGGCGCACCTGGCCGAGGTCGCGCAGCGTCACGTCCTTCGGCAGGCGATCCGCCGCGAGCGCCGCGACCGACTGCGACAACAGAACCTGCCCGCCGTGCGCGCTCGACATGATGCGCGCCGCTCGGTTGACCGGGCTGCCGAAGAAGTCGCCGTCGCGGCGCTCGACCGCGCCGCAGTTGAGGCCGCTGCGAACCTTCAGGGCGAGGCCGCCGTCGGCCGGCGGCTCGGCGAGGGCGAGCTGCAGCTCCAGGATGGCATCGACGGCATCGCGCGGATCGTCGAACGCGGCGTGCACGCCGTCGCCGAGCATCTTGACGACGGTGCCGCGGTGGCGCGTCACCGCGCCGCGGATCAGCGCGTCATGGCGCGCGAGCGCCGGGCGCATCCGCTCGGGGTCCGTCTCCCACAGCCGGCTGCTGCCTTCGATGTCCGTGAACAGGAACGTGACGAGGCCGGCGGAGGCGGTCATGGCGTTGCGGGGCCGGTAAGGCCGGGCGGGCGCGGCGTCGTGGAACGGCCAAGTATACGGAAGTGGCGTCCGACGGCAGGCCCGCCGGACCCGGCACTCGGATGGCGGCCCGTCGTGCCAACGATCGCATGGCCATGCATGAGCGCAGCGCGAACCGACTCCCGTTTCGCTCGCAGCGCCGCGCAGCCCGGTCAGGCACGCGCATTGACAGTCCAGAAATGCAAACGCCGCCGCACTCGCGTGCGACGGCGTTCGAAAGCGCGCTCGCGAAGGCTAGTCCGCGCGAACCTCGGCGACGAGCGTGCCGGGCGCCGACCGCCCCGGCAGCGTCGCGCGCGGCGCCGGAATCTTCCTGACGCTGTTCGATGCACGCCATACGCCAACCGCGTTCGCGTCGGCGAGTGCCGCATTCGCGCTCACCGGCATCGACGCCGCCATCGTCATCGATGCCCGGACGATGGTCGGCGCGTTGTTCGACGACTGCAGGTCGTAGCCGCTGGACCCGTTCGGATACGCCGGACGCGATGCCGGCGCTTCGGATTGCGGTGTCGGCTGCGGAGAGGACTGCGGTACCGGCTGCTGCTGCGGCACCGGCGCCGCACCGTCGTTCGGCAGGACACGCAACCATTGCTGCGAGCATTCGCTCACGTCCGGGTAGAACTGGTTGGTCGCCGGACAGTAGAGCCGGATCGCGGGTCCCTGCGGGACCGGCGTCGCGTTCTGGTCGGAGCGGTAGATGATCGTTCCGGACGGCGCTCCGTAGTAATAGGTCGTGGCCGGCGCGCCGTAGTAATACGTCGTCGCCGGAGCGCCGTAGTAGTAGTACGGATCGCCCCAGTAGCCCGACCAGTAGGGCCAGGTCGCCGCGAGGCCAAAGCCCCAGTACGGCCACCACCAGCCGCCGTAATAGCCACCGTAGTAGCCGCCATGGCCGTGGCCGCCATGCCAGTTGCCGCCGTGGCCGCCGTTCCAGTTGCCGCCGTGGCCGCCGTTCCAGTTGCCGCCGTTCGGACTTCCGCCGGGTCCTGCGCCCCGCGAGCCGTAGTTGGCGCTCGGGGCGCTCATCGCCGGACCGGACCCGCCGCCCGCGCGTGCCCCCCCGAAGCCACCGCCACCTGAGGAAGCTCCCCGGCCGCCACCGCCGCCGCCCATGTACACGCCGCCGCCAGCGTCCGCGGCCGCCGCCACCGCCAGCAGGACGGCCGCGGCGAGGGGACTGAATGTGTGGAGTTTGCTGCGCATGATGACCTCCGCTCTGAACGTCCGGGAGCCGGTCCTGCGCCGCCGGTGCCGGGACAGCGGGTCATGGAAAGCGGACGCGCTGCACCCATCGGAACGCCGGGCGATCGCCGCCGGTTGACGCTGTAACATTTCCGCGCCCGCTTCGGCCGCCGTCACCAGCATAAACCGTTTTCGGCCGAGCGTTTTGGACGGCGCGACAACGACTTGAGCCGGCGCAATCTCGGATCGAATAGAGAGCGCGTCGCGGAAACGTCGATCGCGGCGAAGCCCTGCCAGTCGAGTCCGCCCCCTTTCGGCGCCCCGTCGTGTGTCGCGGGCCGGCGGAGTCTCGCGCCAAGGTCGTGCCCGCGTCGTACGGCACGGTCGGCCGCGTCGACGGCGGGGTCAGATCGGCGGCGTCGTTCGGCGGAGGTCAGACCCCGGTGTCGATTGCATGGGGTCTGACCCCCGGCTCGGCGGCGTGACCCCGGTTCGGCAGCGTCGTACGGCACGGGTCTGACCCCGGTGTCGCTTGCTTGGGGTCTGACCCCGGTCATGCGTGACGCGCCAAGTCGCGATCACGCGGTTGGCGCTCGACCCATCCTGCGCCTTGGGCGTCGGGTAGGCCATCAGGATCTTCTCGTCGTTGTCCGGGTCCCGCACTTTAGGGTGCCGCAGCCTTTACGCCGCTCGCCGAAGCGGGCGACGTCGAAGGTCCCGGGCCAGGCGCGGCGGTCTCGGCTGGCGAGGCCTTCGCCGGCGGGACCTCGCAATCGGCATCGCGCATCTGCTTGCGGATCGCCTGTTCCTCGCCCTTCAGTCGGGCGACGTCGCCCTCGAGCCCGGCGTTGTTGCCAAGCGCGAACAGCACCGGCCAGAACAGGATGACGCCGATGCCGGTGACGACCGCGTCCTGAGTCGCCTTGTCGTTGAGCTTCGCCGATTGCGTGCGCAGCGCGTCCTGCACCTCGTCGAGCTCGCGCGCGAGGCTCCTGCATGTGCGGTCGGCGTAGCGGCTGGTGGAGACGTGGCTCGCGACGACGTTGTCCGGACGGCTCGCGCAGGCCGGGAGCAGCAGAGCGGCGATCGTCGCGATGGCGACGGTTCGTTTCGCGTGGTTTCGCATGATGTTCCCCTGTGTCGAATGACGAGGACATCGTGCGATTGCGGGTGGCTCAGCGAATGAGCTCGGGGCGACCGCCCGTCGGCGAGGGTGCGACGGCCCTGGTGGGTCAGACACTGCAATCAACGCCGCGGTCTGACCCCGACGTTCACCGACGTTCATGCGAACTTTCGTTCGCAACGTGAGATGAACAACGTCCGGCTGCAGCCGGACAGGAATGCCGCACGACCCTCAGGCCGGCGTGGCAGTCATTGCGTCGGTGACGAGCCTCCTGACTTCCGCGCGCATCGTTGCGGCTTCCAGCTCCGTCGCGAAGAGGTGTCGCAGGGCCCTGCGCAGTTGACGGGAAAGCAAGGGCTGAAGGCGCGTCTCGTCCCAGGTAGCGAAGGCTTCGAGGAACGCCAACACGACCGTCGACTCGGAATCCCCGTGCGCGACCAGCTCGTGCAATTGCGCGAGGAATCCAGGTCCGGCGCCGAGTCGTTCGAGATCCGCGATCGTCGCCGGCAAGCTCGCCGTTCCGGCGGCCTCGAGCGCATTCCCGAATCGCACGAGGGATGCGGCCGCGTCCAAGCGGTGTTGCCTCGCGAGAGGTGCCCGCGACCGGCGAACGTAGGGGTCTTCCGCCGGTTCGAGATCATCCAAAGACGCCGCGTCGAACGATCGCCGAGGAATCGGCGGGTATTGCAAGATCGTGGAGTCGTCCGACTCAAGACCCGACGCATCGAAACAGATGGCCATCGACACGCGCGCGTCGCCACTCCTCACCGATCCGACGCCATGCCACCCCGCCGCATGCATCTGTGCGACCTGCGCCAGCTGCGGCAGGTCGGCGGCCTTCTCGCCCTCCGCACGCTCGTGCACGACGAGAAGGCTGGTGCGTGACGTGAGCAATCCGTAGTCGAGCGCCAGCTTCAACTGCTCGGCTTCGGTCGCCGTCTCGATGCGCCGGGCAGCGGCGATTCGTGCGAGCGTCCGATCCTCGACGACCGTCCCGCCGAGCTGCGCCGTCGATGACAGCGGAGATGCGCCTTTCTTCGAATGAAGATTCAACACGGCCGCGCCGACCGGCTCGGCGTCGAACGCAGCGAACGTGTGGATCGTCTCGCCGCCGAACAATCCCGACGGCAGCGGCGCCGTCCACGTGGCCGTCGCCGGCCAGGCGATCTCGGCGCGCTCCACCCGGGGCGCTCGCATGCGCACGAACATGCGGAGGATCGCGGCTTCCGCATCCTCGCTCGGCGCGACGAACTCGCAGGCCCCGCCGGTCGCCTCGGCGAGGCGGCGCAACACGCCTTCGGCGGGCGCGCTGCCGATGCCCACGACGAACACTCGCTGACGTGACGTGCGAGCCTCGCCGATCAGCCCGTCCGCGTTCCAGACTTCGCCGTCGGTGAGCAACAGCACGTCCGCCGCCGTTGCGTCGGTTGCGTAGACGTCGGCGGACCGGCGAGCGTCGCGGGCGTGGTAACGCGCCGCTGCGTTCCCGGTCGACCGCATGCTGTTGAGC